>NZ_JBSXOM010000023.1:0-133252 GCF_056859455.1 Qipengyuania sp. L-5Y | reverse complement strand
ATCTTGTTGGCATGGTGGTTCCTTCGACATGTTGAGGTCGAAGGACCGGTAATTATCTGGAGTAAAATCATGACGAACCGACGCAATCCCGCGCCTCCGGCTGCGACGCTCGACATAAACTGCGACTGCAAAGAATACGTCTAATGCTGAGCTCAACATTAGACATACTCGCGCGGGGACAGATCGATATCGAGCGCTTCGCGTTCTTCCACGCTAAGGTCGGCAAGGCGCCGGTCGAGCATGGCCTCGGCGGTCGAGACCAGCTGCACGACAACCGAATGATCTTCGCCAAGCGCCGCGTCCATCGCGGGGATGAGGCTCGGCAGTTTCATCGAGAGCAGGAGCTGGGCAAAGAAGCGCTGCTTGGTGCCTTCGAAAATCGACAGCGCCGCAGCCTTGGCGTTCCGATTGAGCGTATCGCCGCTGTCCTCGTCGACCACGCGGGTTGCTTCGAGCGCAGCTTCGAGGTTGCGGTGAATGATTGCCCAGGCATCGGCATAGGCATCGTAGATCCGCACCTGTGCTTCGGTCAGGCTGTGTTCGAGGATTTCGTGCTCGACCCCGGCGAAGGACAACGCACGGGCGAGATAGAGGCCCTGGGCCTTGAGGTCGCGGGCGACAAGCTCCATCGCCGCGACGCCGCCGGCGCGAATTTCGGTCATGAACGCTTCGTGGGTCGGAAAGGCGGTCTCGGGTCCCCAAAGGCCGAGCCGGGAGGTGTAACCGAGATTGGCGATATCCGAGGCACCTGTGGCAGACGCGTAGAGCACGCGGGCGCGCGGGAGATGGTTCTGCAGCCTGAGGCCGGCCATGCCCTGTTCGGAGCCCTTGACCTTGCCGCGGGTTGAAGAGCCCCCGAGCGCATTGGCCATGGCGTGGGCTTCGTCGAAGGCGATGACGCCATCGAATTCCTCGCCCGCCCAGGCAAGGATCTGGTCGAGCCGCGTATCCTCGGCGCGCCCCGAGCGCAGCGTCGGGTAGGTAACGAAGAGGATGCCTTCGGACATCGTTACGGGGTTGCCGAGTTTCCAGCGCGAGAGCGGCTGGAGATCGAGCGGCAACCCGCCAAGCGCTTCCCAGTCGCGGCGTGCATCTTCGAGCAGCGCCTCGTTCTTGGTGATCCACACATGGCGGCGTTCGCCAGCGAGCCAGCGGTCCATGATGACCGCTGCGATCTGTCGTCCCTTGCCCGCTCCGGTTCCGTCGCCAAGGAAGAAGCCCTGGCGATAGGTGTGCCCATCTTCGGACAGTTCCAGCGCGGTGCCTTCCTGGCTGACCTTGAACTGGCCCGGTAGGTCGCGCGCGAATGCCTGGGCAGCGTAGACCAGTGTCTCGCATTGCGCTTCGGACAAAAGGCCGTCGGCCTGCCAACCTGCGGGAAGGCGCGGGCAAACATCGGGCTGCGGTGCCGCGACCGAACCCATGGCGACCGATTCCACGAGCGGGGTAGGATGGACCGGCGCATCCTCGAACGCGATGCGACTGGGCCGGTAAGGCAGGTAGATGCCTGCCTGTTCAGGCACCGGTGCGGGGTCGGCGAGGACCGAATAGGCAAGATCGATCGCATTTGCTGTGGCTGCTCGTGTCGCTGCGAACGGCGCCACCGGCCGGACCGGCGTGCGTTGGGTCGAAGTCTTGCCCACAAGGCGCACAGGTTTGCCGACTGGCAGACGATGAATGTTGCCCGATATCTGCGCACGGGGCTGAAGCGCAGTGATAAGCTCGTGGAGTCCGATCAGGTCGGCGGTATCTCCGGTGATCGCTGACTCAGGCGCAGTCGGCGTCTTGTCGAACACGACCAGGCGAACGGCGATACCTGTCCCTGTTCGGCGAAACATCTGCTGCAGGCGAACATCGAGGAGCAGCGACGCTTCGTCGTGTGCCTTGGCGAAAGTGGAAGCATCGAAGCCGTCGGGCATGATGGCGACGATCCTTGCACCACTTGCGGCGGCCCGGATTGCGCTGCGTAGGTGGCGATGCGCGGTATCGCCGTCCTTGCCGCGTTCCTGGCTGCGGGCGAACGGCGGGTTCATCATCACGACCGAGGGAACAGGGCCGCAATGCAGATCGGCGATCAGCTCGCCGTCATGTGTAGTGATTGTGGCCACAGGGAAGATGTGGCTGAGGCAATCTCGTCTTGCCGGATCGATCTCGTTGAGAAGCAGCGAAGCGTTCTGGAGGCAGCCCCAGAGAGCGAGGGCGCCATTGCCAGCGGACGGTTCGAGTAGCGTGTCGTGCGCAGAGATAGCTGCGGCCTTTGCCATCAGCCAGGTCAGCATTGGCGGGGTCGAGAACTGCTGGAGCTCGACCTGTGCTTCGCTGCGAACGTGCCGTGGAGGCAGAGCTGCTTCGAGCCAGTCGAAACGCGCTTCTGCTTCGTGCACACTTGTCGCCAGATCGATGCGGGAGGACTCTCGCAGCCAGAGCAGAGCACCGATCTCGAGGGCGTTGTTGTAGTCATCGATGGTCCAGGCGCTTCCCCAGTCCAAAGCGCCGGCTTCCTCGGCGAAGAGGCCCGCGATATCGGCACGGGTTAGATGGCATCCCGAAGCAAGCAACGCGGCAATCCTTGCGCCGATGGCGAAGGCCAGGGGCACTGACGACAGTTGCTCGCCGGCGGGAAACAGGTCTGACTGAAACATGGCAATTCGTCCTCCTGATGGGGGCATCGGGACACGCCCTCTGCCGGATCAGGAATTCGAGAAGCCCTCTCTCCTCTACGGCGCCGCTTTGCGGCGCAGCCATGCTGTGAGTTCGTCGTTCCAGTCGGTGTCGTGGGAGGATGGCTTGCGCACATGGATCGTCCGGCCTTCTTGTTCGTAGGCAGCCAGGCCACGCGACGCAGCCAGCTCGCCGCCAGCGTCATGATCGACGAAGAGATGGAGTTCAGTCACGCTCTCCGGCACGCTGACGAGGCCGAAGCGCTCATTGCCCAGGGTCGCCCAGACGGGGATGCCGGTAAGCGCATAGGCCGACATCGCGCTCTCGATGCCCTCGGCGAGGCCGAGCTTGCCGGAGGCCGGAGCGAAGAGGCGGACAGCAGCTTCACCAAGCGAGCCGAGCGCGCGCTTCGGCTTGTCGAAATCGGCCTTGGCATTGCCCGAAAGGAACGTTCGATGGACGGCAATCGGCCCCTCGTCGAGGCTGACCGCCGCAATCATCGCCGGCAGCAAGCGGGTTCGGCCTTTCGGGCCAAGCGGCGTCCGTGGATGGAAACGGAGCGCCGACGATGCGGCGAGGATGCCGCGGCTCTCAAGATATGCCTTTGCCGGACTGGCACACAGTCGCTCTGCATCGCGCCAGATCCTCAGCGCTGCCGTCGAGGGTTTGCGCGTTCTGGTCGGCTCGGGAAAGTCAGCCGCCTTAGACCCTGAGAAGAGCGCAGGAGCCTCGAAACCTTCACGCGCCAAGGCGGCAAGTACGCTCTGCTGATCGCATCCCGCAAAGCAATGGAAGAGGATAGCCTGTCGGCCGATCGACACACCGAGCGAGGGCGTGCGGTCGTCATGCGCAGGGCAGCAAGCCATGCCCTTTGTGCCGGACCATTTGCCCCCTCGCGATTCACAGATGCAGCGAGCGGTCTCAACAAGCGACCGGTTGGGATGAGTTTGGATAGACAGGGACATGCGAGCTCCTCAGCATGCAAAGTGGCCCCCTCATCAGCGTTCCTCTCCTCTCCCGAAGGCAAGCATTCGCAGCTTTCCTACAGGCTCATGTTCTATTTATGTTCCATTGCGATTCGAATCAATGGAGCACAAATCGAGATGACCTGCCTCAATCGTCTGACTGCGATATCGGTAGCTTTTTTGGGAATGATCGCGACCTCATCACAGGAAGTCCGCGCTCAGGATTTCACCTTGTTCGAGCACGCGATCGTTCCGCCGAAGACGGACCAGCAGCCGGCAAGGGAATATCTTCCTGCAATCTACCAGGCCGAGCCAGCAAACGTATCCTACCGGGAAGGCTTGTATATGGCGGCAATAGCCGAGGCCGAGCGCCGTTACGGGCTTCCGACCAATCTGCTTCGTGCTCTCATCTGGGCTGAGTCCCGCTTCAATCCGATGGCTGTGAGTCCAGCTGGTGCTGCCGGGCTTGCTCAGCTTATGCCAGCCACGGCGCGAGAACTGGGCGTCCGGAACCCTCATGACCCTTTTGCATCGATCGACGGTGGCGCCAGGTACCTTCGCGACATGTTGGACCGGTTCGACGCGGTCCACCTGGCCTTGGCTGCTTACAATGCTGGCCCAGGTGCCGTCTCCCGATCACGCGGCATTCCGAACAATGGTGAAACGCCGCAATATGTCCGGTCTGTGTTGGGACGTTGGCAAGCAATTGGTACGTACAATTGACGAAACTACCTGATTTCCGGCTATTGTCTGAAATCATGTGGCGGAATGAAGACGGACAACGCTAGTGAGTGAGCCCCCCGGTGAGCCGTTCGACTTTCGCAAGGCGTTGAAGGCACAAAAGCGCCGGAAGCTGAGAAAGGAGATCGCATTGGGTTTGGGAGCATTCGCGATTGTATTTGCTGGAGGGATGCTGGCACTCAACTGGCCAGTCCATGATGCCAGCCTTGCTAACGACGTTCAGCAGCCTCAAACTCTATTCCAGCAAGCGAGCTCCCCACAATTCGACATCTGCGGATCGATCCGGCGCACATGCGTCGTGGATGGAGATACTTTCTGGCTTGATGGCGTGAAGATCCGCATTGCCGACATCGACACTCCCGAGATCAGCGAGCCTCGTTGCGACTATGAGTACCAACTCGGCATGCGTGCAACGCACCGCCTTGTCGAATTGCTCAATGGCGGGCCCTTTGAACTGAGAACCATCGGGAGCAGAGATGAGGATCAGTACGGTCGCAAATTGCGGGTTGTTACGCGCGACGGTCGCTCGCTTGGCAATCAGCTGGTCAGCGAAGGCCTGGCGCGAACCTGGACCGGGAGACGTGAACCATGGTGCTGAACCGCGATCAGGAATTGTGGGCCGTCGCGCTCTGGGTCGACAAGAACCATGGCGAAGAGGGAACCGCGTATATCGCGCAGCAAATCCAGCGCCTATCCAACGAAGGGGACGAGGCAGGCATAGCAACGTGGAAGACTATTGCTGAGCGCTTCGATCAGCTTAGCTGCCAAAGCTCTACGAACTGAGGCTCGGCACGATGCGGAAGTGGCTTAAGGTCTGGGGCATCAGAATTGAGTTCGCCTTGCTCGCGTCAGTGTCCCTGATAGGGCTGGTCCTGGGCCTTCAATCCTGCACTGGCTGAGAAGAAATTCGTTCTCTCGATCAACCCTTCGCAAATTTGCCCTGGATGACCTTTCCTCCTGTCCGGAGCTCATCGAGGTAGTCGCTCCACCATTGAGCCATCCGCACACGCTCGTCCCAATGTTTGCCGCGATGGTAGATGCCACGCACAACATTGCTGTCGCCATGTGCCAGGGCACGCTCGATTGCATCCGGATTCCAAAGTCCCGACTCGTTCAGGAATGTTGATGCTGTCGCCCGGAGTCCGTGTGCGGTGACCTCTTCCTTCGAGTATCCCATGCGACGGAATGCGGCATTGAGCGTGTTTTCACTCATGGGACGCTTGGAGCTGCGCGCAGATGGGAAAACATATCCTTCGCGGCCGAGCATCTCGCCCAGATCAGAGAGATAGCCTCTAACCTGCTTGGAAAGCGGGACGGCATGCGCTCGGCGCGCTTTCATTTTACCGGCAGGGATCTTCCAGACCCCATCGACGAGGTCGATCTCGTGCCATTCGGCGTGCCGGAGTTCGCCGGGGCGTACGAACACATGCGGCGCTATCTGCAAAGCTAACTTCGTCACCATGTAGCCAGTGAAGTCGTCGATTGCGCGCAGCAGCCCGCCTAGCTCGGTGGGCTCGAGGATGGCTGCATAATGCGTGGCTCTCGGCGTTACGAGAGCACCCTTCAGCATACTGGTCGGATCGGATTTGCAACGGGTCGTTGCGACACCATAGCGAAACACCCGGCCTGCGAACGACCGGCATTTCTTCGCGGTCTCGTGCTTGCCAGTGGCTTCCAGTCGTTTGAGTGGAGCCAGGACTTCGAACGGCTCGATCTCGTTGATGGGTCGGTTCCCGATGGCAGGCGCAAGCTTGTCGAGGAAATAATTGGCCTTGACGATCGTGCCATCGGCACGGCCATTTTGGACCATCATCTGCTCAATATACTCACGTGCGACTGCCTCGAACGTCTGAGCAGAAAGGAACTCGGCGCGGATTTTCCGCTTCCGCTTCTCAAAGGCAGGGTCGCCCCCAGAAGCAACTGCACGTCGCGCCTCGTAGGCCGCGTCTCGCGCTTGCTTGAGGCTGATGTCGGGATAGCTGCCGATGCAGAGCTTCTTTTGCGCACCGCCGATCCGGTATCTGAATCGCCAAAGCTTGCTTCCGGTGGGCGTGACCTCGACATATAGGCCGCGCTCATCGGTTACCTTGTACGGCTTATCCTTGGGCTTGAGTGCGCGGAGGCGAGTATCAGTCAGCGGCATGTGGGGGCCTTTTCATCTGGGCCTTTGCGAAACGGCCTCAAAAGGCCCACAAAAGTGTCTGGAACCCCCGAGAACAGGCGGGACGATCCGGAACGATCCAAGGGCCAAATCCCTAGGATTTCTGCGGGTTTTATAGATTATTTGGGAGAACGTGAGAAGAACAAATGGTGCCCAGAAGAGGACTCGAACCTCCACGCCCTTGCGAGCGCCGCCACCTGAAGACGGTGCGTCTACCAATTCCGCCATCTGGGCACACTTGTCGCAAAGCCGGTCTTCGAAGCACGGCTGCGGGTAGGCGCGGGCCACTAGCGAAGGGCGCCCTCCTCTGTCAATGGCTTTCGCACATGTCGGAACGCTTGCGGCACAGCGAAGGTTGGGGCTAGGGGCGCAGCAACGATTCCACCTTCGAGGATACAGGCGAATACCATGGCGAAAAGCGGCGCGTTGAACGGCAAGCTGGTAGTGCTGATGGGTGGCAGCGGTTTTCTCGGCAATTACGTTGCCCAGGCCCTGCTCGAACGTGGCGCGCGCGTCCGCATCGCCAGTCGTAATCCCGACAAGGCTTTCAAGCTGAAGCCCCTCGCCAATCTCGGCCAGATCCAGTTTGCGCGCTGCAATGCGGCAGATCGCGCGTCGGTAGAGCGTAGCATCGCCGGGGCCGACGCGGTCGTAAACCTGATCGGTGCGTTCGATGGCAATCTGCGCCGCCTTATGGGCGAAGCGCCCGGCTGGATGGCCGAAGCCGCTGCAAGCACAGGCGCCCGCGCCTTCGTACATGTCAGCGCGATTGCGCCCGAACCGAACGAAGATGCCGAAATCGAATATGCAGCAGCCAAGCGGCTGGGCGAAAAACAGGTTCTTGCGGCCTTTCCGAAAGCGACCATCCTTCGCCCCAGCATCGTGTTCGGCAAGGACGACAAGTTCATCAACATGTTTGCAGGTCTGATTTCGAACCTGCCGGTGCTGCCCGTTTTCGCTCCGGATGCCAAACTGCAGCCGGTCTATGTCGACGACGTGGCCGAAGCCGCCGTACGCGCGCTCGAGCAACCCGACGTTTTCGGCGGCAAGATTTACGAACTCGGCGGTCCGGAACAACTTTCCATGATGGACATCAATCGCGCGATCGCAGAGGCGCAATACCGCGATCGCAGCTTCCTGCCGATGCCCGATGCGATTTCGGCGATCTTCGCGGCCCTGCCCGGCACTCCTATGGGGAGCGACCAGTGGGAACTGCTGAAATGCGGCAATGTCGTTTCGGGCGACCACCCCGGCTTCGACAAGTTCGGTATTTCGCCCCGGCCGTTAAGCCTGTTCCTCGATAAATGGATGGTGCAGTACCGCAAGCACGGCCGCTTCAACGAACGGGCGAGCGTCTAGATCAGGCGTCTTTCGCCGCGCTTCCGTCGAGCAAGGCGACCGGCTCCACCAGCAGATCCGAGCCCCTGCTCCCGATGATGCGTACGCGCGTGCCGATATCGGCATCGCTGCCGCGCGCGTTCCATTCGCCGTCTCCCACCTTGACCCGGCCCGAGCCGCTTTCGATCGCTTTCGTCACCAGTGCGGTTTCCCCCACCAGCCTGCCGGTGCGATTGTTCAGCAGTGGGTCGGAGGAGATGATGGGCCGATCGCGCAGCCAGCGCTTGGCGGAAAAGGCGAAGATCAGCGACAGCGATACCCAGGCGATGATCTGCATCGCGAGCGGAGGCCCGGAAACGAAAGCCAGCGCGGCGATCGCCAGTGCCGCCATCGCCATCCAGATCAGATAGACCCCGGGCACGATCATCTCGAGCGCGGCCAGGGCCAGTCCGACGATCAGCCATATCCAGTATGTTTCGATGCCGTCCATGGCCTCGCCCCTATCCGTTCCTGGATGGTGGGACGCTGGGCCGGCGTACCGGGGCGCGGTCGCGCGGTTCGGCGATGGGTGTGCCCGTGTCGGCCGGTCCCTCCGCCTTGTCGAAGGCGCCCCGCATCAGTTCACCGATCCCGCCGAGCGAGCCGATGAGTTGTGTCGCCTCGACGGGAAACAGGATCGTCTTGGCATTGGGACTATCGGCGAACTTGCCGACCGCCTTGGTATATTCCTGGGCGACGAAGTAATTGATCGCCTGATTGCCGGACGATGCGATCGCGTTCGACACCATCTCGGTAGCGCGCGCTTCGGCTTCGGCCGCCCGCTCGCGGGCCTCGGCATCGCGGAACTGTGCCTCGCGCTTGCCTTCCGCCTCGAGGATGGCCGACTGCTTGCGGCCTTCTGCGCGAAGGATCGAACTGGTCTTGTCGCCTTCCGCCTCGAGGATTTCCGCACGCTTGAGCCGTTCCGCCTTCATCTGGCGTGCCATGGCCTCGGAAATATCCATCGGCGGGCGGATGTCCTTGATCTCGACGCGGGTGATCTTGATGCCCCAGGGCGAGGTGGCATGATCCACTACGCTCAGCAGACGGGCATTGATCTCGTCGCGCTTCGAGAGTGTTTCGTCCAGATCCATCGAACCCATCACCGTGCGCAGATTGGTGGTCGTCAGCGCCAGGATTGCGTTGTGCAGGCCCGACACTTCATAGGCGGCCTTCCCCGCGTCCAGCACCTGGAAGAACACCACCGCATCCACGCCGACCATGGCGTTGTCCTTGGTGATGATCTCCTGCCCGGGAATGTCGAGCACCTGCTCCATCATGTTGATCTTGTGCCCCACGCGGTCGATGAAAGGGATGATCAGATGCAGGCCGGGATCGGCGGCAAGTGTGTATTTGCCCAACCTCTCGATGGTGTAGACATACCCCTGCTTCACCACGCGCACGCCCATCATCAGGAACAGTATCGCGACCAGAACAATCAGCGCCAGAACGAGCGTACCGCCCATGTTGGAAACCCTCCTCTATTCGGGGGGTATCGTAGCGAACGCAGGACTGGCGGCAAGCGAAAGCGGCGTTGCTACTTCGCCCCGGTGTAGTCGGCACCATAGATGGCGTCGCGAATATCGTGGTGCAGCGTGCCGTCGAAATCGATTTTCTGGGTCGCGAACACCACGGCCATGTCCTGCACTGGATCGACCCAGAACAGCATGGACGGGAGCCCGTCCCAGAAGAATTCGCCGGTCGTGCCTCGGTTTTCCTCGGCATCGAGCGGCGGCCCGGTGCGGACGAAAAAGTCGAAACCGAAACCGCCGTTCCCCTTGCCGACCAGCCAGCTCCGGTTCTCGGGCCCGATGCGCGGGTCGAGGTGGTCGGTCGCCATGAGCTGCACCGTGGCAGGCTCGAGGATGCGCACACCATCCAGCTCCCCCTCGCCCAGCAGCATGCGCGCAAACCGCATGTAATCGTCGACCGTGGTGACGATGCCCGATCCGCCCATTGTCATGGGCTTGCCCATGAAATTGGCCTTCAGCCATTCATCGCGCGGCATGGGTTCCAGCGCGCCGTCATCCTGCGCGACATAAATACGGGCGAGCCGGGCCAGGTCCGCCTCGTCGCGCTTCCAGCCGCTGTCGGCCATGCCCAGCGGGTCGAAGATATGCTGCTTCACATAGCTGTCGAACGGCTGTCCGGAGAGGACTTCGACCAGCCGGGCCTGCACATCGACCCCGGCGGAATAACTCCAATGCGTGCCCGGTTCGTAGAGCAGCGGCACCTGCGCCAGCTTCTGCGAAAACTGCGCCAGGGTATTGTCGGCGCTCAGCGGGTCCAGCTCCTGCCATGTGCGATCGGCAGCATTCTGCGGCTCGCCGCCCGGGCCGTAGCTGAAACCGGCCGTATGGCGCAGCACGTCGCGCACCGTCATGGCGCGTTTGGGCTGTGCCACGATGGCGCTGCCATCTTCGCGCTCGCCCGTCAGAACGCGGGTCGCCTGATACTCAGGCAGGTACCACTGCAGCGGATCGTCGAGGCCGAACGCGCCCTTCTCCCACAATTGCATCAGCGCGACGCCGGTGACGGGTTTCGTCATCGAAAACACCTGCACCAGCGTATCGCGGGAAAACGCCTTCCCCTCTTCGCGAACAGCATCGCCGGAAGCCGCGAAGCAGGCTTCTTTGCTGCCTTGCCATATCAGCACGGATGCACCGACGGTGCGGCCTTGCTCAACGGCCTTGCCGAGAAATTCCTCGGCCGCGGCGCAATCGGGCTCGAACTCCTGTGCTGCCAGCGGTGTCGCCAGCACCAGAGCAGCAAGAGCGACCGAAAGCCGCATCAAAGCGCGGCGGAATACAGACGAAGCAATCTGCCCCATGCCCGTTCCGCCTGCTCGCGGTCATAGGCGGGGGAATCCGGCACGCACCATCCATGGTCGGCGGGATAGACTTCTATCTCGGCTTCGCATCCGGCAGCGGTCGCCGCATTGCGAAGTGCGGTCTTTGCGTCCGGCGCCTGGGCATCGTCATCCTGCGCTATGGCGATCAGGTAATGCGCATCGGCGCGCAGCATGGTGTGCGGGCTCGGCCCGTCTTCGCGCACCAGTCCTCCCCCATGGAAACTGGCGCCCGCCTGGATGTGGTCGTCTGCCGAAGGTGCGACCACGGCGAAGCTGCCCGTCATGCAATAGCCCTGCGTTCCGATCCCGCGATCGGTATCGACTTCGGGCTGTTCCAGTAGCCACTCGGCGCAGGCGCGCGCATCGGTCTGGATTGTCGCCGGGGTGAACTTGCTGCGCCACGGTTTGACCTTGTCGAAACCGCCATTGGCGGCAAAGCTCGCAAAATCTTCGAACTGCTGCCCGGCAACGTCGCGATAGTACGGGTTGGCCAGCAGAACCGCGTAACCCTCATCGGCCAGCCGCTGTGCCATCTGCCGCTTGGCCGGGCGAATGCCGGCGATATCTGGCCACAGGATTACGGCAGGGTGCATGCCGCTGGCCGGATGAAAGAATTCCCCATCCATCGTGCCGGCAGGTGTTGCGAAAGTGACCTTGCGTCCGCTTCTGTTCTGCGCGGCCGAACTTTCGGGTGCCCGCTCTACAGGTGCACAGGCCACGGCCCCCGCTGCCATCGCGCCCGCCCCGAAACCGCGCCGCGTCATCGCCTGCCGTCCCCAGCGGGCCAGCATTTCTTGGTCGCACATCGTTCGTCTCTCCTCTGTCCCGTCAGTCCGGCACTGTTGCAGCTAGCCAGCGTATGGACAAGCTTTCGCTGGAGAGGCAAGATAGGTTGCATAGAGCGACGCAAATGTCGCCGGGGGAGAGAGCGATGCGAGGGATCGGTTGGGCGGCGCTGGCCGCGCTGGGGTTTGCGGGCGTCTTGTCGGGATGCAGTGTGGGCGCGGCCGAAGAACCGGCAGGCGGCATAGACAATATGAGGCTGATCAATGCAGCCGACGATCCGGCGAACTGGATTACGCATGGCGGCACATATGCCGAACAGCGCTTTTCGCCTCTCGACCAGATAAACCGCGAAAACGTCTCCGGGCTCGGCCTTGCCTGGTTTGCCGCCATGGACACGGCCCGCGGGCAGGAAGCGACCCCGTTGGTGATGGACGGCAAACTCTACGTCACCAGCGCATGGAGCAAGGTCTTCGCCTTCGACGCCGCGACCGGGAAGACATTGTGGAGCTACGATCCCCAGGTACCCGGCGAAACCGGCGTGAAGGCTTGCTGCGATGTGGTCAATCGCGGGCTCGCCGCCTGGGGGGACACGCTTTTTCTCGGCACGCTGGACGGGCGGCTTATCGCACTCGATCGCAATACCGGCAAAGTCGTCTGGGAAAAGGTCACCGTCGATCAGTCCAAAAGCTACACCATAACCGGCGCCCCGCGCGTGATCGATGGCAAGGTGCTGATCGGCAATGGCGGCGCCGAATTCGGCGTACGCGGCTATATTGCGGCCTATGATGCGAAGGACGGTCACGAGCTCTGGCGTTTTTACACTGTGCCGGGCGACGATGGCGATGACGCGCCTGAATATCTGAAGGCAGCTCAGTCCACCTGGAGCGGCGATGCGCTTTCGGGCGAAGACGGGATCGGCGGCGGCGGGACCGTGTGGGATTCCATGGCCTATGATCCGGATCTCGATCTGCTCTATATCGGGGTTGGCAATGGCAGCCCGTGGAACCGCGCCTATCGCAGCCCCGGCGCCGACGGCACCGGCGAAGGCGACAACCTCTATCTGTCCAGTATCGTCGCCATCCGGCCCGATACCGGGGAATATGTCTGGCACTATCAGACGACACCGGGGGAAACGTGGGATTTCACCGCGACCCAGCACATTATCCTGGCCAACATGAAGATCGGCGGGCGGGATCGAAAGGTGCTGATGCAGGCGCCGAAGAACGGCTATTTCTACGTTCTCGATCGCGCCACGGGCGAATTCATTTCCGCCGAACCCTATATCCCGCTCAACTGGTCGACCGGGATGAGCGCCGACGGCCGGCCGCAGATGAACCCGGAAACGCGCATCGACATCACCGGCAAACCGGCGCTGGTCATGCCGGGGCCGCTTGGCGGGCATAACTGGCATCCCATGGCTTACGACCCGGGCGAAAACCTCGTGTACATTCCCGCATTCGAAGCGGCGATGCTCTATTCTCCCGAAGCGAACTGGAAACCCGACAGGGCCCGCGGTTTCAACATCGGCTACGATCTGGGCGCGGGCGATCTGCCGCCCGATCTGGGTATCAGGCGCGAAGTGCAGGGAACGATCAAGGGGCGCCTCGTCGCCTGGGATCCGGTAGCGCAGAAGCCGCGCTGGACGGTCGAACATCCCGGCCCATGGAACGGCGGCGTCCTGGCGACAGGTGGCGGGCTTGTCTTCCAGGGCAATTCGGCCAGCGATTTTGCCGCCTATAATTCCGCGACCGGGGATCGCTTGTGGCGTTTCGCCGCGCAGACGGGCGTTGTCGCCCCGCCCATCACCTATTCGGTTGATGGCGAGCAGTATGTCGCAGTTCTCGCCGGATGGGGCGGCGCTTTCGCTCTGTCGGTCGACGGGGAACTGATCGACAACATGCGCCCGGTCCGCAACATAAGCCGGCTTCTCGTCTTCAAGCTCGGGGGCAAAGAACAGTTGCCGGCAGAGCCGGACTTTGCCCTGACCCCGCTCGATCCGCCACCTTCGCGCGCCACTGCAGCTACGATAGAACTCGGCCGCACCAAATATGCGCGCTATTGCGCCGTTTGCCATGCTCCCGGTGCGGTTGGATCGACCGAGCTTCCCGACCTGCGGCGTTCGGGCGCGCTGGACAATCAGAAGGCCTGGGTTCAGATCGTCCATGGCGGGGCACTGGAAGGAAACGGCATGGCCAGCTTCGCCAAATCCCTGTCGGAGAGCGAGGTCGAGGCAATCCGTCAGTATGTGATCAAGCGCGCCAACGAGGACAAGGCCATGGAAGCCCAGCGCGCCAGGACCCGCACCGCCGCGCGGTAGGCATGGGCGATCCGTTTTTTGGCGCCTTGGAAGGCGCTGCTCAGCTCCTGAAGACGACCGTGCGCTGGCCGTTGAGCAGAACGCGGTCTTCGAGATGCAGGCGGACGGCTTCTGCCAGAACCCGGCTTTCGATATCGCGACCCTTGCGCACCAGCTGATCGGGCGTGTCCGCATGGCTGATAGGCTCGGCATCCTGATGGATGATCGGTCCTTCATCGAGGTCGGCAGTGACGTAATGCGCGCTCGCGCCGATCATCTTGACCCCGCGCTCGAATGCCTGGTGATAGGGCTTTGCGCCCTTGAAGCCGGGCAGGAAACTGTGATGGATGTTGATGCACCGCCCGCTGAAATGCGCGGCCTGTTCGTTTGACAGGATCTGCATGTACCGCGCCAGCACGACCAGCTCGGCCCCACTCTCTTCGGCGATTGCGCGCACCTTTGCTTCCTGCGCGCTTTTCTCGCCGCTCGTCACGGGGAGGTGATGGAAGGGAATGTCTCCCAGATGCGTATGCTCGATTGCCGCGCGCGGATGATTTGAGATGATTGCCACGGGCTCCATCGGCAATTCGCCGATCCGCCAGCGGTACAATAGATCGGCCAGGCAGTGATCGAACTTGCTGACCATGATGAGCACCCGCCGCGGCCGGTCGCGCAGCGCAAGCTTCCAGTCCATCGCGTGTTCGGCGGCAATCGGTGCGAACTCTGTCCGGATCATTTCGCGCGATGCCTCGCCCGGATCGAACTCGACCCGCATGAAGAAGGCATCGCTCGACCGGTCGTTGAACTGCTGCGCTTCGAGGATGTTGCCGCCGCGTTCGAACAGGAACGACGTGACACGCGCGGTGATGCCCGGGCGATCGGCGCAGGACAGGGTCAGGACTAGGGGCTCGGACATCCCGTTTCCATGTCCTGCCATTATGGGTCGGTGCAAGCGCTATGCGCTTGGGGCGCGACAATCAGGAATTCATCCGTCGAATTCGAACACCACCTTGCGCATGCCCGCTTCGATCAATGCGGTCCGCACGACCTCCATGTCGGCCTCGCCCAGCGGGGATTCGCAGCTGACCACCCGCGCGATCGGATCGCGCAGCGAAAAGCCGCCGGTCGCGATGACCTGCCGGATCCCGCGCACGATCGTGTCCTCGAGATAGCGCGGGTTGGCGACCACGGAACTGTCCGACGAGAACGCGTATTCCGCGCGCTGGTCGACGAAAGTGTCGGTGGGGCGATGCGTCACCTGCACCCGATCGCGATAAATCGCTATATCGAGATCGAGGCGATGTATCGTCATCTCACCGGCGCGCGAGCGCTTCCTCGCTCTGGCTCATCAGCTTTTCGATGATGGCGGCTACCGGCTCTTCTTCCTTCAGCATGCCGACCGACTGGCCCGCCATGAGGCTGCCGTTCTCCACATCGCCATCGATCACCGCGCGGCGCAATGCACCGGCCCAGTAATGTTCGATCTGCAGCTGCGCTTCGGCCATCGCGATCTCCTCGCGGTCGAGCACGCCTGCCACCTCGATCTGCTTGCGGGTGAACTCGTCCGTCCCCTTGTTCTTGAGCGCGCGCACCGGGATCACCGGCAGCCTCGGGTCGACCTGCACGCTCGTGATGGCATCGCGCGCGCTGGCGCGGAAGAAAGCCTTCTTGAAGTTGGGATGCGCGATGCTTTCCGTGGCGCAGGCGAAGCGCGTGCCCAGCTGGACGCCCGCCGCGCCCATTTCCAGATAGCCGGCGATCGCCTGGCCGCGGCCGATCCCGCCGGCGACGAAGATGAGATGGTCTTCGGCGAGTTCGGGCAGCATTTCCTGCGCCAGGACGCTGGTGGAGACAGGGCCGATATGGCCGCCCGCTTCCATGCCTTCGATCACCAGCGCATCCGCGCCGGAGCGCAGCAGCTTCTTGGCGAGCGCCAGCGTCGGCGCGAAACAGATCACCTTGGCGGGGTTCTGCCCGCCCTTGATCGCTTCGACACTGCCCTTGGGCGGAATGCCCCCGGCCAGCACCACATGGCCCACGGCGTGCTTTTCGCACACGGCGATGAGGTCGAAGAGCTGCGGGTGCATGGTGATGAGGTTCACGCCGAACGGGCGGTCGGTCAGCTTGCGGGTTTCGGCGATTTCGGTGTCGAGCAGATCGGGCGTCATCGCCCCGCAGGCGATCACGCCGAACCCGCCGGCGTTCGAAATGGCGGAGACGAGATTGCGTTCGGACACCCAGCTCATCGCCCCGCACAGAATGGCGGTTTCGCTGCCGAGAAAATCGCAACCGCGCTGCATCAAACGCGAAGTCTTGGAGTAACTGTTCATGATGAGATCGCTTAAGCCCACCCCGCAATCCTAGCAAGCACATGCACTCATTCGATTTAACTAGGCATCCCGTACTTTTACTGTAGCCGACATTTGAATGCCATCGCTTCTACCTGATTCGGTCGCCGCTTATCACCCGCTCATCGGGCTGATACTCCTTTTCCTCCTGTTCGCCGGCTTCGTGGTGGAACGCCTGCCGCCGGTGGTCGTGGCCACGCTCGGCGCGCTGATCATGCTGTTGCTGGGGTTCATTTCCACCGACGAACTGCTCGGCGTGTTCTCGAACCCCGCGCCCATCACCATCGCGGCGATGTTCGTGCTGTCGGGCGCGCTGCTGCGCACGGGCACGCTGGAAGAAGTGTCGGGCTGGATCATCCGGCGCACCCGGCGCAAGCCCCGGCTGGCGCTGGCGGAGATCGGCTTCGGCACCATTGCGGCCTCGGCCTTCATGAACAACACGCCGGTCGTTCTGGTGATGATCCCGGTGGTCAAACGCCTTGCCCGCTCGCTCGGCACCGCGGCCACGCGCCTGCTGATCCCGCTATCCTACCTCTCGATCCTGGGCGGCACGCTCACGCTGATCGGCACCTCGACCAATCTCCTCGTCGATGGCGTCGCACGCGAACAGGGGCTCGCCCCGTTCGGGATGTTCGAAATCACCGGCGTGGGCCTCGTCGCGGCGTTGGCGGGCACGGCCTATCTCGTGCTTGCCGGGCCCCGGCTGCTGCCCGATCGCCCGCAGCGCGCGCTCGACGATGATACGGAAAGCGATTTCTACCTCTCCCACCTCGTCGTTTCCGAAAGCAGCCCGCTCATCGGCCAGGAACTCGGATCGACCAAGCTGGTGCGCCGCCCCGGCGTGAAGATCATCGGCATCAAGGCCGGGGGCGAGGTGATCCGCAAGGATATCGGCGAACATATCCTCGGCGTGGGCGATCAGCTGGTGGTCGGGGCCAGTCCCGCCGAACTCGCTTCGCTGGCGGAAGCCTTCGATTTCCGCACCGGCCTTACCGGCGTGGGCGGCGGCGTCGATACGGCGGGCAGCGGGCGTCCCGCCGACCTGTCCCTGATCGAAGCGGTCGTTTCCAGTTCCCACCCCATCATCGGGCGGCGGCTTGCGGAAATTCCCATGCTGGCCAAGCTCAAGGTGCGCGTGCTGGGCCTGTCGCGTCCGCGCCATATCGCCGGTCCGGAACTTGCCGAGGTGCGCGTGAGGGCGGGCGATCGCCTGCTGATCGCGGCCGGTGCCGATGCCGTGCAGGCGCTGCAGAACAATGTCATGCTCGGCACGGTGACCCAGGCGCCGACCCGTGCCTTCCGCCGCGCCCGCGCCCCGATCGCCATCGGCACGCTGGCCGCGGTCGTCCTGCTCGCGGCGATCTTTTCCTGGCCGATCCAGGCGCTGGCCCTGATCGGTGCGGGTCTTGTGCTGGCGACGCGCTGCCTCGAACCGGAAGAAGCCTGGTCGGCGATCGACGGCAATACGCTGGTGCTCATCTTCGGCATGCTCGCCTTCGGCGTCGGGCTGGACAATGCCGGTACGGTCGAACTGATCGTGGCGACCCTCGAACCGGTCTTCGCCAATGCGTCGCCGTTGCTGCTGCTGATCGCGATCTACGGGCTGACCAGCCTGCTGACCGAAAGCGTGACCAACAATGCCGTCGCGGTCATTCTGACCCCCATCGCCATCGGCCTTGCCGGGGTGACGGGCGCCGATGCGCGCGAACTGGTGGTCGCGGTCATGCTCGGCGCCAGCGCCAGCTTCGCAACGCCCATCGGATATCAGACCAATACGCTCGTTTACGGCGCGGCGAACTACCGGTTCATGGACTTCGTGAAGATCGGCCTGCCGATGAACGTGGTCGTCGGCATCGCAACCTGCTTCGCGATCGACGCCTTCTTCGGCTGATCAGTCGCCGTAGACGATCCGCACCTTGTGTGCCGCCTCGCGCGCCTTGCGCCGGGCTTCGTCGGTATCGCCGGCCGTCGCCAGGGCCACGCCCATGCGTCGATAGGGGCGGCTGTCGGGCTTGGCGAAAATTCGCAGGTCCGCTCCATCGGCCATAGCTTCCGCCAGCCCTTCATAGGACAGGCTCTTGGAATCGCGCTCGGCCAGGATCACGGCGCTTGCCGCGGGGCGGGCGCGCAGATCGGCCGGAACGGGCAGGCCCAGCACGGCGCGGGCGTGCAGGTCGAATTCGGTCAGGTTCTGGCTCACCAGCGTGACCATGCCGGTATCGTGCGGCCGGGGGGACAGCTCGGAAAAGATAACCTCTTCGCCCTTCACGAAGAACTCGACCCCGAACAGGCCATAACCGCCCAGATCGTCTACCACGGTCCGCGCCATTTCCTGCGCCTTCGCGATGGCCTGATCCGACATCGGCGTCGGCTGCCAGCTTTCCTGGTAATCGCCGCGCTCCTGCCGGTGGCCGATGGGCGGGCAGAAGGTCACTCCATCCCTGTGGCGGACTGTCAGCAGGGTGATCTCGTAATCGAAATCCACGAACTGCTCCACGATCACGCGCTGCCGGTCGCCGCGCATGTTGGCGTGGGCATAATCCCATGCCGCCTCCAGCCCGGCCTCGTCGCGCACGGTCGACTGGCCCTTGCCGGACGAGGACATGACCGGCTTGATCACGCAGGGAAAGCCGGTGTGCTGCGCCGCCGCCTTCACCTCTTCGAGGTTCTTGGCATAATGATATTTCGACGTGACGAGGCCCAGTTCATGCGCCGCAAGATCGCGGATCGCATCGCGGTTCATCGTCAGTTGCGCCGCGCGGGCCGATGGGACGACGGTAAAGCCCTCGTCCTCCAGTTCGGCCAGCACGGATGTGCGGATCGCCTCGATCTCGGGGACGATATAGTCGGGCCGGTGCTTTTCCGCTGCTTCGCGCAGCTTTTCGCCGTCGAGCATGGAGAAGACCTCGCGCGCATCGGCCAGTTGCATGGCCGGCGCATCGTCATAGGCATCGCATGCCACCACATAGGCACCCAGCCTCTTTGCCGAAATGACGAATTCGCGGCCCAGCTCGCCCGAACCGAGCAGCAGGATTTTGGCGGTATGGCTCATGTGCGCGTCGCTCCCAGACCGATGACGACCCCGGCCTCATAGGCCAGATAGACCAGGCCCACCGCCACCAGCACGCTTGCAATCGCGGTTGCGATCCGCCGGATCACGCGACGGCCTCGTCCACCGCGTCCAGCCCGTAGGCGGTGTGAAGGACCCGGACCGCCAGTTCGGTCTCGTCCTCGTCGATCATCACGCTGATCTTGATTTCGCTGGTGGAGATCGCCTGAATGTTGATCCCGCGATCCGACAGCGCGCGGAACATCGTGCTGGCGACGCCTGCATGGCTCTTCATCCCCACGCCGACGACGGAAATCTTGGCGATCTTGCTGTCGGTGATCAGGCGGTTGAAGCCGATGTCCTCGCGTTTGTCTTCCAGCAGCGCCTGCGCGCGCGCCAGATCGGTCTGCGGCACGGTGAAGGTCACGTCGGTCTCGCCCTTGTCGCGGCCCACGTTCTGGATGATCATGTCCACGTTGATGGACGCAGCCGCCAGCGGCTCGAAGATATGCGCCACCGCCCCCGGCTTGTCGGGCACGCGGGTAAGGATCACCTTGGCCTCGTTCTTGTCATGCGCGATGCCGGTCACGTGCTGGCGTTCCATATCGCCCTTCTCCACCAGTTCGTTCATTTCTTCTTCCGACACGATCATCGTGCCCGGAAGGTCGTCGGCAGGGATGGCATCCTCGCCGACGAAGCTGGAAAGGACCTGCACCCGCACGCCCTCTTTCATGGCAAGCCCGACCGACCGCGTCTGGAGCACCTTGGCCCCCACGCTCGCGAGCTCGAGCATTTCTTCGTAAGTGACCGCCTTCTGCTTCCTCGCCTTGGCGACGATGCGCGGGTCGGTCGTATAGACGCCGTCGACGTCGGTATAGATATCGCAGCGATCGGCCTTGATCGCCGCTGCCACGGCCACGGCCGACGTGTCCGAACCGCCGCGTCCCAGCGTCGTGATGCGGCCATCGTCGCCCACGCCCTGGAATCCCGGGATAACGGCGATCTCGCCCGCTTCCATGCTGGCGATCAGCGCATCGCCATCGATCTCGTCGATGCGCGCCTTGGCGTGGGCCTCGATCGTTCGGATCGGCAATTGCCAGCCGAGCCAGCTTCGCGCCTGGCTGCCCAGCGATTGCAGCGTCAGCGCCAGAAGGCCGCTGGTCACCTGCTCGCCGCTTGCGACCACCACGTCGTATTCGGCCGGATCGTACAGCGCATTCGCCTCGCGGCAGAAATTCACCAGCCGGTCCGTCTCGCCCGCCATGGCCGAAACGACCACTGCGACCTCGTGTCCGCGCGCCTGCTGTTTGCGCACGATATTGGCCACGCGCCGGATGCGCTCGGTCCCCGCCATGGAGGTTCCGCCGAATTTCATCACGATACGGGCCAAGCGAGGAGGTCTCCGTGCTGGAATAGCTGGGTTACGGCTGCTAGCCAGAGCGCATGAGTGATGCAACCACGCAACCGCGAAGCAATACTTCGGGCGGCCAAACGATCCGCCCCGATGAAGCCGCCCATTTCGGCAAGCTGGCCAAGGACTGGTGGGACCCGAAGGGGTCTTCCGCCATGCTTCACCGCCTCAACCCGGTCCGGCTCGCCTTCCTGCGCGAATGCGTGGATATGCATTGGGGCGGCGATATTTCTCAGCGTCATCCGCTCGCGGGCAAGTCCGCGCTCGATGTGGGTTGCGGTGCGGGCCTCCTGTGCGAACCCATGGCGCGACTCGGGGCAGATGTAACCGGCGTCGATGCCGCGCCGGAAAATACCGCTGCGGCGGCCGTCCACGCCGATGGGGCCGGTCTCGATATCCGCTACATCGCGGGTGAAGTCGGCTCACTCGACATCGGCACCTTCGATCTGGTCACGGCGATGGAAGTCATCGAACATGTCGCGGACAAACCCGCCTTCATCGCCGCGCTCGCGGGCAGGCTCGCGCCCGATGGGCTGATGGTCCTGTCCACACCGAACCGCACGCCGCAGTCGCGGCTGCTGATGATCGGTGCGGCAGAAGGGCTCGGCATGATCCCCAGGGGCACGCATCACTGGGACGATTTCATCACGCCGGAAGAACTGGGCGCGCTGCTGGACGATGCCGGGCTGGAGATGGGCGAACCGCGCGGCATTTCCTTCCGGCCCGACAAGGGCCTCCACCTTTCAGCCGATCTCTCGCTCAACTATCTGGTCACGGCGCGGTACCGATAGGCTCGGCAAAGTCCCGCGATGCTGGCCTGACGTCGATCAGTCGCCTGCCTTCATGGCCGGAACCACCAGTCCGGGATCGTCGGTAAAAACGCCGTCGAGCCCGGCCGCCCTCAGCAGTGCGACCATCGCTGGCACATCGCCTGCCGCATTCTCCGCACTGCCGCGGCGCAGGGCTGGCGGCAGGAAGGCGTTTTCCTTGCGCAGCGTCCAGCCATGCAGCTTCAGGCCTGCCCCGTGCACCTTCTCTGCCAGCCCGATCGGGGTCCCGTCCGCGTTGAATACCAGCCGCAGGTCGGCCCCGATGGCATCGGCATATTTGGCCACTTCCGCCAGCCCGGCAGGTGTCAGCATTTCTTCATAGGACAGGGCCGGTTCGTCCGCCGGACCGCTGCCCGGGGTCACCAGCAGCACCAGCGGCACCTCGACCATCGTGTTGAGGCGGCGCAGCGTGCCCACCTCGAAACTCTGGATGAAGACCGCATCCTCCGCCTCGTCGAGATCGGCCTGGCGCAAGGCGGTGACCAGCAGGTCCACCGTGTCGAAACCCTGCTGCAGCAGGAAATCGGGATGCTTGAGTTCGGGATAGATGCCGACGCGCCTGCCCGTCTCGGCTTCCTTGGCCTCCACCAGCTGCAGGATCTCGGCAAAGGTGGGAATGGCATAGAGACTATCGAACTGCGCATTCTTCGTCCGCAGGCTCGGCAGGCGTTCCTTCGCGCGCAGGGTGCGCAGCTCGGCCAGGGTGAAATCTTCGGCGAACCAGCCGCTCACCAATCGCCCGTCGATGGTCTTCGAACGCTTGCGGTCGGCGAATTCCTCATGGGCGGCGACATCGGTCGTGTCCGACAATTCGTTTTCATGGCGCGCGACCAGTACCATGTCCTTGGTCACCACCAGATCGGGTTCGATATAATCCGCCCCCTGATCGATCGCGCGTTCATAAGCGGCCAGCGTATGCTCCGGCCGTTCGCCGCTGGCGCCGCGATGCGCGATCACGATGAAGTCGGAAGCCTGCAGCGGCAGCGCCGTGAACAGCACGGCAAGGAGCGCGATCGATCGAAGCGCAGGCCAATGGGCGAAAATCGCACGGATCATGGTCGACAAAGCTCCTGTTCGTGGCCGTTTCGTACTGTTCGGCAGGGATGTTCGGCGCAGATCAAACGCTCGATTAACATGCATATCGCCAACCGTATGGTGCCCGGCCGGTCGTTACTTGAGGGCAGCGGCCCATTCGGTTTCGTCGAACCCGACCAGCAGGCCGCCGGGATATTCGACCACGGGCCGCTTTATCATGCTGGGATTGGCCTCGAGCAAACCTACCGCTTTCGTCTCGTCGATATCGGCCTTCTCCGCGTCCGCCAGCTTGCGCCAGCTCGTCCCCCGGCGGTTCAGGATGGTATCCACGCCCTTGGCCCCGATCCATTCCCGCAGCTTTTCCGGATCGGCGCCCTCTTTCCTATAGTCATGAAAAACATAAGGAATTTCTTGCCCATCGAGCCATTTGCGGGCCTTCTTGACCGTATCGCAATTGGGGATGCCGTAAAATTCGATCGTCATAACGTCCTCGTCAAATGGGCGTCCGCAATGGCCACCGCCAGCGCATCGGCCGCGTCCGCTCCCGCGATTTTTACCCCCGGTAACAAGACCTTGACCATCGCCTGCACCTGCGCCTTCTCCGCTGCGCCGGTGCCGACCACCGCCTTCTTCACCAGCCGCGCAGCATGCTCGTTGACCGCCAGCCCCGCCGTTCCGCACGTCGCCAGCACAGCCCCCCGCGCCTGCGCCAGCTTAAGCGTCGTTTGTGCATTTTTGTTGACGTAGATTTCTTCCGCCGCCGCCCGCCCGGGCTGGTGCACGGCGATCACTTCCGCGAGCGAGGCCTGCAACAGCCCCAGCCGCTGCGCCATGCTGGCTTTCGGATCGGTCGGCACCTGCCCGTTGGCGATATGCGTGATACGCGCGCCCTCGGACCGGATCACGCCCCACCCCGTGCAACTGAGCGAGGGATCGAGACCGAGGATGAGCACGGCTGGTTTAATCCAGCTTTTCCATCACTTCATCGGAGATATCGTAATTGCCCCACACGGTCTGCACATCGTCATCGTCGTCGAGGGCGTCGATCAGCTTGAGCAGGGTGGACGCATTCTTCTCGTCCATGTCGACGGTAAGGTTCGGCTTCCACGCCAGCTTGACGGTTTCCGCTTCCCCGAGCGACTTCTCGAGATCGGAGGCAACCTGGTGGAGATCTTCGGCCGCGGTCCAGATTTCGTGACCGTCATCCGAACTCGCGATGTCTTCCGCCCCGGCTTCCATCGCCGCTTCGAGGATCTTGTCTTCGCTGCCTGCTTCGGCCGGGTAGAAAATGAGGCCAAGGCGCTCGAACCCGTGGGCGACGCTGCCTTCGGTGCCAAGGTTGCCGCCATTCTTGGAAAAGGCGGTGCGGATGTTGGTCGCGGTGCGGTTGCGGTTATCCGTCAGTGCTTCGACGATGATCGCGCTGCCGCCCGGGCCATAGCCTTCGTAACGCACTTCTTCGTAATTCTCGCCGTCCTGCGCGCTCGCCTTGTCGATCGCGCGCTGGATGTTGTCCTTGGGCATGGACTGCGCCTTCGCCGCGTTGACCGCCAGGCGCAGACGGGGGTTCATGTCCGGATCGGGCATGCCCATCTTCGCCGCGACGGTGATTTCGCGGGACAGCTTGGAAAACATCGCGCTGCGCTTCTTGTCCTGCGCGCCCTTGCGATGCATGATGTTTTTGAATTTGGAATGACCGGCCATGGTTTCGCTTCGTAGCTCGATTGGTTGGGACGTTTCTCGTCAGAGATTCTCGGGGGTCGCCTTAGCCGCATGAACGCCGGAACGACAAGTCTTGCGCCTGCGATTTCGATGCGCAGCGAATGGGTTCAGTTCGCCCGCTTTCTGAAGCGCCCGGCATTGCCGGCCCGCGCCCCCTTGCCAAAAATCAGGAGCCTTACCGCCGTACTTCGGCTGTTCGTCCTCGATCTGATCGTAATGAGCGTGCTTCTGGGAATCGCCGGAGCGGTGATGTCGGCCGGTATCGACGTGCCCGAAACGGCGCTTGCGGGCATGGAAATCGGCCCGGCCATCATCTTTGCGGTAATCGTGATCGCTCCTCTGGTCGAAGAGACGCTATTCCGCGGCTGGTTATCGGGGCGCCCGGGCCACGTTCTTGGAATTCTTCTGGCCGTTCCTGCCGGCTTGCTGGCGGCCGGCATCTTCACAGCCGTCGGCGGCGGGACCTTCGCTAATCCCTGGGCCGGAATGGCTGGGGCCGTGATCGTGGGACTTATTGTGGCCCTCGCATTCGTTTTCCTGCTGCGCCGACGCGATGCCATGCGCTGGTTCAAACGCTTTTTCCCGCTGTTTTTCTGGTTAAGCACGCTGGGTTTCGCCAGCGTCCACCTGTTCAACTTCGAACCCGGTCAGATGGCCATGGCCTTGCCGCTGGTGCTTCCGCAATTCGCGACGGGCACGATGTTAGGCTACTTGCGGGTCAGATACGGGCTGTGGTCGAGCATCCTTCTGCACATGCTTCACAACGGGGCGTTCATTTCGCTGGTGCTGCTGACGGGAAGCGCGGCCTAGATCTTGACGGCCGTCCCGCTAGCACTGACCATCAGCATGGAACCGGTATCGCCGATTACCTCGTAATCGAGATCGATACCGACCACGGCATTGCCGCCCAAAGCGCCGCATTCGGCCTGAAGTTCCTGAATGGCCTGCTCTCGTGCGTCGCGCAGGATGCGTTCATAACTCCCGGAACGGCCGCCCACGATATCCCGAATATTGGCGAACAGGTCGCGGAAGAGATTGGCACCGACGATCACTTCACCGGTGACGATGCCGAGATAGTCCTGGATGGGCTTGCCCTCGATAGTCGGCGTCGTTGTAACGATGATGCCGCGAGCATCTTTCCAAGGGCCTGCCATATCCGGATCTCCTGTTCCTTGCTGTGTTGCAAACATAGGACGGCTGACACACGGATCAACCGTTGACGATGATGCCTCCGTTGGGATGAAGAACCTGTCCTGACATGTAAGAGCTGTCCTGACAGGCAAGAAACAGGAAGGCGGGCGCCACTTCGTTCGGTTCGCCCGGTCGGCCCATTGGCGTGTCTTCGCCGAAACTGTCCATATTTTCAGGCGGCTGCCCACCCATGGGATTAAGCGGCGTCCAGATCGGACCCGGGGCAACCGCATTGACGCGAATACCCTCGCCAACCAGATTTTCCGACAACGACCGGGTAAACGCCGTGATCGCCCCCTTCGTGGCGCTGTAATCCAGCAGTCCGCCAGAACCCTGATACATCGTTACGCTGGTACAATTCACGATCGCCGCCCCGTTCTTCAGATGCGGACGCGCGGCCTGCGTCATGTAGAACATCGAAAAGATGTTGGTCTGAAAAGTGCGCTGTAGCTGTTCGGTCGTGATATCGGTTATGTCGTCGTCGGGATGCTGTTCGCCGGCATTGTTGACCAGAATGTCCAGCTGGCCCCATTTCTCGATGACGGCCCGAACCAGTCCCTTGCAATGTTCCGGATTGCCGACGTCGCCAGCGGAAAGGAGCACTTCGGCACCTTCCTTTTCGCATGCATCCCGCGTGATTTGGGCGTCGTCGTGTTCTTCGAGATAGGCGATGGCGACCTTCGCCCCTTCTCGGGCGAACAGCACCGCGGTTGCTCGCCCTATGCCGCTATCGCCACCGGTTACGATTGCGACCTTGCCTTTCAATCTTCCCGATCCGGGATAGCGCGGCTGCCATTGAGGTTTGCGATCGAGATCGGTTTCCGATCCCGGCATCCGCGGTTCTTCAGATGTTTCTTCGATGAAGGCAGTATCGACGGGCTGGGTGTTGGCCATGGGTGAATTCCTTTCACCCGACCAACAGCTTGAAACGGCGCCGTGTTCCGACAGCCCGCCGCAGCAAAGCGTCAGCCCATGCCAAGCGCAGCCTTGTAGGTATCGAGAATGGTTTCCTGCTCGCTACGCTCGTCCGGCTTCATCTTCCGCAGACGAATGATCTGGCGCATGATCTTCGTATCGTAACCGACCGCCTTGGATTCCGCGTAAACGTCGCGAATGTCGTCGGCGATGCCCTTCTTCTCTTCTTCAAGCCGTTCGATGCGCTCGATCAGAAGGCGCAGGCGGTCGTCGGTGGCTTCTGCCATCTTGTAAAACTCCAGAATTTGAGAATCGGTTGGCGGCTCGATAGCCAGCCTGTCGGCGGCGGTGAAGGCGGCGACTCGCTACTCCACGCGATTTTTCGCAATACTGGCCTCCATTCGGGCAAGCTGTTCTTCGGTCGCCGGGGCCTGACGGGTCGATTTCCATTCATCCATCGGCATTCCGTGGATCAGCTCCCGCGCCGCCAGTTTGTCGCCTTCGAACCCGGCATCGCGGATCCAGTCGGCAAGACAGTTACGGCAGAATCCGGCGAGGCCCATCAGTTCGATATTCTGCGCATCGTGACGGTGCCGAAGATGGCGTACCAGCCGCCGAAATGCCTCTGCCGCTACGGCATCGTCGAGTTGATCGAGGGCATCGGGCGCATTCGTAGTCATGTCTCTATCGTCCTTGCTTTGTCGCATAGCAGTGCCATAGGCCATTCCCATGGCCAATTCCGCCCCCAAGCTCGATCCTCGCGGCCGCAAGGTCAAGATTCTCGCCACCGTTGGTCCTGCCAGCCGCTCGCCAGAAATGCTCGCCAGGCTGTTCAAGGCCGGGGTCGATGCGTTTCGCGTCAACATGAGCCATGGCGAACATGCCGATCATGCAAAGACGATCGAAGCCATCCGCGCGATGGAAAAGCAGTTCATGCGCCCGATCGCGATCCTCGCTGACCTTCAGGGTCCAAAGCTACGCGTAGGCAAGTTCAAGGACGGACAGGCGGTCATCCGCCATTCCGGGCATTTCAAGCTCGATCGCAATCCTGAGCCCGGCGACGAGACGCGCGTCGAACTGCCGCATCCCGAACTGTTCGGCCTGCTTGAGAAAGGCCAGCGCCTGCTGATCAATGATGGCAAGATCCGCCTGAAAGTGATCCGGGCCGACGAGAATGAAATTCTCTGTTCTGCAGAAGTCGGCGGAGTCATTTCGGACCGCAAGGGCGTCAATGTACCCGATGCCGAAGTGCCGATCCCGGCCCTTACCGACAAGGACCGCAAGGATCTTGCCTTTGCAGTCAGTCAGGGCGTCGACTGGATCGGCCTAAGCTTCGTACAGCGCCCGGAAGACCTTGCCGAAGCCCGTAAGCTGATGGGTGGTTACGGCGCGCTGTGCGCAAAGATCGAAAAGCCCATGGCCGTTCGCCGGCTCGACGAAATCATCGACATGAGCGACGGCATCATGGTTGCTCGCGGCGATCTGGGGGTCGAACTCGAACCGCAGGAAGTCCCGCCTCTCCAGAAGCGGATCGTGAACGCCACCCGCCTCAAGGGTAAACCGGTGATCGTGGCGACACAGATGCTGGAAAGCATGATCGAAAGCCCTGCCCCGACCCGGGCAGAAGTCTCCGACGTGGCCAATGCAGTATACGACGGCGCCGACGCCGTCATGCTTTCCGCAGAAACCGCTGCGGGCGACTGGCCCGAAGAAGCGGTCACCATAATGCACAAGATCGCGCGTCAGGTAGAGGGCGATGAAGCCTATCTCGCGCGGGTACGGTTTCTGGACACGCCGCCGGACAGGACAACTGCCGACGCACTGGCGCATGCCTGCATGACCGTGGCCGATACGGTAGCGGTTAGTGCGATAACGGTCTTCACAGGTTCGGGATCTACCGCCCGCAGGGTTGCGCGCGAACGCCCCAGTGTGCCCATGCTCGTGCTGACACCGAGTATGAAGACGGCGCGCCGCCTGGGTCTGCTATGGGGTGCCCACGCCGTTGCGACCAAGGACATTGGCAGTTTCGAAGAAATGATCGCCAAGGGCAAGCGCATGGCGCTGCGTCATGGCTTCGGGGAAGCGGGCAGCAAGCTGATTGCACTGGCTGGCGTCCCGTTCGGCACCCCCGGTTCGACAAACCTTCTGCATGTCGTGACGATCAGCGGTGACGAACTGGACAAGCACGACGTGCAACCGGATTGACGGGCGGACACTTTCTTTAAAAGCACCGCCCGTCTGCGGATTATCAGGCGCCGATCGCGACGATTGTAATTCCGCCGAGCAGCAGGATTCCTGCCAAGACGGTCAGAACCATTTCGACCAATCCAAGCCTGTCGATATGGGCGGATCGAAAATCGCTATACTGCTGCCGCAAGCGTTCCTTGCTGGCCAGGCTGGCGACTTCGAGCGCCGAAGCCTCTTTGTCGAACCAGCGTTTTAGATCGGCCAGTTCCGTACTGTCGATGTCCGGATAACGCAGTAAGGTCGCCTCGATCTGGTCGAAGCGGTCGGTGACGGCACCGCCGTCGATATCGGTTGTCATTGTAAATATGTCCTGTCTGAACAGAATTGGCGCCCCACGGGGGACGCGGCGGCTCAGATCAGGCGGGGTGGTTCCCGTGGGGATGCCAGAGAACGAGGCGGCGGCTTCAGCGGCGGTGCGCGGGGCCCAGGCGCCGGCCAGGGCTTTTGTTGCAGTCCCGCGTGCAGGCTCGCCTTAGGTGTCAGTATACTCGTGAATGGAGCTGTTTTGTCCGGACATGGCTGCGCTGCCATGCAGACGATGCCGGAATTGTCCTCCCTCGGAGGAAGCGTGACTTCCGCCGTTGCCGCACTGAACACCGGGCCACGTCCGCGATCGAGCGAGATGGGCTGGGAAGGAATCGCGTGCGCGAAAAGAACCGCCAGTAACAGCGCAACCAGCGGGCGCGCCCGGGATCTGTTCAGCACATCGAGCATGGTGCCCCAAGGTAAGGGCCGTCGCGCCTTGCCGCAAGACGGCGGAAATCTAGCTGGTCGCGGCCTTGGTCAATCGCGCGCGGGCTTCCTCCTCGCCGATCAGCGGTAACAGTTCCCCCATGTCCGGCCCGTGATCCATACCCGTCAATGCCTGGCGCAAGGGAAGGAACAGCGGTTTGCCCTTGCGACCGGTCGTGTCCTTCAGCGCGCCGGTAAGCGAACGCCACGGATCGTCGCTCCATACGAGCGTGCTCGCTGCTTCGGCGAGATAGGCGCGATCATCCTGCGTAAATTCCGGCTGATCAACCGGGCCGGTGACCAGCGCCCACCACTGACCTGCCTCGTTTACATGCGCGAGGTTTGGCCTGATGGCATGCCAGCCAGCCTCGTCCATACCCTGCGGGAGTCTGTCGGCGACCTGGGAAAACTCCATCTGATGGACAAGCGCTGTGTTTATACGGTCAAGTTCCGCATCGTCGAACTTTGCCGGTGCCCGTCCGAATGTCGAAAGATCGAAAGTTTCGAGAAGCGCCTCGATTTCGGCGATAGGTTCGACGGGAAGCGATGTGCCGAGGCGCGCCAGTAGCGCGATGATCGCTTCCGGCTCGATACCACGTTCGCGAAAGGCATCGCAGCCGAGCGATCCGAGCCGTTTGGATAATTTGCCTTCGGCCCCCACCAGCAAAGCCTCATGCGCAAAACTGGGAATTTGCTGCGCTCCGCCTCGTGCAGCAATTAGCGCGGTAAACATCTGAATTTGCACCGCAGTATTGCTTACATGGTCCTCTCCGCGCAGGACGTGGGTAATACCCATATCGAGATCGTCCACCGCACTCGGCAGCATATAAAGCCAGCTTCCGTCTGCCCGCCGCACGACTGGATCGGACAACTGTGCGGCATCGAATTTCTGTGGCCCTCGCACCCCATCATTCCAGGCAATCTGCTCGTCGTGATCGAGCATGAATCGCCAGTGCGGCACGATACCCTGCGCCTCCTTGGCCGCACGGTCTTCCTCGCTCAGCTCAAGGGCCCCTCGATCATATATCGGCGGCAGGCCACGCCCGAGCCGGATCTTGCGCTTCAGCTCGAGTTCCTGCTGCGTTTCGTAGCAGGGATAAACGCGGCCGGCTGATTGCAATGAAGCAAAGGCCTCTTCGTATTTCGCCAGACGCTCTGACTGACGCGCCTCGTCATCCGGGAGCATTCCGAGCCACGCCAGATCCGCCCGGATCGCGTCGACATATTCCTCGCGGCTGCGCTCGGCATCGGTATCGTCGATCCGCAGTATGAATTTGCCGCCAGTCTTTCTCGCCAGCATCGAGTTATGCAGGGCGGTACGGATATTGCCGACATGGAGCCGCCCTGTAGGCGACGGAGCGAAACGGGTGACAGTGGTCATATCCGCGCCGATAGCGGAGGGCGGCTGGCTTGGCGAGAGGTCAGCTGGCGCGTCGTGGGCTTTGCTTCACGCTTGCCTCGCGCGTGCGGCGGTAGGCCAGTATCCCACTGACCGCCCCACCGCGCATGGCGGCATCGACGGCATCGGCCGTGGCGAAGTTCTCTCCTGGCACCGGTTCGCAGATCAGATAGCCCTGCGCTTCCTGACAGCCGAGCCTGCGCAGGAGATCGAGCTGGTCGCGCGTTTCGACGCCTTCCGCCGTGGTCGCCATACCCAACGCTTCGGCAAGCTTGGTGATGCTCGAAACGATCGCCTGGTTGTCGGCAGAACTCTCCACTCCGTCGACGAAGTCCTTGTCGATCTTGATCCGGTCGAAGGGAAAACGGCGCAGGTAACTCAGAGAAGAATAGCCGATGCCGAAATCGTCCAGCGCGATGCGGGTGCCCAATTCCCGAAGCTTCTGGAGATTGCCCATGCTGATGGAGCTTTCCTGCATCAGGACATGCTCGGTGATTTCGAACTCCACCCGTTCGGGCGCAATGCCATGTGCATGCAACGATTGGGCAATCACCTTCACCAGATGCGGGCTGCGCACCTGTGTAGGCGAGAGATTGATGGCAATACGGAAATGGCCCTCCCACTTTGCCGTTTCCGCAAAGGCTTGCCGGATCGACCACTCGCCAATCGGAACGATCAAGCCCGTTTCTTCCGCAACTTCGAGGAAATCCGCCGGGCCGATAATTCCGCGCTTGGGATGGTACCAGCGCAGGAGCGCTTCATATCCGACAACCGAACCCGATTGCAGGTCGATCACCGGCTGATAATGGAGGTTGAGCTGTCCTCGGGCCACCGCTTCGCGTAAATCGATTTCAATTTCGCGGCGCTCTCGGGCCGCCAGATCGATGGACTGATCGTAGAGTGCGAGAGTGTCACGCCCTTTGTTCTTGGCAGCAAAGAGAGCAAGATCCGCACGGCGCATCAATTCCTCGGCATCGCAACTTCCGTCGCTGCTTCTGGCGATGCCGACGCTGCCCGACACGCGATAGATCTGACCATCAATTTCGAACGGATCACGGATAGCGGCAAGGAAACTGTGCGCCCTTTCAATAAGCATGCCGGCCCCGGAACGCGTTTCGACGAGGATGGCAAATTCGTCGCCCCCCAGCCTCGCGACCAAATCCTGTCCGCGGACTTCCTGTTCAAGTCGTTTACCGACCTCGCGGAGCAACCTGTCGCCCATGAGATGTCCGCGCGTGTCGTTGACTGCCTTGAAGTCGTCCAGATCGAGGTAGAACAGGGCAATGTTGCGCACCCTTTCGTTCTGATCCAGCGCAGCACGCAGGCGTTCGTTAAAGAGATAGCGATTAGCGAGCCCGGTCAAATTGTCGTAATGCGCCATGAAGGCGACACGCTCTTCGATCATCCGATCGCTCGTCACATCCCGTGCGACGCCGCTGATTTGGCCATCGTTACGCGGCCTGGCGGAGAGCTTCCAGTAGCGCATCTCCCCGTTGATCCTCAATTTGAGCACCAGATCGTGGAAGCGGCTGCGTTCAGTGAGATGCCGCGCAAAAATGGCGCGGTTCGCATCCGCCATGAACATGTCGATCAGCGGCTTTCCTTCGAGCGTTTCGGCAGGCTTCTCGGCTGCCATTGCGAACCGCTCGGCCACGTTACGGAGATTGCCGGCTTCGTCGACCGTCCAGAGCCAGTCGGACGAATGCTCTTCGTAATCGTTGAGCAACAAGCGAACCGTGTCGGTCGCTTCACGGCGGTTCATCTCGGCTTCGAGCCACTCGACAATCTGCCGCTCCTGCTCGCGCGTCGAGCCGAGCAGCGCGATGACGAAAAGCGCGAGCAGGATCAGGGCGGGCAAACCCGCCATACCAGTGCCGATCCAGATGGCAGCGGTGATTGAAATTGCCATCACGGCTACGTGGAAGATCGCAGCACTCGGCGCCGTTCTGTGAACCAGCAAAACGCCGCAAAGCACGGCGATTGCCACAACTGCGAGCACAACTGCGTCCAGACCATGCGCGACCGGCGCCAAATACGGGAAGATTCCGGCCCAGACCAAGGATCCCAGCCATTGCAACATGACGAAACGGCGCCAGTGTCTGCGCAACTCGGCCAAGGAGGGACTGTCACGGTCGAGAATGCTGTCAAAGACGACATAGACCGCGATCAGCACAAACTGCACGGTTGCCCAACCTATCAGGACCGCAAGATCAGCCTGATCGCGGAAGGTGTAGACAAGCGCCACAATCGACCCGAGCGCTGGAAGCAGGGACAACGTCGCCCCGGCCGTGAAATCTCTCATTCTGCGGGTCAGCAGAAGTTGTCCGACCGCAGCGTGCCCGTCCGGACTTCCGCCGGTTCCATACGCTTCGGTATCGGGCCCTTCTACTGCCACGAAATTCCCCGCATTGCGGTCACTTTCCCCCATGTACCGATAGTTAAGGTGCAACTACTCAAACCTGCCGTCAAGCAAACAAGCGCGGGTGTGCTTTCCGCTGAGTACAACGAAAAGGCCCCGCCGGATCGCTCCAGCGGGGCCCTTTCTGTGCGGTTGCCGTAAGGCGGACTTATTCGCCGTCTTTCGCATCCTCGTTCAGGTAATCGCCTGCATCAGCGTCGGTGCCGTGGGTTTCCCCTTCCATGGTCGCCAGCGGATCGTCGCCGATTGCCGCCTCGGGTCCCTGCGCAAGTTCGGCTTCGTGCTCTTCCGCCGCGGTATTGGCAGCGATGATCGCATCCTGAGCCTTCTTCCACTGGGCCCGCAGAGCAGCATCGCGGCTCGACGCGGTGATGCGCATGCGGTTCATGCCGGCACCGGTGCCTGCCGGAATGAGACGGCCAACGATCACGTTTTCCTTCAGACCGACCAGCGTGTCCTTCTTCCCTTCGACCGCGGCCTGCGTCAGCACGCGCGTCGTTTCCTGGAACGAAGCCGCAGAGATGAACGACCGCGTCTGGAGCGAGGCCTTGGTGATGCCGAGCAGGATCGGGGTACCCTTGGCGGGTTCCTTGTTCCTGCCGAGCTTCGCATTGGTCTCGTTCAGTTCTTCCAGATCGACCTGCTCGCCGGGAAGCAGCACGGTGTCGCCACCGTCGGTGATCTCGACCTTCTGCAGCATCTGGCGAACGATCACCTCGATGTGCTTGTCGTTGATCTTCACACCCTGCAGTCGGTAGACTTCCTGGATTTCGTTGACGAGATATTCGGCCAGTGCCTCGACGCCCATGACTTCGAGAATGTCGTGCGGGTTGGGCGAGCCGGAAATCAGGGTATCACCCTTCTTAACGAAGTCGCCTTCCTGCACGTCGATCACCTTGGTCTTGGGGATCAGGTACTCAACTGCATCACCTTCCTCGGGGACGATCGCAATCTTGCGCTTCGCCTTGTATTCGCGAACGAATTCAATCTTGCCCGAAATCTTGGCGATGACCGAATTGTCCTTCGGCAGACGCGCTTCGAACAGTTCGGCGACACGCGGCAGACCGCCGGTGATGTCGCGGGTCTTGGCAGCTTCACGCGAAGCACGGGCGAGGATGTCACCCTCCGAAACCTGCTGATTGTCTTCGACCGAGAGAACGGTACCGGGCGCCAGCATGTAACGCGCGGCTTCGCTTTCGTCGCCGGCATCGTTGAACAACGTCAGACGGGGACGCAGATCATCCTTCTTGCGACCAGCGGTACGCATTTCGGTGACGACGCGCTGAGCAATGCCGGTAGCATCGTCGACGCGTTCTTCCATCGTCGTACCATCGACAAGGTCCTGATACTTCACGACGCCCGACTGTTCGGTGATGATCGGCAAGCTGAACGGATCCCATTCGGCCAGACGATCGCCTTCCTTCACCTTGCCGCCATCCTTGTGCATCAGCACGGTACCGTATGGCACCTTGTGAATCTCGCGTTCACGGCCTTCGGCGTCGATCACAGCCAGTTCGCCGTTGCGGGCGAGCGAAAGAATCCGACCCTTCTTGTCGACAATCGTCGGCATGTCGCGATACACGACCTTACCGTCCGAGATCGCTTCGAGATGGCTCGTTTCGTTAAGCTGTGCAGCACCGCCGATGTGGAAGGTACGCATGGTCAGCTGCGTGCCGGGTTCACCGATCGACTGCGCGGCGATCACACCGACAGCTTCACCGATGTTGACCGGCGTACCGCGAGCAAGGTCGCGACCGTAGCAGGTGGCGCAAACACCCTGACTTGCCTCACAGACCAGCGGCGAACGGATCTTGGCCACCTGTACTTCAGCAGCTTCGATTTCCTTCACCATCGGCTCGTCGATCAGCGTACCGGCCTTGACGATGACCTCATCGGTCGCCGCGTTGACGATGTCTTCGGCCGTGGTCCGGCCCAGAATACGTTCGCCAAGCGAGGCGATGACCGAGCCGCCCTGTACGATAGCGCGCATTTCCAGCGCATTCTCGGTTTTGCAGTCTTCCTCGATGATGACGCAGTCCTGCGACACGTCGACGAGGCGGCGGGTCAGGTAACCCGAGTTAGCCGTCTTCAACGCGGTGTCCGCGAGGCCCTTACGGGCGCCGTGGGTCGAGTTGAAGTATTCAAGGACGTTCAGGCCTTCCTTGAAGTTCGAGATAATCGGGTTCTCGATGATTTCGCCACTCGGCTTGGCCATCAGGCCGCGCATGCCGGCGAGCTGCTTCATCTGAGCGGGCGAACCACGCGCACCGGAGTGCGCCATCATGTAGATCGAGTTGATCTCGGCCTGAACACCATCGTCGCCGATCGGTCGAGCCTTGATCTTTTCCATCATCGCATCGGCCACGCGGTCGCCGCACTGGCTCCACGCATCGATCACCTTGTTGTACTTTTCCTGCTGGGTGATCAGGCCGTCCTGGTACTGCTGCTCGTAATCGGCAACCAGCGCCTTGGTCGTTTCGACCATGCCTTCCTTTTCTTCGGGGATGATCATGTCATCCTTGCCGAAGGAAATGCCGGCCTTGAACGCGTGGCGGAAACCGAGCGACATGATCGCGTCGGCAAACAGCACGGTGTCCTTCTGGCCGGTGTGACGATAGACTTCGTCGATTACGTCGGCGATGTCCTTCTTGGTCAGCAGGCGGTTCACGATGTCGAACGGAACCTTGTGGTTCTTCGGCAGACATTCACCGATCAGCATGCGTCCGGCAGTGGTTTCGAACCGCTTCATGGCGATATTGCCATCTTCGTCAGCCTGCGGAACTCGGGCGAGGATCTTGGTGTGAAGCGAGACCTGCTTCGTTTCCAGCGCCTGATGAACCTCTGCCATGTCCGAGAACATCTGCAGCTTCTCGACCTGGTTGCCGTCTGAATCCTCGGCGAATTCGGGCGTCTTTTCCTGGCGTTCCATCGACAGGTAATAAAGGCCCAGGACCATGTCCTGCGAAGGCACGATGATCGGCTTGCCGTTGGCGGGCGAGAGGATGTTGTTGGTCGACATCATCAGCACGCGCGCCTCCAGCTGCGCTTCGAGGCTCAGCGGGACGTGCACGGCCATCTGGTCGCCGTCGAAGTCGGCGTTGAAGGCGGCGCAGACCAGCGGGTGAAGCTGGATGGCCTTGCCTTCGATCAGCACGGGTTCGAACGCCTGAATGCCAAGACGGTGGAGCGTGGGTGCACGGTTCAGGAGAACCGGGTGTTCGCGGATGACTTCATCCAGGATGTCCCAGACTTCCTTGCGCTCCTTCTCGACCCACTTCTTCGCCTGCTTCAGCGTCATGCTGAGGCCCTTGGCGTCGAGGCGGGCGTAGATGAACGGCTTGAACAGTTCGAGCGCCATCTTCTTGGGCAGACCGCACTGGTGCAGCTTCAATTCCGGACCGGTCACGATGACCGAACGGCCCGAATAGTCCACGCGCTTACCCAGAAGGTTCTGACGGAAGCGGCCCTGCTTGCCCTTGAGCATGTCGGAGAGCGACTTCAGCGGACGCTTGTTGGCACCGGTGATGACGCGGCCGCGGCGGCCGTTGTCGAACAGGGCGTCGACCGCTTCCTGAAGCATGCGCTTTTCGTTGCGGACGATAATGTCCGGTGCGCGCAGTTCCATCAGCCGCTTGAGGCGGTTGTTGCGGTTGATCACCCGGCGATAGAGGTCGTTGAGATCCGATGTCGCAAAACGGCCACCATCGAGCGGCACCAGCGGGCGCAGTTCGGGCGGAATGACCGGCACGACTTCGAGGATCATCCACTCAGGGCGGTTGCCCGATTCGATGAAGCTTTCAACGACCTTGAGCCGCTTGATGATTTTGGCAGGCTTAAGCTTCGACTTTGTCGTCGCCAGCTCTTCCAGAAGGTCCTCTTTCTCACGGTCGAGATCGAGATCCATCAGCATGAACTTGACCGCTTCGGCACCGATACCGGCGCTGAAGCTGTCTTCGCCATACTCGTCCTGCGCTTCGAGCAGTTCGTCTTCGGTCAGCAGCTGGAATTTTTCCAGCGGCGTCAGGCCGGGTTCGGTGACGATGTAGCTTTCGAAGTACAGCACACGCTCGAGCTGCTTAAGCTGCATGTCGAGCAGCAGGCCGATGCGGCTGGGGAGCGACTTCAGGAACCAGATATGCGCAACCGGCGCGGCCAGTTCGATGTGGCCCATGCGCTCGCGGCGAACCTTGGTTACGGTAACTTCGACGCCGCACTTTTCGCAGACGACGCCCTTGTACTTCATGCGCTTGTATTTGCCGCACAGGCATTCGTAGTCCTTTACCGGACCGAAGATGCGCGCGCAGAACAGCCCGTCACGTTCAGGCTTGAACGTGCGGTAGTTGATCGTTTCCGGCTTCTTGATTTCGCCGAAGGACCACGAGCGGATGCGCTCGGGGCTTGCGATGCCGATCTGGATCTCGTCGAAGGTTTCGGGCTTCGCGAGCTGGTTGGTGAATTTGGTCAGTTCGTTCATGACTTAATTCCCTAAACGGGTGAATTCTCTGGGACGGAAGCGGTGGGGGCCGAAGCCCCCTATTCCGCCGCTATAGCGAGACCATCGTCGTCTTCGTCGGTCAGAGACTTGAGTTCGACATTGAGGCCCAGGCTGCGCATTTCCTTGACGAGCACGTTGAAGCTCTCCGGAATGCCCGCTTCGAAGGTGTCGTCGCCCTTGACGATGGCTTCGTAGACCTTGGTACGTCCGATCACGTCGTCCGACTTCACGGTGAGGATTTCCTGCAGCGTGTAGGCAGCGCCGTAGGCCTGAAGTGCCCAGACCTCCATTTCCCCGAAGCGCTGGCCACCGAACTGCGCCTTACCGCCCAGCGGCTGCTGGGTGACGAGGCTGTAGGGACCGATCGAACGGGCGTGGATCTTGTCGTCGACGAGGTGGTGCAGCTTGAGCATATAGATGATGCCAACGGTGACCTTGCGGTCAAAGGCTTCACCCGTGCGCCCGTCGAACAGGACCGACTGGCCGGAGCTGTGCAGACCCGCCTTTTCGAGCTCGATCGTTACGTCGCCTTCGCGCGCACCGTCGAACACCGGCGTACCCATCGGAACGCCTGCGGTCAGGTTGCTGGCCAGCTCGACCACTTCGGCGGTCGAACGGCTGTCGATCGCGTCGTGATACTCCTCGCCGTAGACTTCCTTCAGGCGGTCGATAACGGCTTCGGGCGGCTTTGCCTGGGCATAGTCTTCCGAAGCGTTGGGGTTGTCCTTCTTCCACTCTTCAAGCTGCTCACCGATCTGGTGACCTAAATTGCGGGCCGCCATGCCGAGATGCGTTTCGAAGATCTGGCCGACGTTCATACGACTGGGAACGCCCAGCGGGTTGAGCACGATATCGACCGGCGTCCCGTCTTCGAGGAACGGCATGTCCTCGATGGGCAGGATGCGGCTGATGACGCCCTTGTTCCCGTGACGGCCGGCCATCTTGTCGCCCGGCTGCAGCTTGCGCTTCACCGCGACGAAGACCTTGACCATCTTGAGCACACCCGGAGCGAGTTCGTCACCGCGCTCGAGCTTTTCCTTACGGTCTTCGAACTTCTCTTCGATGATCTTGACCGCTTCGTCGTACTGCGACTTGACCGCTTCAAGTTGCGCCTGACGGCCATCGTCCGCCACGGCGAACTTGAACCATTCGTGCCGGTCGATTTCGTCCAGAAGCTCTTCGGAAATCTCCGTGCCCTTCTTGACGCCTTTCGGCGCCGCCGAGGCGGTCTGCCCCGCGAGCATATCGCGCAGGCGGTTGTAGGTAGCCCGGTTGAGAATGGCGCGCTCGTCGTTCGAGTCCTTGCGGAGACGTTCGATTTCCTCGTTCTGAATCGCGCGGGTACGGTCGTCGATCTCGATACCGTGACGGTTGAAAACGCGAACCTCGACAACGGTGCCTGCAACGCCCGGGGGCAGGCGGAGCGATGTGTCGCGCACGTCGCTGGCCTTTTCACCGAAGATGGCGCGCAGAAGCTTTTCTTCCGGCGTCATCGGGCTTTCGCCCTTTGGCGTGATCTTGCCGCACAGGATATCGCCCGGATGCACTTCCGCACCGATGTAGACGATGCCCGCTTCGTCGAGGTTGCGCAGGGCTTCCTCGCCGACATTGGGAATGTCGCGGGTGATGTCTTCAGGGCCGAGCTTCGTGTCGCGGGCCATGACTTCGAATTCCTCGATATGGATCGAGGTGAAGACGTCGTCCTTTACGATACGTTCGGAGATGAGGATACTATCCTCATAGTTGTAGCCGTTCCATGGCATGAAGGCGACGAGGCTGTTCCGGCCCAGTGCCAGTTCGCCCAGATCGGTCGAAGGACCGTCAGCGATGATGTCGCCTGGCTCGACCGTTTCGCCCACCTTCACCAGCGGACGCTGGTTGATGCAGGTGTCCTGGTTCGAACGCTGGAACTTCTGCAGCGTGTAGATATCGACGCCCGACTGTCCGGCCTCGACATCGCCGATCGCACGGATAACGATACGCGTGGCATCGACCTGGTCGACGATACCGCCGCGCGTCGCTGCGATGGCAGCGCCGGAATCGCGGGCCACGGTTTCTTCCATACCGGTGCCGACCCAAGGCGCTTCGGCCTTGACCAGCGGAACGGCCTGGCGCTGCATGTTCGATCCCATCAGCGCGCGGTTGGCGTCATCGTTTTCCAGGAACGGAATGAGCGATGCCGCGACCGAAACGAGCTGCTTGGGGCTGACGTCCATCAGGGTGATGGATTCGCGCGGCGCCATCAGGTTGTCGCCATCGTGACGGGCCGAAACCAGTTCCTCGACGAACGAACCATCCGTGGTGAGATCGGCCGAAGCCTGAGCCACCGTGTGTTTCTGCTCTTCCATCGCCGAGAGGTAGATGACCTCGTCGGTGACCTTGCCGTCAACGACCTTGCGGTACGGCGTTTCGATAAAGCCGTACTTGTTGACGCGGGCGAAGGTCGACAGCGAGTTGATCAGACCGATGTTCGGGCCTTCCGGCGTTTCGATCGGACAGATACGACCATAGTGCGTCGGGTGAACGTCGCGGACTTCGAAGCCGGCGCGTTCGCGGGTAAGGCCGCCCGGGCCGAGCGCCGACACGCGGCGCTTGTGGGTGACTTCCGACAGCGGGTTGGTCTGGTCCATGAACTGCGAAAGCTGGCTCGAACCGAAGAACTCGCGCACGGCGGCCACGGCAGGCTTCGCATTGATCAGGTCGTTCGGCATGACGGTCGATACATCGACGCTGCTCATGCGCTCCTTGACGGCGCGCTCCATGCGCAACAGGCCGACGCGATACTGGTTTTCCAGCAGCTCGCCCACCGAACGCACGCGGCGGTTGCCGAGATTGTCGATGTCGTCGACGTCGCCCTTGCCGTCCTTGAGGTCGACCAGTTCCTTGACCACGGCCAGGATGTCTTCCTTGCGCAGCGTGGTCACGGTGTCTTCGGCGTCCAGCTCGAGACGCATGTTCAACTTCACGCGGCCAACGGCAGACAGATCGTAACGCTCACTATCGAAGAACAGGCCTTCGAACAGAGCTTCTGCAGTTTCCTTGGTCGGCGGTTCGCCTGGACGCATGACCTTGTAGATCGCCTCCAGACCTTCGTCACGATTTTCGGCCTTGTCGACCTTGAGCGTGTTGCGCATCCACGCGCCGGTGCTGACGTGATCGATGTCCAGCAGATCCATCGCATCGATGCCGGCAGCATCAAGAACTTCGAGGTTTTCTGCCGAAACTTCGTCGCCCGCTTCAATGTAGATGCGACCGGTCTTCTCGTCGATCATGTCACGCGATGCATAATGGCCGAAGATTTCCTCGGTTGGCAGCAGCAGCGTTTCGAGACCGTCCTTGGCAGCCTTGTTGGCCGCACGCGGACTGATCTTCTGACCGGCGGGGAACACTTCTTCGCCAGTCTTCGCATCGATCAGCGGGAAAGCCGGCTTCTGGCCACGCCATTGCTCGGCGACGAAAGGAATGTTCCAGCCTTCGCCCTTCTTGCCCGTCGCCCGCTTCCAGGTGACGGTGTTGTAGAAGTGCGAGAGAATGTCTTCGTCATCCAAACCGAGCGCGAACAGCAGCGACGTGACCGGCAGCTTGCGCTTGCGGTCGATACGCACGTTGACGATGTCCTTGGCGTCGAATTCGAAATCAAGCCACGAACCGCGATACGGAATGATGCGGGCAGCGAAGAGGAGCTTGCCCGAAGAATGGGTCTTGCCGCGATCATGGTCGAACAGCACACCTGGCGAACGGTGCATCTGCGATACGATGACACGCTCGGTACCGTTGATGATGAAGGTACCATTGCCCGTCATCAGGGGCATGTCGCCCATATAGACGTCCTGCTCCTTGATATCGAGAACCGAGCGCGTTTCGGTTTCCTGGTCCACCTCGAACACGATCAGGCGCAGCGTGACCTTCATCGGGGCGGCATAGGTGATGCCGCGCTGGCGACATTCCACGATATCGTATTTCGGCTGCTCGAGCTCGTAATGCACGAAGTCGAGTTCGGCTGTCCCGGCGAAGTCGCGAATCGGGAATACGCTGCGAAGAGTCTTCTCGAGGCCGGAAACGTAATCGATTTCCTTGTTCGAACGCAGGAACTGTTCGTAGCTCTCGCGCTGGACCTCGATCAGGTTCGGCATATCGACGACTTCGTGGATGTCGCCGAAGATCTTGCGGATACGACGCTTCGCCGTGCCCTGCGCGTTTGCGCCCCGGGTTTTCTTCGGAGCTTTCGCCATGGTAGCCATAAGGGGTAGTTACCTCTTCTCGTGTGCGCCGGCGCCTGCGCGGACAGGGCCGGAATTCGTTTCTCATGCGCGTGAGATCATAGCCGGGACGCGAAAAGGCCGCAGCGTCCTGCACACCGGTTCCGGTGGCCTGCTGCAGCTTCTCTAGCGTCGCGATTATGGAAACGCCGCTTCCATCCTGTGTCCAATTCCCGCGCATGAATCGGACTCGCTCGAAGCGTGCGGTCGAACGGGCATATAGGAAGCATGCCGCAAAGGGTCAAGCAGAGGGAAATTTGGTCACCTGACTAGTGACGACATTCTTAACCCCGACAGCAGGCAAGCCTTTTATCTCCTCGGATCCTTGATCGAATTGGGATGATGCGGGCTGGTTCGCAGTTGCCGTTATTGCCGCACGCAATAGGCGTGCAGCGCGCAGTGTTCCGACCAGGCACACAAATGCGTCTAGATTCGATCCGAAACTAGGTGCTCTCCACCAAAAAATTCGACGACGCCGCGAGAATATGTCTTTTCGCGGGCGAAAATATGGCTATTTTAAGGCTACGCCAATCCAGGCGTTACAGGAATATTGTCACATGAAGAAGATCGCTCTCGTCGCCGCACTTCCGTTCGCGCTGACTCTCGCCGCTTGTGGCGAACAGGCTGCTGACGAAACCACCGCAGACGAAATGGCTCCGGCTGAAGCAGTCGACGAAACCGTTGTTGTCGAAGAAACCCCGGTTGCCGATCCGATGGCAACCGAAGGCGCCATGATGGAAGAAACCGTCACTGCCACCGAAACGCCGATGGCTGAAGAAACCACTCCGGCTGAATAATCGGACTTCCGTTTACTGCGCCCTGCGCGAAACGGTACGATTAACGAAAGGCCTGTCCCTCATGGGGGGCGGGCCTTTTTCGCGTCAAAAGGGCTTTTTTGGAACCGATGGCAATTGTGGCGGTTTTATGGCCATGCTCTCGAAAGGAGATTATGACATGAAGAAGTTTGCTATCATCGCCGCCCTCCCCTTCGCCCTTTCGGTTGCCGCCTGCGGCGACTCCGTTGACGGAACCGACACCACGGATCTCGAAGCCAACGCTGTCGAGCCTATGGATCAGGGCATGAGCGATCCGATGGAAACGCCCGCACCGATGATGACGGGCACCGAAACCGGTACCATGGACGATACCATGACCACTCCGCCCACCGGCACCGCTACGGGTGAGCCCATGGAATCGGATCCGATGGCAGAATAACGCTGGAGTCGATGACTCACGCGGGTTCTGCTTGACAGAATCACCCAAATCCTTAGAGGCCCGCCACCGAACGGCGGGCCTTTTTGGTTTGCCCGTTCATCCGTCCGAGACAGTTGGTGACCGGAATGTGCCGGTCTTAATTTCCAGCCTAGACGGGGAACAGAGATTTCATGACGATGTTCTGCATCGTCGTTTCGCGCCTGTTGGTGCACCTCCTTCCCCCTCAACGGACTCGCCCGTGTCGCTTCGGTGGCGCGGACAAACGTAGCCGGTCGTTCGCCGCAAGCGAACGGCCATAGTGAAGGAGTATGGCATGGATCGTTCGCAGAAAGCCGATGCGGTCGCCCAGCTCAGCGAAGTCTTCAACCAGGCAGGCGTGGTCGTCGTGACCCGCAACCTGGGCCTTACGGTCGCTCAGTCGACCGAACTGCGCTCGAAGATGCGTGAAGCCGGTGCGACTTACCAGGTTGCGAAGAACCGTCTCGCCAAGCTCGCCCTGAAGGACACCGACTACGCAGGTCTCGACGAGTACCTGTCCGGTCCGACCGCCCTTGGTTATTCCGAGGATCCGGTTGCTGCGGCCAAGGCCGTGGTGGATTTCGCCAAGACCACCGACAAGATTGAAATCGTCGGCGGTTCGATGGGCGCGCAGAAGCTCGACGAAGCAGGGGTCAAGGCACTCGCCTCGATGCCGAGCCTCGACGAACTTCGTGGCACGATCGTGGGCCTCCTCAACGCGCCGGCGACCAAGGTCGTCCGCACGATCAAGGAACCCACCTCGATGCTCGCACGCGTATTCGGTGCCTACGGCGCCAAAGAAGCCGCGTAAGAGCTGGTTCCCGCATAGAACACATATTCATCGGGGCAGACCCAATCGGGCTCCCCGGCCTTATATTTGGAGTGAAACATCATGGCCGATATCGCCAAGCTTGTTGAAGAACTGTCGAAGCTGACTGTCATGGAAGCCGCTGAGCTTGCCAAGGCGCTTGAAGAAGAGTGGGGCGTTAGCGCTGCTGCTGCTGTTGCCGTTGCTGGCCCTGCTGCCGGTGGTGACGCTGGTGCGGCTGCTGAAGAGCAGACCGAATTCGACGTCGTCCTGACCGGCGACGGTGGCAAGAAGATCCAGGTGATCAAGGAAGTCCGCGCCATCACCGGTCTGGGCCTCTCGGAAGCCAAGGCTCTCGTCGAAGGCGCGCCCAAGCCGCTCAAGGAAGGCGTCAACAAGGCAGAAGCCGAAGAAATCAAGGGCAAGATCGAAGCAGCCGGCGGTACCGTCGAACTCAAGTAAGCTTTTCGCTTACGCTTCGATCTCGTTTCGAGATCACGAAAGGGCGGCACCGCAAGGCGCCGCCCTTTTTACGATTCGCACTGCTCGTATTGATATCCCATTGTAGCTTGATTAGCCTTGTTCGGTGCCGCTTCTTGGAGCACTAGCCTCTTGTAACATAACAGATAGCAGATTTTTCAGTGACTTGCCGTTTCACGAGACGCTGTTGAAAACGCATTCGGACGTGCTTGTACCAAATCGGGTCAGTGCTTAACGAAACCTAAATGGGGGTTCTCACCAACAGCGCCCGCGAGTAGCGTGAGTTCCACAACGAGTCGCATAATGAATCAGCTCATCGTCTGACGGACAAATCCGCAGTCGATATTCGATCACGACTTGGGGGTTTTGGGGTGTCTACAGGGAAAATCGGCTTCTTCTTCGGAGCCGTGTTCATGCTTTCTACTGTGCCGCTTTCGGCGCAGGATCTGGTTCACGAACCGATCAGTCCTACATTCGGTGGAAACCCGTTCAACTCGAACCACATTCTCGGGACCGCAAACGCACAGAATAAATATCGCGACCCCAATTCTTCGAGCAGTAATTCGCAAGCCGATATTTTTGCACGGCAATTGCAGTCACGCCTGTTGTCCGCCCTGTCCTCGCAGGTCGTTGACGCGATCTTCGGCGATAATCCGCAGGAAAGCGGCACCATCAGCTTCGGCGGGCAGACAATCGAATTCTTCCGCTCACTCGATTCCGTCACGCTCGTCATCACCAACGATGACACCGGTGAAGAGACGCGGATCGTCGTGCCGTTGTTTGTTGAGGTCGACTGAACATGCGGATCGTGCGCACCCTCGCCGCAGCCGCAGCCTGCATTGCGCTCATGGGCTGTACCACCCTCACCAACAGCGGCCGCGACTTCCTGCCAACCGACACCAGTCTCGCCTATTTCCCGAAAAAGACCCAGACGCAGGTCCTACTGAACGACTTGCCGGCTCCCCAGCGTCAGGTCGCAGTTGCAGTTTATGGTTTCACGGACCAGACCGGGCAATTCAAACCGACCGAGGCGGGTCAAACGCTGTCGCGTGCCGTCACCCAGGGTGCCAGCTCGATGCTGGTGAAGGCGCTACAAGAAGCGGGTAGTCGGCAGTGGTTCACCATTGTGGAGCGCGAGCGGCTGGATAACCTGCTCAAGGAAAGACAGATCATTTCCGAGATGCGTAAGCGCTACCTCGGCGAAGAAGGCGTCAATCCGAACGCCTTGCCTGCTCTGCTGTTCGCCGGCGTTCTGCTCGAAGGCGGCATCGTGGGCTACGATACCAATACCGTGACCGGCGGCGCCGGTGCAGCCTTCCTGGGTATCGGCGGACGCACCGAATATCGTCAGGATACGGTCACGGTGTATCTGCGCGCGGTATCGGTCCGTACGGGCGAGGTTCTGACTACGGTGACGGCTTCCAAGACGATCGCTTCCCAAGCGGTCGGTGCCAGCGCCTATCGCTTCGTTGCATTCAAGGAATTGCTCGAAGCGGAGTTTGGCTACACCACTAACGAACCCGACCAGATCGCCTTGCAGCAGGCCGTCGAAAAGGCGGTTTTCGGCTTGGTCATGGAAGGGGTCGATCTCGATCTCTGGCAGTTCGCCGACATGGCGAATGCCGAGCCTTTGCGTGCGCTTTACCGTAAGGAACGCGACGGTGTCTACGAGGCCCGTGACGTGCAGAAAGCCTTCCAAAAGGCCGGATCCTTCAGCGCACTGACTATTGTCGACAAGGACGACGAGGAGAAGAATTGAGAGCCGACGGACACTCCGTAGGAAGAACATAATCAATTTCTGACTGAGCATGCGCGTAAGACTCAATCAGCGCATGTGACAAAAGGTCGCAAAAGAAAGCACGAACGAGAGCGGCAACTCTCGCCCGTGCAGTGTGTAGGCTGCGATAACCTGGTGATGCCCGGCGTCTGATGCGCCGCGGTCGACGATGGTTATCGCCTTAATCAAAAGGTGATGCAACCATGAAGAAGACTATCCTAACCGGCGCCTCTGTACTGGCCCTTTCGATCGCAGCTCCCGCTTTTGCGCAGGCTGTGAACAATGACAGTAACATTGAGCAAACGGGCGACAACCTTGATGCGGATGTTACTCAGACTGGCACGCTGAATGACTCTGATGTCATCCAGTCGGAGCAATATAATAAAGCCACGGTGACCCAGTCTGGCTCGAATGCCAAGTCGACGGTCACTCAGAATGGCATCGGCGCTGTGCCTAATGCAAACGGGAATGGTGCAAACATCGTTGAGGTTACCCAGACGGGTGACGGTGCCGAATCCGAAGTCACTCAGTCCGGCACCGACTTCAACGAGGCTGAAGTCTATCAGGATGGCGATAGCTACTCGTCAATCATGCAAGACGGTACTCGCCAAGGTGCTGAAGTCAGCCAGACGGGCGATCTGAACGAATCGTATATCAACCAAAGCGGCAACTCAAATCAGGTCGGGAACGCTCTGCAGGGCGGTATTACCGGCGTAGTGCAGACGGGAGACCGCAACATATCGTCGATCGACCAAGACCCGTCGAGCTTCGTCCGCGCTTTTGTCACGCAGAGCGGCAATAACAACGACTCAGACATTTCACAGGAGTCGTTCGGTGGAGCGGGCGCGAACACAAGTAGTGCCGACGTAAATCAGTCAGGCGAAGGAAATGGTTCGATAATCAATCAGAATAGTGCAACCAGCCCTGCCCGACAGGAAGCAACTGTCAGCCAGAGCGGTACGACCAACATGTCGGACCTCATCCAGAGTGGCCAAGATAATTTCGCATCGGTCAAGCAAGACGGCACCCTGAACGATTCAACGCTCACTCAGCAAGGGAATATGGCGTCGGCGACCATCTCGCAGACCGGTACGGGCAATATCTCGACTGCAACGCAAGGTTCGCCGAACCGCTTGACGGGAAGTCAGCAGCTTAATCTGATTCAGGATGGTACTGCCAACGAATCGACGATCACGCAGTATGGTTCGGAAAATCAAGCGACCGTCGAACAGTACGGTGAACGCAACAAAAGCTTTGTCAACCAGCCTGGTTTTGACAACAGCACTGGCGAACTGAATGATGGTGCGGTTGTCTCTGTCGGTGTTTCCCAGGACGGCGAGGATAACAGATCCACCGTCACCCAGTCTGCCAACTTTGGGCTCGCCTTCGTTGAGCAGGTTGGCGACAATCTGACCAGCACCGTGACCCAGCAGGGTCGTGCAAATTTTGCCGAGGCTTATGTCGACCAGACTGGCGCCTTCAATGCCAGCACGATTACGCAAGATGCTCCGACGCCAGCAAATGGTGGCCCAGGTGGTAACATGATCGCTAATGTTACGCAGGGTGGCACAGGCAACACGAGCACCGTGTCGCAGACCAATACACTTGGTGACCCAGCTTCATCGGGTAACTTTGCCGACGTGTCGCAGACGGGTACCGATGGGATCTCGATGATCACGCAGGACGGTCATGAAAACGACGCCTTCCTGAATGATGATGGCATTTCGAATGAAAGCTACATCACGCAGACTGGCAATCTGAACTTCGCTGATGTGACGCAGGGCGGGACCGACAACGTCTCGACCGTCAATCAGGTCGGTGACAGCAACTCAGCTACCGTCACTCAGGGCTCGGCGGCAACTCCGACGAGCTAATGCTGACATCTAACCCGGTGGGGGCTTTGCCTCCACCGGGTTTCAACACTGAGGGGCAATCCTGCCCGCCCGATTATTTCTCTCAAAGGATTGGAAAACTCATGAAGAAAACCATTTTTGCCAGCGCATCGATCATCGCGCTCAGCCTCTCCGCTCCGGCCCTTGCCCAGAGCACTTCGGACATTGATCAAACCGGCAGTGGAAACTCCGCAACCGCAACCCAGAACGGTTCAAACACCTCCGACATCGATCAGGTGGGTGACGGCAACTCAGCCGCCAATACGCAGACTGGATCGGATAACAGGTCGCAGATCGAGCAGAGCGCCTTTCTCGGCCTTGCCAACGTTTCACAGGACGGTGTCGGCAACACATCGCTGGTCGTCCAACAGGACCCTGATACGGCGCCCGGCCAAGGCGGCTCGACCGGTGTAGCCGGCTTTGATCCCGAAGCGACAGTCAAGCAGAACGGCGAAGACAACCGGTCGGAAATCTATCAGACGATCGAGCCGGGCGGCGGGTTCAACCAGATCGCCAATGTCGACCAGTCGGGTGCTGATAACGTCTCTTGGATCGACCAGAATTCGGACGGTCCGGGCTATACGGGCGGTCTCGGTGCTACCGTGATCCAGACTGGCAGCGCCGATTCGAGCATCCAGCAGACTGGCACCAACGGCGGCAAGAACATGCGCGCCCGCGTCACCCAGGATTCGTCGAGCTCGCAGGTCATCCAGACGGCCACTGACACCAGCGGTTTCAACCCGTCGGCCAACGCTGTCATCAACCAGCGGGGCGGTTCGACCTCGGACGTCTTCCAGACGCTTAACGGCGATTTGACTGGCGACCTCAACGCGCAGGTCACTCAGGATAATGGCGCGACTTCAACCATCTATCAGACGGCAAACGGCGCCCAGTCGCTGACCCAGGATGCGCTGGTTACGCAGAACGGTGACAGCACATCGAGCATCACGCAGACGTTCAACAATGACGGTTCCAACACCTTTCTCGCTATCGTCAACCAGAACGGCAGCGGTAATACGTCGAATATCACTCAGCGCGACGAAGGTTTCGGGGTTATCGGCAACGCGGACGGCGGCCTGACCGCCAATGTAAACCAGACCGGTGACGACAACCTTTCGAATCTCGTTCAGGAGAACAAGACCGCGTTTGCCGATATCGACCAGACGGGCAACGGTAACGCCTCGACCGCTTTCCAAGGTGCCGCCGGGAACGACCTCACGCTGCTGCAGTCCGGTGACGACAATATCTCAAACCTCATGCAGACCGGTCTTAACAACGAAGCGAACGTTCTGCAGGCGGGCATTGGAGCGACATCGACCGTCGACCAGAGTGGTCGCAACGATTTCGCGTATGTCGACCAGTTGGTCGGGTCGGACGGGTCGGCCTCGACGATCAACCAGATCGGCGCAGGCGGCGATCGTTCCGAGAACACCGCGCGGGTCACCCAGTCAGGCGCTATGGGTGAATCGACGATCACGCAGGGCGGCTTTAACAGCCTTGCCGAGCTAGAGCAGTCGGGGGACGGCAATTTGAGCACCATCCTGCAGACCGGAACGGTCGATGGCTTCGGCAATATCGCCGATGTGCTCCAGTCGGGTGCCGACAACGTGTCGACCGTAACGCAGGTTGGCTCGCTCAACGTCGCCTCTGTCACGCAGACCAGCGACTTGAATGTGTCTAATGTTTCGCAGACTGGCATTGGCAACACCGCCACGGTCACCCAAGGCATGTAATACACGCTAGACGGGTCGCCCGTCCGGCGGCCCGTCACCTCGTTCGTCTCCCCGGCAAACTCGGGAGCCGAACATTTACTCTAGGACGGACATTCCGGCGCGCTAGACCGAAACATCCGCCGACAACTTGAACGGACTAACGCCATGACCATCCCGATCCAGATAATGCGAAAGACCACAGCGGCAGCAACGCTGATGGCGACTCTGGGAACAGGCGTGGCGCTGGCTCAGAGCGCAGGCAGCCCCCACCAATTCGAGAATGTCGAAGCGCCTAGAAATCAGGAAAACGGCGTCTTCATCAATCAGATCGGCAGCAGCAACGAGGCGAGCGCCCAGCAGGATGGAAACGCCGCCAGCACACAGGTTGCGCAGCAAGGCGAGGGCAACCGTGCAGCCATCCGCCAGAGCTCCGCACCGCATTATGCGGCTGTCGCGCAGAACGGCAACCTCAACGAGGCTGACATCGCCCAAGATGGTAATGGCCAGACTGCTCTCGTCCTTGCACAGCAGGGCAATGGCAACGTCGCTGACATCCTTCAGCGCGAAGCCGGCCTTGCCTATTCGGCCGGGGCGATCAGCCAGACCGGCGACTCGAACAGTTTGTCCCTCATTCAGGACGGTAGCGACAATCAGGCGCGGCTCACTCAGGCGGGTGACGGCAATGCCATGACAGCATCGCAACTGGGTGGTAACAACAGGCTCGACTGGTCGCAGGTCGGTAGCGGATTATCCGACCTTCAGATCGAACAGACCGGCGGCGCCGGTCTTATCGTGATCCAGACCAATGGCGGGGGCTGAGGCGAAAAGGATGACCCAATGACCTTCCTAGTCACGTTGGGAGTGATCTTGCTTTCTCAGCAGATCGCCGTTGAGCAGGTCGATCCGATCGATGCTCCATCCATAGCGCAGGATATCGAACAGCTTAGCAAGCGCGGCGATGCCGAGATGTCAGATCCGATTGGAGCGCCGGACGGCGACGGCGGCAAGGATGTGCAACAGCTGAGCCGTCCGGATACTACACTTGAACTTACCCGTGTCGAAGGCATGGACCGTTGCAGTGCAGAATTGCTGTCCGATAAGGATGCCGATTTTTGTGCCCGTCGGATCGAAACACGCTCAGGCGATTTCTCGCCTCGTCCAGCGCCCTCGCTGACCGCTGAACAGGTACTGGTCGGAGAGAAGTATGCTTCTGTGGCGGGTGTCGGAGTGGCGAATGCATCTCGCGATGCGACGCGCCGCGAACTCTCACCTGAGGATCAGGACTTGCAGGCTTTGGCCTCTTTGACTCTCCCCTCAACCACGCCCCCCCCCGCCGCCAAGGAAGAGCCGCAAGCCGGCCTTCCCGCTGCGACGGAGGCATTGATCGAGGCGATCGTCAATCAACTTTCGCAGCCGGGCGGTAATTGATGCGTATCCTTGCTCTGATCTACTTCTTTTTCGGGAGCGCCGCGACCATGGCAACCAGCCAACCACCCCGGGCGATCAGCATGGATGTCGAGGAAACGGCTGATGCGGTCACGGTGGTCCTCAACGGACATTCAGATTCGGACCAGGAGGTCAGCTACGAACTCGTGATCGAAGGCCGCTCCACCAGCCGACATAAGGGCCGAACCAAGCTAATTGCGGGACAGAACGCGATACTTTCCACGATGCGCATGAGCGCTGCCGAACCATGGTGCATCAAGGCATCTGTTACAGAAGCCGACGGCACCAGCTACGAATATGAGAAAGGCTCCTGTACCTGATTTGTAGCTATGTCGGAGCCATTTTGGCCTGTATCGATCAAGATTTCGTCATAGATCGGATCATAGCTTATCCCAAGTCCGGCAGTTGCGAGTCGATCGATCGCGACAAAGCTTTGCGCGGCAGGCGAGTTCGATAGGCGGTCATATTCCTCGGTCGGGAAACGATCTGCCAGAGCCGCCAAGACCGATCCGAGATTGACGCTGACGGTCTGATTGGCATCGCTGAATTCGATCTGCCCAGTCACTAATCCATCTACGCGGGCAGTCAGATGTGTGAGGCCGCCGTGGTTCGCCGAAGCTGACGCCGGCGGTGTCAAAAGTACATCCACCTCGAAGGCAGCCGTGTCCTCGGCGGTATCCGCACCTAGCGCCCCAGATGGCGGCCGAACGATATCCGCTTCGGTCGGCGCGGTATCCGTTTTCAATGGTAGCAACGCTTCGACGGGGGTGGCCGGCATGTTCAGCGTAGATCGGCGGATCGGAGTCGCCAGCTCGAATGGCGCCGGCGAAGCCTTCGCAATCTCCTGTGCCGCTGGCGCGCGTGACGTTTCGATCTGCGCTCCAGTCGCAACTGGAACAACGCGAGCCGCTGCTGGGACGAGCGCCTCATCATCCCATTCGACCTGCGAAGACGCACCGATCGTAAGGAGGAGGACTGACGCAGATGCGTTCAACCCCGCGATGGTCCATTTGCCTACCAGCGTGCGGGGGTCAGGATCGACGAACGCCAGCGGCGGAAAGCTGGCAATCAACGCATCTAGATCGGAGGCGTACGAATAAACGCGCACACCTTCGCGAGTTTCCGTCAGCTGATAAGTGCCGTGCATCGAATCACCCCCATCCCACCGACGACCGCAGTCCGCCGGTCTTGGAAAGCTGACCCTCGGCAGCCGGTCTCGCAAGGGCAATTGCGAGATGCACCAAAATAAACCGGTTTGAAGGCACTAGATTCGGGTGTGCCTTCCCGGACGCGCAGGCAGGTAGAAAGTTCGGCAATCCCGAAAAAACTATGGAGGACCATTGCGGAGGCGCCTAACCGGGCCGGCTTGTCATGGCAGACTTGGCCCCTCTGACACCCCCGCGGACACGCGGCGATGGTTGGCGCGATGAACTTCGCGCGATGCTGCGGCTGAGCTGGCCGCTAGCGACGGCGAACCTGTTGCAGATGCTCACCTACGCCATCGACGTGATTTTCATCGCACGACTGGGCGAGGATCAGCTGGCCGCGTCGGCGCTGGCCGTCGCCGTGTTCGGGTTGGTCATGTGGGCTCTATGCGGCCTGACCGGCGCCGTGGCCCCGGTTGCGGCAGCAGAGCTCGGCGAGCGCGCCCCGGCCTTGCGACCCGTGCGCCGATCGGTTCGCATGGCGCTGTGGCTGGCCCTGTTTGCCGGTATCGTGGGCATGGGTCTGTGTCTTCTACTCGGCCCATTGATGCGCGTGACAGGGCAGGAACCCCAGATCATCGCGCTGGCTATCGAGTATAATACGCTGCTCGTCCTTTCGATGGTGCCGATGCTGTTCAACAACGTGCTGCGCAGTTTCGTCTCCACACTCGACCGCCCGATTTTCGCCACCGCCATTACCGCTGGCGGCATCTTCGTCAACGCGCTGGCAAATTACGCCTTTATCTTCGGCAATTTCGGCGCGCCGGAGCTTGGACTGCAGGGTGCCGCGGTGGCGACGATCATAACCACTTTCACAACGCTGCTTGCCTATATCCTCGCCATCCGGCTCGATCCGCGGCTGCATCGCTATCACATCTTCGGTCGTTGGTGGTCACCGGACTGGGCGCGCTTCCGGCATATTGCTGCCATAGGCACGCCAATCGCGCTTACAATCACAGCAGAAGCCGGGATCTTCGGAGCTGCCGCTTTCCTGATGGGCAATATCGGCGCGAGCGAGCTCGCCGCCCATACGGTGGCCCTGCAGATCGCGGCGCTGGCTTTCCAGGTGCCGTTCGGCGTGGGACAGGCTGCCACCATCCGCGTGGGTTATTTCTATGGCGCGCGCGACGAGGGCGGCATTCGGCGCGCGGGATGGACCGCAATCGTGGTTGGTACCGGCTTCATGGTTCTGACCGCACTTGCCATGGTGGTCATCCCCAAGCCGCTGATCGCGATCTACGTCGATCCGTGGGATCCGAAAAACGCCATACTGGTCGGCTTTGCGCTGCAATATATCGTCATTGCCGCCGCCTTCCAGCTGTTCGACGGGATGCAGGCTGTCGCTGCCGGCGCATTGCGGGGATTGCAGGACACCCGAATTCCCATGTGGATTGCCGCCTTCGCCTATTGGGTACCGGGTATCGGAACCGCTCTGGTTCTTGGCTTTGCCACCCCGCTCGAAGGGACGGGCGTCTGGATCGGCCTTGCAACGGGCCTGACCTTTGCAGCGGCCCTGCTGGGTTGGCGCTGGCATCGACGCGAGGCGTTGGGTCTGACCCTGCGCCCCGCCAGTCGATAGCTCAGGCGCTGCGCTGCCAGATGTCGCGCTGCGGGAACGGGATCGAAATACCGACGTCGTCGAAACGTGCCTTGGTCGCCTCGGTCAGATCCCAGGACAGCGCCAGATAATCACCTGTGGCGCACCACACGCGCATGCCGATGCCCACCGAACTGTCGTCGAGCGAGCTGACGAAGGTCTGCGGTGCCGGATCCTTCAGCACGCGCTCATCCGCTTCGGCCAGCGCCAGCAATTCCTGGCGCGCCTGCTGCATGCTGTCATCATAGGCAATGCCCACGATCAGTTCGAGCCGGCGGGTCGGATGACGATTGAGATTGACGATCGCCTGGTTCCACAGCTCCGAATTCGGGACCATGACGAACAGGCCGTCGAACTGCTTAAGCTCGGTCGTGAACAAGCCGATCTGCTGAACGGTACCGGAAATGGAACCGGCATTGATCGATTCCCCGATCTTGAACGGCTTCTGCACCAGGATCATCACACCCGATGCCACATTGCTGAGCGTGCCCTGTAAAGCCAGACCAACGGCCAGCGCCATACCGCCCAAGGCAGCGAGGATGCTGGTCGTTTCCACGCCGAACTGTGCCAGCACGGTAACCAGCACCAACGCCCACAGCGCATATTTGACCAAGTTGGAAAGAAAGTTGGCGACCGTAGGATCGATGCGGTCGGACCGGTTCAGTGCGCGCGCCACCCAGCCCGACAGGATCCCTGCCAGCAGCAAGCCGATGACCAGCACGGCAAAGGCGCCGGCGATTTCCACCATGTTCAAGCGCAACCACAGCCAGATCTGTTCGGGAATGGTCAATGCGGCAATGGTTTTGTCGGTCGTCATGACGGGCTGGCCTCTTGCTGGCTAATCTGGAAATTGGGGCGCGCGATAGGGAACCGGGCGCGTCTTGGCCACCCCCTGCCCCGGCCTGTCGCGCCGACCGAATTTTTTCCCTACGTCCCCGTTGACACCCTTGGTGCCGGACCCCAAATGCCCCTCGCTGGCACTCTCGATGTGGGAGTGCCAACGAACATTCACACTCATTCAAGAGGTCACACACAATGGCATTTCGTCCGCTGCATGACCGCGTACTGGTCCGTCGCATCGAAGCTGATGAGAAGACCGCAGGCGGCATCATCATCCCCGACAGCGCCAAGGAAAAGCCCAGCGAAGGCGAAATCGTCGCCGTCGGTTCGGGCGCCAAGGCTGAAGACGGAACGGTTACCCCGCTCGACGTCAAGGCTGGCGATCGCGTTCTGTTCGGCAAATGGTCCGGCACCGAGGTCAAGCTCGATGGCGAAGACCTGCTGATCATGAAGGAAAGCGACATCATGGGGATCATGGGCTGAGCCCATCTCCTTCGTCATGACACTGTCAACTGTGTCAACTTCAGTAATCTGATCGAATAGAAATCTGAACGGAAAGGACAGCATTATGGCTGCCAAAGACGTAAAATTCAGCCGCGATGCCCGCGAAGGCATTCAGCGCGGCGTCGATATCCTCGCCAACGCCGTCAAGGTGACGCTCGGCCCCAAGGGCCGCAACGTCGTCATCGACAAGAGCTTCGGCGCTCCGCGCATCACCAAGGACGGCGTCACCGTCGCCAAGGAAATCGAACTCAAGGACAAGTTCGAGAACATGGGCGCGCAGATGCTCAAGGAAGTCGCTTCGAAGTCGAACGACGCCGCCGGTGATGGCACCACCACTGCCACCGTTCTTGCCCAGTCGATCGTGACCGAAGGCATGAAGTCGGTCGCAGCGGGTATGAACCCGATGGACCTCAAGCGCGGCATCGACATCGCCGTTACGAAGGTTGTCGAAGACCTCAAGGCCCGTTCGAAGGACGTGTCCGGCTCGAACGAAATCGCTCAGGTCGGCATCATCTCGGCCAATGGCGACCGTGAAGTCGGCGAAAAGATCGCCGAAGCCATGGAAAAGGTCGGCAAGGAAGGCGTGATCACCGTCGACGAGAGCAAGGGTCTCGAGTTCGAGCTCGAAACCGTCGAAGGCATGCAGTTCGATCGCGGCTACCTCAGCCCCTACTTCATCACCAACCCGGACAAGATGACGGTCGAACTCGAAAACCCGTACATCCTGATCCACGAAAAGAAGCTCTCGAACCTGCAGGCGATGCTTCCCGTGCTCGAAGCGGCTGTCCAGTCGGGCCGTCCGCTTCTGATCATCGCGGAAGACATCGAAGGCGAAGCGCTGGCTACCCTCGTGGTCAACAAGCTGCGTGGCGGCCTCAAGGTTGCTGCGGTCAAGGCTCCGGGCTTCGGCGATCGTCGCAAGGCGATGCTGCAGGACATCGCGATCCTGACCAAGGGCGAGATGATTTCCGAAGACCTCGGCATCAAGCTCGAGAACGTCACGCTCGGCATGCTCGGCGAAGCCAAGCGCGTCACCATCGACAAGGACAACACCACCATCGTCGACGGTGCCGGTGACGAAGGCGACATCAAGGCCCGCGTTACGGAAATCCGCACGCAGATCGACAATACCAGCAGCGATTACGACAAGGAAAAGCTGCAGGAACGTCTTGCCAAGCTCGCTGGCGGCGTAGCCGTCATCAAGGTCGGCGGTGCTACCGAAGTCGAAGTGAAAGAACGCAAGGACCGCGTCGACGATGCGCTGCATGCAACCCGCGCAGCTGTCGAAGAAGGCATCGTCCCGGGCGGCGGTACTGCGCTGCTTTACGCGTCAAAGGCTCTCCACGGCCTTTCCGGCGAGAACGACGACCAGACCCGCGGCATCGACATCGTCCGCCGTGCGCTGACCGCTCCGGTTCGCCAGATCGCAGCCAATGCCGGTCACGACGGTGCGGTTGTTTCGGGCAAGCTGACGGACGGCAACGACGAAAACCTTGGCTTCAATGCCGCTACCGACACCTATGAAAACCTGGTGTCGGCTGGCGTGATCGACCCGACCAAGGTGGTGCGTACTGCCCTGCAGAACGCTGCATCGGTTGCCGGTCTGCTTATCACGACCGAAGCTGCGATCGTCGACAAGCCGGAAGACAAGTCGTCTGCCCCCGCCATGCCCGACATGGGCGGCATGGGTGGAATGGGTGGAATGGGCTTCTAAGTCCTATTCGACCAACACGGAGATTGGGCCCGGCAGGAGCGATCCTGCCGGGCCTTTTCTTTGGAGATTCGCAGGTTTCGCTGACCGTGCTGCACTCAACTCATCGCAGGTGAGCGACATGTCTGGGTATCCGCCTTCCTTTAGACACAATTGAACCCACCAGCTGTTCGCAATGCCGGCCATCATGCGCATATCGGTTGCACAGGGGACACCAGTCCAAAGGAAAACACTATGAAAACCCTCAATATTCTTCTCGCGGGCTCCGCCATGGTTCTTGCTAGCGGTGCTGCCGCTCAGTCCATGGAAGAACAAACCGCGGATCCGGCAACCACTATGCCAGCCCAGGAAGCACCTGCTCAGGATGCGCCTGCAAGCCCGGCAATGGGTGAACAGTCCGCCGACGCAGAATTTACCGATACCCAGGTGAAAAGCTTCGCTGCAGCGGTCGTCGAAATTCAGACCCTGTCGGGCGATGAAGCTGCCAAGCAGCAACAGGCTGCGCAGATCGTCGCCAACTCGGGTCTCGATGCCGAAACATTCAACGCAATCGGTACGGCGATGCAAACCGATCCGGCGCTGGCCCAGCGTGTTCAGCTCGCGGCCGCAGAAGTGCAGTCCCAACCCGCCGGCTAGGGCTCAAATCCCTCATATTGAAAGGCCCCCGCCGATCCGATCGGCGGGGGCCTTCTCGTTAGCGCAGTCGAGACGGAGAATTCATCCGCCTTTGCGGCTGTCCTCGGCTGCCGCAACCAGCGCGTCGGGCCATGTCACCTGAGTCTGTGTTTGCGGGTTGAAGATGCCATCGGCGTACACTGCGCCTTCTGCCGCCGCGATCTCCTCGGCCGTCAGGAATTCGCTCGGTTCGAGTGCGAACACATCCAGACCGCGGCTGATTTCCGTCGCATAGATCCGCCCCTTGTACCAATAGGCCGACCAGTAACCGCCCGTGACGAGTTGATCCTTGTCAATCGGCCCGCGGTCGAAATAGGCGATTTCGTGGATGTTCTGATCGTCGGTGAAGTCGATCACGCTGATGCCGCCCTGATACCACGCCTGCACGAAGATATCGCGCCCGGGAACGGGAATGATCGATCCGTTATGGGCAACGCAGTTTTCCTTGTCGCCCTGCGGCGCCGGAAGTTTGTAGGTCCCGCGGTAAACCAGTTTGCCGTTCTCGATTCCGTAGAACGCGTCCGCGCCCCAGTTTTTGGGGTCGCCGGCCTGGCAGCGCGGCCGGCCGCCCCCGCCCCATTCGTCGGTGAATAGCACTTTGGTACCATCATTGTTGAAGGTGGCCGAATGCCAATAGGCAAACCCTTTGTCGGTCACATCGTCGATGCGCTGCGGCTTCAAGGGATCGGAGATGTCGAGAATGATGCCATTGCCCGAACATGCCCCGGCCGCCAGCTTCTTTGCCGGGAAAACGGTAATGTCGTGGCACTGGTTCGTCTGACTGGTGTCCTGCGTGCCGTCGCCGTGATCGCCGCCGCCCCACAGACCGGCAATTTCGCCATCGCGGGCAAATACCCGGGGCCGGTCAACGATGCGGGCTTTCGATGGATCGGCGACGGGAATCTCGATCACGTCGATGCTGAAGAGCGCCGTGTTATCACCGCCCGCACTGAAGCAGCCCGGAACCTCTTCGGAATCGCGCACATAGCTTGTGCCCGAATTATACACGATCAGACGGCGATCGTCGGCGTCGACGATCGAATGGGTATGGCTGCCGCGACAGGTCTGCACCAGACCGACCTGCTTGGGACGTGTGATGTCGGAGATGTCGAAAATACGCAGCCCGCGGAAACGCTCGTCGCTGACCTTGTCATCCACTCCTTCAAGGCCGCAGTCGATCCGGCCACGCCGATCTTCGACGCTCATGACCAGCAGATTGCCGGCAATAGATACATCGCCCTGCCCGCCTGGGCACACCACCGAGCTGATCAGTTGCGGCACGCCGTCCTGTCCGAGACGATAGGTGTTGAAACCGTGGTAACTACCCGCAACCATCGTGTCGCCGCTGAAAGCCATATCGGTGAAGGCAAAGCTCAGCAGCGAACCGCGCTCGCCGAATTGAGGCTCGTCTTCCTGCTCGTCGCCGTCCCTGCGAGAGGTATTCTTCACCTCGTCCTTGCTTTTGTCGCGCTCCTTGATCGGCTGCAACTGAGCCGGGTTTTCAGGGTCGAAGAATCCTGCAGGCTTTTGCAGCGCCACCACGTGGCGCATGTTGGAAATCGCTTCGCCAGCATCGCGAAAACCGGGCTTCAGCGTTGCGCGGGGATCGGTCGAGAGCGTCGCAAGCGTTGCATTCATTCTGTCGATTTCGGACCGCTGGTCGCTGACGACATCGTTGGTGAATTCGTACATCACCGGATCGTAGGCGCTGCCCGACACGCCATGCAGTTCATCCACCATGTCAACCGCCCCGAGGTGGTGGGCGACCATGAGCTCGAGAAACAGGCGGTCGAAGGCGGTACCATTAGCGGCGGCCAGTTCGCGCATCTGCTCCGGCGACGCCATTCCTTTCATCGTGTGATGGGCATGGCCCATGCCCTGCATGGCCACGTCAAGATTGCGGTCCTCCAGCCAGGTCCGCATGAAATCCATTTCGTCTTTCTGCCCCGCTTCGATCCGATCGGCCGTCTTTAGCACCGCTTCGTTATTGGTGCGCTGCCGGACCAGTTTCGCCATATCGACGGCTTGCTGATGATGGACGATCATTCCCTGCATGAAAGACACATCGGCTGGCGAAAAGCGTGTATCGGAAAGAGCAATGGCTTCTGCTGCGTCGATGACGCGGGGCTCCGCGCCCGGCGCACCCGGAAGCACGATCGGCGCCTCCTGTGCAGCGAGCGGTGCAGTGGTCACGAGCAGTGCGGCAACCAGCGATATACGTGCGATCATTGATAACTCCCTCAAGTCGCTGCAATGGCTAGCATCCCGGGGGGGCTTGGCAATGTCGTTTGTCGATCACCCGTATTTCCCGCGCTTCGGGCCAAGGTAGCCAAACAGGTACGCAGCCACCTTACGCATCTGGATTTCCTCCGCACCTTCGGTGATGCGGTAGCGGCGATGGTGGCGATAGATGTGCTCGAACGGCTTGTGGCGTGAGTAGCCGATGCCGCCGTGCACCTGCATCGCCCGATCGGCCGCTTGGCAGACCAGCCGGTTGGCCCAGTAGTTGCACATTGAAACCTTGTCGGACATCGTCTTCTCGATCTCCTTATGGTCCAGTGCGTCCATTTCCCAAGCCGTCTTGTAGATCAGGAGGCGCAGCATTTCGCATTGAGTGGCCAGTTCAACCAAAGGGAACTGAATAGCCTGGTTCTTCGCCAGTTCTTCCCCAAACGGCTTTCGCTCTCGCGCATAGCGAACGCTCTCTTCGATACAGAACTGAGCTGCGCCAAGGCTGCTTGCCGCCTGACGGATACGGTTCTGGTGCACGAAGCTTTGCGCCAGTGCCAAACCGCGGCCTTCCCTGCCGAGGATGGCGCTGTCCGGGACCCAAACCCCTTTTATCGATAGGCGAGGGTGGTCGGTGGGCATGTTGAAGGTCCACATCCATTCCTCGATCTGCAGCCCTTCGGTGGGATTGGGGATGAGAAAGCAGGTGATGCCCGTGGCGGCGCCATCTTCGCCCGATGTGCGCGCAAACATCGCGCAATGCGTGGCGACATGCATTCCGGTGATCCACATTTTCTCGCCATCGATCCGCCACCCGTCCACACCATCGCGAGTCTCGCACACAGCGGTCGTTTCCATCCAGGTCGCGTCGCTGCCATGATCGGGTTCCGTCAGTCCGAAGGCGACGCGCCGTGTCCCTTCGAACCCGCCACTGATGAATTCCCGTTTCTGCTCGTCCGTTCCGAATGTTTCGAACATGGCGACGAAGGGAAAGTTTCCGACGATGGAATGCTCGTTCTGCAGATCGTTATGGAGACCAAGGCCGCGCTGCGCGAAGCGATCACGGATGACAGCCATCCACAGGTTCGAGCCGTCCTTCCCGCCGTATCTCTTCGGAGCAGAAAAACGCCAGTGGCCCGCCTCGTCTGCAGCCTTCCGGGCCTTGCCCAGCAATTCCTCCCATTTTTGGGCCGGCAGCCCACCCCGCTCCCAATCCGTGCGTGCGTCTTCCCGACGGTGGTCGAAGAAGCGCTGATTGTCGTCCTTCGCCACCATCGGCTCGATGACCGTCTCGATGAATGTTTCGAGTTCGGCGTAATACTCCTCGAGCGCTTGCGGTATTGCGAAATCCATCAGTTCTCTCCTGTCCACTTTGCGCGAGCACGTTCGAGCATTGGGTATTTGGGCACGTCTGCAGCAAGCTTGTCCAACGCGGCACGGCGAAGGGCAGCAAGCACCCCGGGATTTCTCAAAGAGCATTCCCCACGGAGCAATTGCTGCGCGAGATGTCTGTCTTCGCATTCAGACACAATCTGGTCGCCCCGCGCCAACATGCCCAGCGCATTGCGTGCCACTGCAAGCTGGAACCGGTCATGGCCTTCCATGCGATCTTTTATCGTGGCCAACCATTCCGAAATCGCACTTGCGATTTCGCCCATACTCGCCTCCCCCTGCGGCTCTGGCCGTTCCTCAATCGGAGGCACCGGGCGTGCCCGCTCCTCCTCGGGCGCGTCCTCTTCCAGCAGCAGAAGCAGATCCAGCTCTTGTTCGCTCGTACGGCGCGAGATCACGACGCGTTCAAGCATGCGGTCATCGCCGCTACGCCAAAAACTCGCCATGCGGAGGCAGCCGAGGGCCCACCAAACCGTGCGATAGATCAGCCAGAAACGGAAGCGATCCGGGTCCACGCCAAAACCGCTCTCCTGCTCATATGCAACCAGATAGTCTTTTAGCGAGCCAAGCCCCAGCGCGGGGCGATCGATCCGCGAAAACCGCCAGACGGCCATACAGCCAAAGGCGAGATCTTCGTGTCGGTCCCCGAAGTGGCATAATTCCCAGTCCAGTACGCCGGTGAGATGTGATTCCTCGGCGAGCAAATTGCCAAGACGGAAGTCGCCATGGTTGAGCACTGGCTCGCGAGGCTCTGGCAAATGGTCTCGAAGCCACTTGAGGCCAAGGGCAATGATCGGCCGGTCTTCGCCAGCGTCTTCGAATTGCTGGACGAGACCATCGACGGCTTCTGCGTAATCCAGTTCCGGCACATCGTCGGGTAGTGCAGCACGAGGTATGGCATGGATTCGCGCGAGGTCGCGGGCGACTTCCTCAAGAAGCCGCCCCGGCTGCTTCATACCCAAGATAACGCGCGGTTCTGCCGTACCTGGCAAAGCTCGCATGACGAAGCCACTGCCGATCCCATCGGCCGGCTCCAGCCCGACAACCACCTCCGGTGCCTTCACGCCCGCCTTGTGAGCGGCACTTATGATCGCAGCTTCGACTTCATGGCCGAAGGGTCGCCCCTCCATGAATGACAAGCTGGGCGCGCGGCGCAGGACGAAGTCCTCGGCGCCGCTGGAGAAAAACCAGCTTTCCATCGTGGCCCCGCCGGTGAGCCGCCGCAATCCTTCGGGTGCAGCCAATCCTGCGCGTGCAAGCGCTTTCGCCAAGCCCGGTTCAAGCGCGCTTGCGCCGTCGATCTCTCCCATGCGGTTAATGTGTGCCGCGAAACGCTCCGACGCTCAAGTCTGGACCTCTTGGCACTCTCGCCCGTTCCATCTCGTGCAAACGAAAACAACAGGAGACAAATTCCATGCGCCTTCCCAACAATGCCCATGTTGCCATCGTCGATGGGGAAAATTTCATCGTGATGCGTAACAGCGGCACAGCTTTGGAACCCAAGCTCGGATCATCCGAAAAACCGGATCTAAGTGTCACGAACTTCAGTGCAGGAGTGAAGCATCAGGATCCCGTCAGCCAACAGCACGGCCGGACCGATCTGAACGAGCTTGCCCACGGCGCGGCAGCGGCAGAATGGCTGAACGAGAAATCCATATCCGGAGAGATTTCGGACGTGCTCGTGATCGCCGACCCTAAAACGCTTGGCGAAATGCGGCGCCATTATCATTCGGAGTTGGAAAAACGCCTGGTCGGTGAAATCGACAAGACGTTGTCGGGTGAAACCACGGCGAAAATCGAACAGGTTATTATCAATTCCTAGCGTCTGACGCGGTCAGTTGTAACAACCGGACGGAATGAACTGTCTTCCTGACGACACCTTTCGTCGCCATGCCCTTGTATCGACACATTTTCGAGGCATTAATATTTGCCTAACCATAGAGGGTGTATGGGGTCGATATGGGAAAAGGAATTTTCGGACGGTTGCTTGCAATCGGGGCTATGGCCTTTGCCGCCCCGGCGCTCGCACAGGGAAGCGGCTTCGAAGCGCAATTCGACAATACTCTGGGCACCGAGTTGCGCGTGCCTCAGAGTCAAGGGACGCTCTATTCTTCGCCCCTCGAAAGCCGGATTGCTCAGCTTGCCGATGGATCGAATGGGCGGATCGGTGTCTATGCTGTCGATCTGACGTCTGGCCGGGAAATAGGCGTACTCGCCGATCAGCGGTTTCCCTTGGCAAGCACCAGCAAGGTCGCCATTGCAGCCACCTATCTCGCTGGAGTGGATGAGGGCCGGTGGAGCCTCACCAGCGAATATCGTCTTCCCCGCCCCGGCGGCGCATATATGCCTGCATACCGCCACCTCAGCCTGATGATCAGCAAGAGCTGCAATGACTGCACCGACGCTCTTCTTAATGCAGTTGGTGGGCCGTCCGCCGTCAATAAATGGATGCGAGGAGCGGGTATCGAAGGCTTCGAACTCACCCGCAATATCGCCACCCTTATTCGCCAGGACGGTAGTATCGATCCGGCCTGGAGCGTCGATACGAAGGATAGCGCTACCCCGCGCGCGATGGGCCAACTGCTTGCCGGCATCTATCAGGGCAAATGGCTGAGCGAGCATTCCCGCCGCGTCTTGTTGGATGCGATGCTTGAAACGACTACTGGCAAACGGCGCATGCGCTCGGTCTTGCCGGTAAGCGCCAATCTTGCTCATAAAACGGGTACGCTGGCTCGTACCGCTAGCGACATTGGTATCTTTCTGACGCCCGACGGGCGTGCGATTGCCGCCGCGATTTATGTGACTGGCCAGAGCCCGTCCATGGCCGTCGAGAATGGTAGCCGTAGCGAGAAGCTCAATGCACGCGCCAACCGCGATTCACGTATCTCGACGATTACGCAGGCACTTTATAATGGGTTCGGCACAAGAGCGCAGGATGGACGCAACTGGGCGAGTGCCGATTACGGCGGCGAATAAGCTCGCTCTCATCGACCATTAAAAAAGGGCGGTGCCGAAAGGCACCGCCCTTTTCTATACGTGAACGGGAAACCGTTCGCGAAGCAGGTCGATTAGTCGGCCTGAGCTTCTGCGGTGGTTTCGTCCTGCACGTCTGCTTCGACTTCGGCAGCAGCGTGGTCAGCGTCGGCAGCCATGTCTTCAGCGCCAGCTTCCATCGACTGACCAGCCGATTCCATTGCGTCGCCAGCAGCTTCCATGTTCGCTTCAGCGTCTGCAGCAGCGTTGTCAGCAGTGGTCGCAGCCGAATCTTCGGTAGCTTCCGAACATGCGGCGAGGGTCAGAGCAGCAGCCGAAGCAGCAGCGAAAAGAGCGATCTTGCGCATAGGTATAAATCCTTGAACAGCGAGTTTTGCTTACGGTACAAAAGACTTGCGTCCCCACACCGAGCGAGCGCCCAATTGAGGCGTCACAGTGGCTAAATAGTGGCGGGATTGAGGCATCGCAAGGATAATCGCACTCTCACTGCCACATTTCCGCCTTAATTAGGGCGAGCTCACCTTGATTCCCGCGCGATCTTAATAGGGAGAAAAAGTCGCTCCCCAATAGGTCTGCCCGTTGCTAAGCCCCCGCCATGGGTGACAAACCACATCTCTACCTCGTTGACGGCTCGGCCTATATCTTTCGAGCCTACCATCGCCTTCCCCCGTTGACCGACCCTGAAGGCACGCCGGTTGGCGCTGTTTACGGTTATACCACCATGTTGTGGAAGCTGGCGGATGATCTTCATAAAGCCGACGGCCCGACGCATCTCGCGGTGATACTCGACAAGTCGAGCCACAGTTTCCGCAACGATCTTTACGACCAGTACAAGGCCAATCGGCCAGACCCGCCTGAAGATCTGGTGCCACAATTCCCTTTGATTCGAGACGCAACGCGCGCCTTCAGCCTGCCTTGCATCGAAGAACCTGACGTCGAAGCGGACGACATGATCGCCTCCTATGCCCGCGCGGCGACGCGAAAGGGCTGGGACGTCACGATTGTCAGTTCTGATAAGGACCTGATGCAATTGATCGGCCAATGCGCCGACGAAGATCTCGAACCGGGCGTCGAGGCAGGCGGCTGCATCGATATGCTCGATACGATGAAAAATGCCCGCATCGGACGCGACGAAGTCATCGAGAAATTCGGTGTGCCCCCGGAACTCGTGGGCGATGTACTCGCGCTGATGGGCGATTCTGTCGACAATATCCCCGGCATCTTCGGCGTCGGGCCGAAAACGGCCAGCAAGCTCATCGCCGAACACGGCACGCTGACCGCCGCGCTCGACGCAGCGGAAGGCATGAAGAAGAGCAAGCTGAAGGAACGCCTGCTCGAACATCGCGCAGACGCTGAACTCAGCCGCGTGCTCGTGACATTGAAAGAGGACTGCGGCCTGCCCGTGTCGCTGGACGACATGAAGCTGGTGGAAGTGCCGCCTGAACCGCTGGCTGCCTTTCTCAGCAAACATGGCTTCACCAGTCTGTTGAAGCGGCTCGACGCTGGCACTGGCAGCCCCGCGCGAACGACCGAACTCGATCCCGCCCGGCAGGATACCAAAGGCGTGACCCCCGGCGAGCAAGGCAATCGCCAGCCTCCGCCGGATTATCCTGCTGTCGATCGTTCCAGCTATGAATGCGTGCAAACGCTGTCCCGGCTCGAAGAATGGATTCAGCGCGCGCATGCCGCCCGGCTCGTTGCCGTGGATACGGAAACCAGTTCACTCGATTGCATGCTGTGCGATCTGGTCGGGATCAGCCTGGCGCTCGGTCCGAACGATGCATGCTACATCCCCCTCGGTCATGGCGGGAATGACATGTTTGCCGAACGGCCGGAGCAGATCGAAAAGGCTGCCGCGCTCGCCGCTCTGCGACCATTGCTGACAAGCGATGCCGTTACGAAAGTCTTCCACAACGGCAAATACGACCTCAACGTCCTCGCTCGCAATGGCATTACGGTATCCCCTGTCGAAGATACGATGATCATCAGCTTCGATCTGGACGCCGGCCGTCAGCTCGACGGCATCGGCGGCGGACACGGGATGGACGAGCTTGCGGACCGCCACCTTGGCCACACCTGTCTTACCTTCAAGGAAATATGCGGCACCGGGAAGAAGGCGATTCCCTTCGGTGAAGTGCCGCTCGACAAGGCGACGGAATATGCCGCGGAAGACGCCGACGTAACCTGGCGTCTGTATAAATTGCTCAAGCCCCGGCTCGCCGTTGAAGGCGGCACGAAAATCTATCAGCGCGTCGATCGGCCCCTCGTGCCTGTCGTCGCCGGCATGGAACGTCATGGCATCAAGGTTGATCGCGCCCAGCTGGCGCGGTTGTCGGAAGAGTTTGCGAGCGAGACGGCGCGGCTGGAGAAGGAAATCCACGGCATAGCCGAGCGCGAATTCACCGTCGGCAGCCCCAAACAGCTAGGTGAAGTGCTGTTTGACCAGCTGGGCTACAAAGGTGGCAAGAAGGGGAAGAGCGGGCAATACTCCACGGATCAGAGCGTACTGGAACGTCTGTCCGCCGATGGAGCGGAAATCGCCGACAAGGTGCTGGAATGGCGGCAGCTCGCCAAGTTGAAGAGCACGTATACAGACGCCCTCCAGCAGGCGATCAATCCCGAAACCGGGCGTGTCCATACCAGCTATAGCCTGGTCGGTGCACAGACGGGTCGCCTGTCTTCAACCGATCCGAACCTTCAGAACATTCCGATTCGTACAGAAATAGGGCGCCAGATTCGCGAAGCCTTCGTTGCCCAGGACGGCAACGTGCTCCTGGCTGCCGACTATTCGCAGATCGAGCTTCGCCTGGCCGCACACATGGCTGACGTGCCAAGCCTGAAGGAAGCCTTCGCCAACGGCGAGGACATTCATTCGCGCACCGCCAGCGAAATGTTCGGCGAGGTCAATCGCGATACGCGCGCGCGCGCAAAAACGATCAATTTCGCCATCCTCTATGGTATATCGCGCTGGGGTCTTGCAGGTCGCCTCGGCGTGGAAGCCGACGAGGCTCAGGCCATGATCGACACCTATTTCCAGCGTTTTCCCGGCATCCAGAAATACATCGTCCGCACCCTCGAGCAGGTCCGAGAATGCGGTTATTCGGAAACGCTGTTCGGTCGCAAGACCTGGTTCCCGCGGATAGGGTCGAAGAACCAAGCGGAACGCCAGGGTAGCGAGCGGGCAGCCATCAATGCTCCGATCCAGGGGACCAGCGCCGATATTATCAAGCGGGCGATGGTTCGCATGATGCCTGCCTTGGAAGCTGCAGGGCTCGCTCATGTGCAGATGCTGCTTCAGGTCCACGACGAATTGGTGTTCGAACTGCCCGAAAGCGATGTCGATGCAGCGCGCAAGGTCATCGAAAACGTTATGGTCAGCGCCGCCGAACCGTCTGTAAAGCTTGACGTTCCGCTAGGTGTCGATATCGGTACCGGAACCAGTTGGGGGGCAGCACACTGAGCGAGATCGAAGACTTCGTCGCGCGTACGCGAAACCCGCGCTGGATGAATGTGGCGCTGCTGCTTGTCATCGCAGCGGCCATGTTTGCGACCATCGTTCTAGCCTATCAGACCGTAGAGGCCGAACGCGCACAGCGCCGCCAGGTCGAACGTACGGTCGAGGTGCTGGAAGAGCTGCGCCAGATCAACAGCGCCGCGCTTAGTGGCGAGACCGGGCAGCGCGGTTATCTCATCACGCTCGATCGGCGATATCTTGCACCTTACCAGATGGCCCGCGAACAGCTGGAGCCGTCACTCGATCGGGTACGCGTGCTCCTCGGCGATGATGCGACGGCGCGGCAGGTCGAACTAATCGATCAGATCGATGCGCTGGCGCGCGCCAAGTTCGATGAGATGGCTGAAAGTGTCGAACTGCTCGAAAATGGTCGTCTGCTCGATGCCCGCCGTGCCACGCTGACGGACGAAGGCGTCGAAGCGATGGAGCGGCTGGTTCGCGCCATTGCGGAAATGGAAGATATCGAAAGCCGGATCCTTGCGGAACGCGCTGCCGAAGCTGCACGAAGTGAAGCTCGGGTTCTGCCGCTACTCGGCGCCCTGTTCGTGCTGCTCATCATCGCCATGCTGGCAGGGGCGCGCCTTGTCGGTCGCGCCGCGCGGGCGGAAGCCGAAGCATCGCAGGCAGCCGCAGTCAGCGAAGCGCGTGATCGCGCCGATTTGCTTGCACGCGAACTCAATCACCGGGTGAAGAACCTGTTCGCTGTCATCCTCGCGATCGTCCAGATGAGCGCGCGCGATAAGCCCGAAGCGAAGGAAGTCACCGACAGTATCGCTCAGCGCATTCGCGCGCTGCTGACCGCGCACGAGGTCAGTCAGGGCGAGCTGGAGAGGCCCGTCGCCTCGCTTCGCGCATTGGTCGAAACCTCGCTCGCTCCTTATCGCTCCGGCAAGCATCCGGCCGAGATCGAAGGTCCGGACGTCATGCTGCCGGCCAAGCGTGTTACGCCTTTGGGTCTCGTTCTGCACGAACTGACCACCAATGCCGTCAAATACGGAGCCTGGAAGAACAGGGGCACAGTCCATGTCAGCTGGACGGAAGATGATGGCATGCTCACGCTAACCTGGCGCGAAAGCGGTGCCGATCTGGAGGAATTGCCGGAACGCAAGGGTTTCGGCAGCCTGCTCATGACCAGTGCTGCCCGTCAGTTCGGCGGGACATTCGAACGCAACTTCACCAAGGACGGTTTGCAAGTCTCGATCGTATTGCCTGTGACGGATTAAAGCACCGGCCGCTTAGACTTGCGTTACGCAGCGTGCCTCCATACCGATTACACCGATGTTTGACCGCTACGATCCAGCCAATTGGCCGATCTCCATCGAAGGCCTGATCCACACGTTGATCGCGCTTGCGGCATCCATATTGATCGCCGTCGTGATACACTGGATCGTGTTCGCCATTCTGCGTCGAATTGCGCGGACATCGACCAGTGTCTTTGACGATGTTCTAGTCGAAGCAGCCCGTAAACCGCTGCGCTGGGCCGCGATAGCGTTCGCGGTTGCCATTTCCGCAGAGAACGATGCGCTGACCGGCCGCGGCTGGGATATCCTGACACGCTTTCTGATCCCCGCCGTGGTAGGATGGGTCGCCTATTCTGCCGTACGCGGTCTCGCTCTCGGATTTGAGAGGCAGATCGGGTTCTCGGGAGACCCGGTCGCGCATCGTGGTCGCCTCACACGGATCGCGATCCTGTCGCGCACGGTAAAGGTCGGGATCGTCATCATCACGATTTCCCTGATCATGCTCAACATCCCCGGTGTTCGCGATGTCGGGACTACGATGCTGGCATCGGCAGGCCTCGCCGCCCTTGCAGTGGGCGCCGCTGCGCAGCCTGCACTCAAATCGCTTATTGCCGGACTACAGATGGCTCTGACACAGCCTCTACGGATCGGGGATCTGGTCAAGGTCGATGATCAGGCCGGGCGCGTGGAAGAAATCCGGATGAGCTTCGTGACGGTCCGCACTTGGGACGAACGCGTCCTGGTCGTTCCTACGACACGCTTTCTCGACCAGAGTTTCGAAAACTGGTCGCGGGTAAGCGAGCGGCTGACAGGGCCGGTCATGCTGCATCTTGATCCCATCGCCGAGATCGATCCGATCCGCGAGGAATTCGAACGCTTCGTTCAATCCAATCCGTTGTGGGATGGACGCAATCTGGAATTGCTGATGACCGAAGCTTATCCGGAAAGCGTGGAGTTGCGTCTGTCGATGAGCGCAGAGACGATTGGCGACTTGTGGACGCTGCGCTGCGAAGTCCGCGAACACATGCTCGGCTGGATCAAACAGAACCAGCCAGACGCGCTGATCCGCCACCGCCTCGAAGTGGAAGCGGCGAACCAGCGCGCAACCGGAGCTTAGTCCCCGGCTGGCGGCGCGTGCTTCTCGTCACGCGTGCTTTCGACCATTCCTTCGTAAACGAAGCCGATCGGTCGCACATCTGCAGCGCGCTTTTTCAGTTCGCCCTGCATCTTCTTGTACTCCGCTTCCATCTGAGACGTCACGGTAGCGCGGCTGTCTCCCAAGGCCTCGGTGAAATCGGCACCGGTCACTTCCTGCACGTCGCCACCTGCTCGGTGGAGCGCGTTGAGGCCTGCCCGGCGCACCACGTCTTCCAGGTCCGCGCCGGTAAAGCGTTCGGTCTTCGAAGCTACATCGACCAGATTGACGTCGTCAGCCAGCGGCATGTCCTTCGTGTGTATCCGCAGGATCTGTTCGCGACCGCCCTTGTCGGGTGTTCCGACATAAACCAGTTCGTCGAAGCGGCCCGGGCGCAGCAGCGCGGGATCGACCAGAGTGGGACGATTGGTCGCACCAATCACCACCACCGACTGCAATTCTTCGAGCCCGTCCATTTCGGCCAGAATGGTATTCACCACCCGACCGGTCACCTGAGGTTCGCCCTGCCCGCTTCCGCGTGCCGGAACCAGACTGTCGATCTCGTCGATGAACACGACGCAGGGCGCGACGGCCCTGGCCCGTTTGAACATCCGTGCGATCTGCTGTTCGCTTTCGCCATACCATTTGGATAGCAAGTCCGAGCTTTTCATCGAAATGAAGTTCGCCTTCGCCTCCTTGGCGACGGCCTTTGCCAGCAAGGTCTTCCCGGTACCGGGAGGTCCGTAAAGCAAAAAGCCCTGAGCAGGACGGATACCGAGACGATGAAACGCCTCAGGGTTTTTCATTGGCAGTTCGATGCCTTCCTTGAGCTTGCCGATGGCATCGCCGACCCCGCCAATATCCGACCATGCGACATTGGGCACCTGAACCATAACTTCGCGCATGGCGCTTGGCTGGATACGCTTGAGCGCAGAGAGGAAATCCTCGCGGCCTACATAGAGGTCATCGAGCACTTCAGGCGGAATGGTGCGTTCGTCCAGATCGATGCGCGGCATGATCCGCCGCACCGCGTCGATCGCTGCTTCTCGGGCGAGCGCCGCAATATCTGCCCCGACGAAACCATAAGTCGCCTTGGCCAGTTCGTTCAGGTCGACCCTGTCGCCCAGCGGCATGCCGCGTGTGTGAATGCCAAGAATTTCCCGGCGCCCGCTTTCGTCGGGCACACCTATCACGATCTCGCGGTCGAAGCGTCCAGGCCTGCGCAATGCCTCGTCAATCGCTTCAGGCCGGTTGGTCGCAGCAATCACGACCAGGTTCGAGCGGGCTTCTAGCCCGTCCATCAGGGTCAGAAGCTGCGCAACAAGCCGTTTTTCCGCTTCGCCTGGCACGCGATCTCTCTTCGGCGCGATCGAATCGATCTCGTCTATGAAGATGATGGCCGGTGCCGCCTTCGTCGCCTGCTCGAACACTTCACGCAACGCTTTTTCGCTGTCGCCATAGCCCGATCCCATGATCTCGGGACCGTTGATGGTAAAGAAGTTGGCATCGCTTTCATTGGCGACGGCTTGAGCAAGCCGGGTCTTGCCCGTTCCCGGCGGGCCGTGCAGCAAAACGCCCTTGGGCGGATCGACACCCAAGCGCGTGAACAATTCTGGGTAACGCAAGGGTAACTCGACCATCTCGCGCAATTGCTGGATGGTTTCACCCATGCCGCCGACATCGTCATAATTGACGACCGCACGCGCATCGCGCGGCGGCTCGAACTCGGCGCGCAGCTCAACCTCTGTATTCTCGTCGATATGGACGATGCCCTTGGGTGTCGTCGCGACCACGCTCAGGCGAATCTGCGTGAGGGCATAGGCCGGTGCGTTGAACATGCGGCGCACTTCCGGTGGCATATTCTGCACCGGCTGCTGTCCGGTCGTCGCCACAAGGTCACCAGCGACAAGAGGTTTCCTGAAGAAGTTGCGCTTCAGCGCCTGCGCCGGGCCCTGCAAACGCATTTCCCGCTGCGCCGGCGCAAACACGACCCGGGTCGCAGGGCGCGATTCGGCGACGACCACATTCACATGTTCGCCCGACCCGACCTGCGCATTCCCGCGCTGGAGACCGTCGAGCCGCACCACATCGAGACTTTGATCTTCGTCATAAGCGGCCATGGCGATGGCAGCAGTTGCGCGCTTTCCGGTAATCTCGACGACATCGCCCTCGGTGATCCCCAACGCCTGGAAAGCAGAACGCGGCATGCGCGCGATACCCTGACCACTTTCTTCCTGTCGCGCTGCTGCGACCTGCAATCTCACTGTCTTTTCTTCTACCGCTGTCGCAGCATCCGCATCGGCCATTGGGTCGTATTCCCGTTCCTGTTGGTCTTGCCGGTTCACTTGGGGGTGGCCCCTGTGAGATACAATGAAGGAAGACGCCGCGCGGGTCCGCTCAGGCCAGAAAAAAGCCCGGCTGGAAAACCAACCGGGCTTAAAAGTCTTGGGAGAGGATGCCTAAAAGGCACGAGGAGATATGCGCGCCGGGCGGTTTTTGTGCAAGTGCGAAAAGGACAATTTTGATTGCATAATGCGCAACAAACATCGCAGCCTTGTCATTAACGCAATGATTTCCCTTAATTTGCGTCATCGGGCTTCGGCGCGCCCTCCTGCTGCGTTGCACAATTACTGTAGTATTGTGAATGTTATCAATTTTCAGGAGGCACAAGGTCGATTTCGATGCGAGTTTCTTGGCCGGACGAGGCTGTGACGCGTACATGGTCAACCGTTCCCGGTCATTGATACAGTCGATTGCGTTTCCATGGCTTGCTGTGGCAAATCGCCGACCGGTATTCTCTTGATCGTTCTGGACCTTTTAAATGAAACAGATTTTGACCCTCGCCGCCAGCGCAGTGGCCCTAGCCGGTTGCGCGACCATGAATTCGGGCCCTGTCACTGGCCCCGCGACGGTGGCGAAAGAGAAAGCGGCGCCGGACACCATGCGCTGGCTCTACGGTTCGGGGGAAGCTGCAGCGGCGTCTATCCAGACCTGGCGTCAGATTGCCGATTATTCGATCGCCGTGGTCCACCAGCGAAAGGCTCCGCAATCGGTTCCTATGGGTCTGCCAGACGGGACCACTGGCAGCATCGGAACGCCGTCCTGCATCAAGGCCGACGGTACTGCCAAACCATTTGCAGCCGTGTTCGACGTCGACGAGACCGTGCTGCTTAATACAGGCTATGAATACTGGCAGGCACTGACGGGTAAGCCGTTCGATGCCGACGAATGGGCACAATGGGCCAATAACGGTGCCGGGATCGCGCAACCGGTTCCTGGTGCAGTGACCGGCCTGCGCCGCCTTCGTGAAGCCGGAATTACGGTCATCTTCAATACCAACCGCGATTCGGACACCGCTGCTGGTGCCGTGGCAGCGATCGAAGCAGCCGGGACCGGACCGGCTGTACACGGGCAAACCCTGTTTCTGCGCGGCGACGACGATATGGGAAGCCGCAAGGATGGGCGCCGGGCGAAGATAGCCGAGAATTACTGCGTGATCGCCATGGCAGGCGACAATCTCGGCGATTTTGCCGACGTATTCAACGCGGATGAAAGTGCGATTGCTGCGCGGCGGACAATGGTCGCGCGCGGCGAATACGCACAGCTTTGGGGCAATGGCTGGTTTCTCGTACCGAACCCCGTTTACGGGGCCTGGCAAAAGGGTACTCTTGAAGAGGTATTTCCACCTGAAACCCGGTGGAAGCCATCGCCCGGCGACGCTCCGGTTACGATGACCCGCCCGTAAAGGCGGCTTGCACAGCCGAGTGCGCGGGATAGGGTGTCTCCCAGGAGGACATGCCCATGCCGATGAACCGCATATGTGAACTGACCGGGGCGGAGTTTCCACTCTTCGCCTTCAGCCACTGTCGCGACGTTGTGGCTGCCGTCAGCAAGGCGGGCGGGTTCGGGGTGCTGGGCGCTACGCGCTTCAGTCCCGAGCAGCTCGAGGAAGAGCTTGCCTGGATCGATTCGCATGTGGACGGGGCACCTTACGGCGTGGATGTTCTCGTTCCCGAAGTGATCGATCCTCGCGTCAGCGAATTGTCCGATAACAAGAGCCGGGCTGCGGCTATCGATCCCGCCTATCAAGGCTTCGTCAATTCCGTTCTCGGCCAATATGGAATTGCGCCCGAAGCCGAGATGCCGATCCTTCGCGAACGCATGGGTATCAACCCCGAGAACGGCCTTGCCCTGATGGAAGTCGCATTCCGACATCCCATCCGGCTGATTGCCAACGCATTGGGCATTGCCCCGCCCGCGATGATAAAGGAAGGCAAGCAGCGCGGCGTGCCGGTAGCTGCGCTGGTCGGGGCCAAGGAACATGCCATCCGCCAGGCCGAAGCGGGTGTCGACATCATCGTTGCGCAGGGCACGGAAGCGGGCGGCCACTGCGGCGAAGTATCGACGCTGGTGCTCGTCCCCGAGGTCGTGCGCGAACTCGCCCACCACGGTTACGATATCCCGGTGCTCGCTGCCGGGGGCATCATGACCGGGGGTCAGATGGCCGGAATGATGGCGGCGGGTGCACAGGGAGCATGGACGGGATCGGTCTGGCTCGCCACACCCGAAGCGGAAACGAGCGAGGCCTTCCGGGCCAAGATGGTCGCAGCGCGCAGTCGCGATACGGTCCGCTCGCGCAGCCGGACTGGCAAACCCGCGCGCCAACTCAAGACAGCATGGCACGATGCCTGGGATGCGCCGGGCGGTCCGGGAACCCTCCCCATGCCGCTGATGGGGATGGTCTCCGAACCCGCCTTCGCCCGGATCGAACGGGAGGCTGCGTCGGGCAATAAGGGTGCGAACGAGCTGGTAAGTTATTTCGTGGGTCAGGGCGTGGGGTTGGTCGAACAGGTTCGTTCCAGCCGGCAAGTGGTTCAGGATTTCCGCGAAGAATTCCTCGATGCCATCGGCAGCCTCGCCGCATCCGTCGGCATGGAGTGACTTGACCGGCGCGAAGCTGCCGCGCAAGCCGCACGCCATGTGGCTCGATACCCCTCGCAACCCGAATGCTCCCCTTGCCGGGCTGAAAGTCCTCGAACTTGCGCGCGTCCTGGCAGGCCCGTGGGCTGGCCAGATCCTCGCCGACCTCGGCGCCGACGTGATCAAGGTGGAAAGCCCCGATGGCGATGGGACCCGCAAATGGGGCCCACCTTGGATTGAGCGCGACCATGGAGAACGTGAAGCCGCCTATTACCACGCCGCCAATCGGGGGAAGCGTTCGATTATCGCCGATTTCAGGGAGGAGGATGATCTGGCTCGTATCCATGATCTGGCATCCTCAGCCGACGTAGTGCTCGAAAACTTCAAAACCGGGACACTGACGAAATTCGGCCTCGACTATAAAAGCCTCGCCCAGGTCAACGCCCGGCTCGTTTATTGCTCGATTACGGGGTTCGGGCAGACGGGACCGCGTGCGCACGAAGCAGGCTACGATTTCGTTATCCAGGCGATGAGCGGTTTCATGGCACTGACGGGCGAGCCGCAGGGGCAGCCGATGAAGATGGGCATTTCCATTTCGGACCTCACCTGCGGACTGTACTCCGTTATCGGCATTCAGGCCGCGCTCGCTATGCGCGCGCGGACAGGTCGCGGACAGCATGTCGATATGGCACTGCTGGACTGTTCGGTAGGTTTGCTTGCCAGCCAGGCGACGCATTTTCTCACTACCGGCGAAAATCCACCCCGAATGGGTAACGAGCACGCACAGGTCAGCGCTTATGGCGTATTCCCCGTCGCCGATGGCAAGGTCGTGCTCGCACCTGCCAACGACGGCCTGTTCCGCCGCCTCCTGACCCTACTCGGTCGTAACGATTTGCTGGCCGACGAACGCTTTGCCACCAACGAGGGACGCCTGGCCGATCGCGAAGAGCTCGATGCGATTATCGCAGGTGAAACGTCCAAGTGGCAGATGGACGAATTGCTTGCCGATTGCGCGGCGGCTGGGATCCCGGCCGGCCGCGTCAACGCCGTGGATGCGGTGTTCGACGACCCTCAGGTGAAGGCCCGCGGCATGCGTTTCGATCTCGATGGAATTCCCGGCGTACGCACGCCCCTTACCTTCTCCGATGCGGAGCTGGCACTCGATCGCCCCAGCCCGCGCAAGGGAGAGCACGGCTGAACGTTAGTTTAGCGCAGCCTTCAGATCGTCGACCAGATCGGTGCGCTCCCAGGGGAAGTGCTCGCCATCGGCCTGACGACCGAAATGGCCATACGCCGCGCTCTGGCGATAGATCGGTTTGTTTAGTCCAAGATGCATGCGGATACCGCGCGGGGTAAGACCACCCAGTTTCTCGATCCCGCGGATCGCGTCCTCAAGTGCCTCATCGGTGACGCCATCGGCACTGGTCCCGTGCGTATCAACATACAGCGAGAGAGGCTTGGATACGCCGATCGCATAGGACAGCTGGATGGTGCAGCGCTTGGCAAGTCCGGCCGCCACGATGTTCTTCGCCAGATAGCGGGTGATATAGGCAGCTGAACGGTCGACCTTGGTCGGGTCCTTTCCGCTGAATGCGCCGCCGCCATGCGGGGCTGCACCGCCATAAGTATCGACAATGATCTTGCGGCCGGTAAGGCCGGCATCACCATCGGGTCCGCCGATTTCGAACGCCCCAGTGGGATTGATATGCCATTCGGTATCGTCGGTCAGCCAGCCTTCGGGCATGATGTCGCCGACCACCTTTTTCACATAGGACTTGAGTTCGGCTTCCTTTTCGCCCTCATGATAGCCTTTGCCATGCTGGGTCGAAACGACCACTGCGGTGCAGGCCACCGGCTTGCCGTTTTCATAGCGCAGCGTAACCTGGCTCTTTGCGTCGGGCTCGAGGAAGGGTGCAGTGCCGCTCTTGCGGTCAGCGGCCAGCTGTTCGAGGATCTTGTGGCTGTAGTCGAGGGTCGCCGGCATGAGATCAGGCGTCTCGTCGCATGCGAATCCGAACATGATGCCCTGATCGCCTGCACCTTCGTCCTTGTTGCCGCTTGCATCTACGCCTTGGGCGATCTCGGATGACTGGCCGTGAAGGTGGTTTTCGAAGGTCAGCGTTTTCCAGTGAAAACCGTCCTGCTCATAGCCGATATCGCGCACGGTCTGGCGAACGGCGCGCTCGATCTCTTCCTTTGCACCGGGAGCCCATCCCCCGTTGACGGCCCAGTCGGTATTATTCGCGTCGTACATCGGGGCGCAGCGAATTTCGCCCGACAGGATGACACGCTGGGTGGTCGTCATGGTTTCGCAAGCCACGCGCGCTTCCGCATCCTTGGCCAGCATCAGATCTACGATGGCGTCGGAAATCTGATCCGAAACCTTATCGGGATGCCCTTCCGAAACGCTTTCGGATGTGAACAGGAAACTGGTGCGCATAGAGATCGAAATCCTGATATAAAGAAGTCTTTATGTGTCTTCCCCGCGGTAGCCTTCCATGTGCCGTATGGCAACCAGCGAAAGCGCAAGCAAAGCGGCGCCCCAAAGCAGAGTGAGCCAGTGGCCAAGTCGGGCGAAGGGCGTGGCAGCGTGCGGCGGAGGTACGAGCGTATCGATCCGCCCTGCAACATTGCGCCCGATATGCTCGCGCACAACGCTGCGGGCATCGATCACGGCGCTGATCCCGGTGGTAGTGGATCGCAGCACCGGTAGTCCTTCTTCCGCAGCACGCATTCGCGCCTGCGCAAGGTGCTGCGGCGGTCCCCAGAGGCCGAACCAGCCATCGTTCGACGGGTTGAAGATATAATCGGGGCGGTTGGCCCGATCCACCACTTCGCCCGAGAACACGATTTCGTAGCAGATCTGCATGCCCGCGCGCCCATAGTCGCCCAGGTCTTGGGTCTGCGGGCCCGGTCCCGGAATGAAATCGATTGTCCCGGCAACGAGCCGCGAAAGGCCCAGCGGCTCGAGCAGGCCGCGCATCGGCAGGTATTCGCCGTACGGCACCAGATGCGCCTTGGCGTATCTCTCGCCCAACTGACCCTGCGGATCGACCGAGGTGACCGTATTATATGCCCCCACCGCTTTTTCGCGTCCGTCTACCATTCCGATTTCGAGGTCCACGACACCGGTCAGCAACAGGCTGTCCGGACCGATGGCCTGCCCCACGCGTGCGCGGGCGAAGGCGGGATCGCCCGCCGCCGTCATCTGGGTGTAGTACCGCTGCGGATAGCCATCGCGCAGGTAGTCGGGGATTCCGCTTTCCGGCCACAGTACCAGGCGCCGGCTTTGCGAACCTTCGGCGCGGCTCAGCCCGGCAATGCGCTGGAATTGTTCTTCGAACTTGGAAGCATCGTCGATCTCGTCCTGTCGCAAATTGGGCTGCACCAGCGTCAGCGGCAAACTCCCGTCGCGGCCCTTCCCAGCCGGGAAATAGACCATAGCAACCACGAAACAGACAAGCCCTATGCCTACGAACCGTTTCGCCTGCCCGAGCCAGACAAGTGCGACGGCGAGGGCGACCGTTATCCCCGACAGGGCATAACTGCCGGCATAAGGCAGGAGGACGGCAAAGCCCGGTCGATCCCACGGGCCCAGCATCATCATGGAGAACGGCCCCCAGCTGTAACCGCTGAAAACCCAGCTACGCAGCCATTCGGCTGCGATCCACATGGCGCCGAAGGCTAGGGCAAAGGCGAGGAGGTTTGCCCGGCGCGCGATCAGCCAGGCCGCGCAGGTGGCAAAGGCGGGCCACACGGCGAGATACAGGGCCAGCAGCGGAACGGCAGCCCAACCGAGGATCGCGGGCATTTCCGCCTGATAGGTAAAGGCTGTGGCGATCCAGTTGTCGGTAACGGTGAAATGGGCAACGCCGAACAGCCATCCGGCCAGAAGCGCGCGTTTCCAGCTTGGCGAATGAAAGGCCAGCCAGCCGAAAGCCCCCATCGCCGCCAGGCCGAGCGGCCACAGATGAAGGGGCTGGAAACCGAAAGCGGATGCCGCGCCCAGCAAGAGCGCGGCAATATTCGGGTGCGATCGGGCCAAGCCGGGGATTTTCTCCATCGGCCTGTCCCTTAAATCGTCAGGTCAGCACTGCAAGCGCGATCAACCGACAGCGCTTACTTCGCTGTCGTCTTCCTGCTTGCGCCGACGGCGGCGCGGTGCGGGCTTTTCATCGGAATCGTTCGCGCCGATCGATGGCGGCAGCACGGTGGCATCGATACCGCCATCGCTTCCCGCAGAGCTATCGCTTGTCTTCGGCTTGCGCGGTGCGCGACGCTTCTTGGGTGCTTCGCCCTCTTCGTCGCGGCGTGTGAACGGATTTTCGGAAGGCTCGAACTCGCTTTCGCCATCGGCTGCATCGTCGTTGCGCGGTTTGCGACCGCGCGGCTTGCGAGCACCGTCGTCTTCGTTATCGGAACGGCGAGCGCGCGGCTGGCGCACTTCGTCTTCATCGTCATCCCGATCGTCGCGGCGAGCGCGCGGCTTGCGATTGTCGTCGTCCTGATCGTCGCGGCGGCCGCGCGGGCGACGATTGTTGCGGCGATCATCACCGTCGTCATCGTCGTCGTCATCGTCCGACTGATTATGTCCGCGCTCGTCGTGGCGTTTCGCCTTGGCTTCGTCCTGACGGGCCTTGTTGTCGGCGATGACACGGAAATAATGGTCGGCGAACTGCAGATAATATTCGGCCTGCACGCGGTCGCCATTATGCTGGGCGTCCTGGGCAAGCTTCTTGTACTTGTCGAGCAGTTGCGGGGCATTGCCGCGAGCGCGGCTGTCGATCCGGTTGCCCGAATTGGCGCCGCCCTGATTGCGATTATTCCCGCGTCCGCGACGGCGGTTATTATTGCGATTGTTGTTCAAGGGTAGCTGGTCCTCATTAAATGCGCGGCGTAGACCATAAAACCGGTCCACAACTGGCCGCGTGACCCCTTGCGCGCCTGCGCCTGTCGCAGTTCGCGTGCCCCGGTTTGTGCATGGTATGCGGGGCCGGAGCCTCGCACCAAAACTGCAATGTCGGAGCTGGAACCGGTGGGGAGGCGTTAGCCGCGCACCACTGGCCTGGGGCCAGAGTTAAGCGTTCGAATCGCCTTTGCCAAGTCTTTTATCTCAGGATCAATGCGCGCGGTCGATCGGCGAGGTCGCGGCGCGTCTCCGGGGCGAAGCCCGATTCGCTCGCGATGGCTCCGACGGCTTCGGCCTGCCCTGCCCCGATTTCGAATATCGCGACGCCGCCGGGCACAAGCAGCTTGCCAAGCTGTGGGACTATGGCCCGATAGTCGTCAAGCCCTTCCGGTCCGGCAAACAGTGCCGTAGGCGGTTCGAATTCGCGCACGTCGGGATCGAGGATGGCATCGCTTTCAACATAGGGGGGATTGCACAGCACCAGGTCGAAACGGCCCAGATCGCGCGCCCAGCCCGCCTCCAGCCAGTTCGCTTGTACAAATTGCGCGCGTCTCGCCAGCCCCAACCTCTGGCCATTGGCGCTGGCCACGGCAAGAGCAGCAGCAGAGGCGTCGATGCCCACCCCCTTTGCATCGGGCCGCTCGTGCAGGAAAGCCAGCAGCAGCGCGCCCGACCCTGTCCCCATATCGAGCACGCGGGCATCGTGCCGGGCATAATCGAGCGCTGCCTGGACGATCGTTTCGCTGTCGCCGCGCGGGATCAGCGTATCGGGGGTCACGGCGAATTCGAGCCCGAAGAATTCCTGTACGCCCAGCAGATGCGCCACAGGCTCGTGGGCCGCGCGTCGCTCAATCAGCCGATCGAAACCGGCCGCATGCGGCGCAGCCTCGTCGCGCATCCGCAACAGCAGCAGTTGGGAACGTGACACGCCCAGCACATGCGCCATCAGCAGTTCGGCATCGAGCCGGGCGGTATCGCTGGTGGCGCTAAGCCGCTCCGCTGCCGCGCGGATCGCGTCGGCAATGGTCATGCGGCCATCCATCGGGTCACACAGACCACGGCCTTATTCGGCCATTGCGGCAAGCCGCTTTGCCTCATCCTCGGCGATCAGTGCGTCGACCAGTTCGCCAAGGCCCGGCCCGGCAATGATCTGCGGCAGTTTCTGCAGCGTCAGACCGATCCTGTGGTCGGTCACCCGGCCCTGCGGGTAATTGTAGGTGCGAATGCGCTCGGACCGGTCGCCGCTGCCCACCATGGCCTTGCGCGCTTCCGCTTCGGCCCCCTGCGTCGCCTCGCGCTGCGCATCGTAGAGCCGGGTCCGCAAAACCTGCATCGCCTTTTCGCGGTTCTTGTGCTGGCTGCGGCCGTCCTGGCACGTGACCACCGTGTTCGTGGGCAGGTGCGTGATGCGGATCGCGCTGTCGGTGGTGTTGACGTGCTGCCCACCCGCACCGCTGGCGCGATAGGTGTCGATCTTGAGGTCGGTCGGATCGATCTGCACGTCGACCTCGTCCGGCTCGGGCAGGACCGCCACGGTCGCGGCAGAGGTATGGATGCGTCCGCCGCTTTCGGTCTCGGGCACGCGCTGCACGCGGTGCACACCGCTTTCGAACTTCAATTTCGCGAAAACGCCGGTGCCGGTGACATTGGCAACAATTTCCTTGAAGCCGCCGACCTCGCTTGCGCTCATGCTGACCGGCTCGACCTTCCAGCCCTGCTCGGCCGCGAAACGCTCGTACATGCGATAAAGATCGCCCGCGAACAGCGCTGCCTCATCGCCGCCCGTCCCCGCGCGGATTTCGAGCATGGCGGGTTTGGCATCGGCGCTGTCGCGCGGCAGCATGGCGACGGCCAGCGAATGCTCAGCCTCGGGCAGGCGCTTCTTCAGCGCAGCGATTTCCTCTTCGGCCATCGCTTTCATTTCCGGATCGCCGAGCATTTCCTCGAGATCGACAAGCTCCGCCCGCATCGCCTGAACCTCGGACGCGACCTTCGCCACCGGTTCGAGTTCGGCATAATCGCGGCTCGCCTGAACGAATTCGTCGCCTTCAAGCTGGCCAGACGCCATCCGCGCCTCGAGCTCGGCGAAGCGATGAGTGATCTGGTCGAGGCGTTCTGCGGGTATCTGCATGATCAGCCGAGGATCTTCTCGATTGCCGCGCGTGCTTCGTCCTCGGCCTTGATACGCATGTTTTCCGCGCCATCGCGCAGGTCGAAGGCAACGATAGTTTCAGCGCCGGCCTTGACCGCCTTGTCGAACCGCTTGCGCGCACTGCCCGATGCCATCAGCTCGGCGGAATGTCCGGCGGCCCTGATCTTGCCGATAGCCACGATGGCGCGATTCATAAGTTCGTCGTTTTCAACCACCACGACCACATCCGCTTTCGGTTCGACCTTGTCGCCCACCAGCATCGCCAACCGTTCGATCCCCGCAGCCCAACCGACCGCGGGCGTAGCCGCACCGCCAAGGCTTTCCATCAGCCCGTCATAGCGTCCGCCGCCGAGAATCGTGCTCTGGCTCCCGAGTTTGCCTGCCGCGTCGCTACCCTCGTCGGGGATGAATTCGAACGCCGTGTGGCGGTAATAGTCGAGCCCGCGCACTAGGCTTTCCGCGCGTGTCCAGTTTACGCCCGCGGCATCGAGGCCGCTGGTCACTGCATCGAAGAAGGCTTTCGCTTCGTCCGTCAGGAAATCGTCGATCTTCGGCGCATCGGCAACGAAACGCTGGTCGCGGCGATCCTTGCTGTCGAGAATGCGCAGGGGATTCTTCTCCAGCCGCTCCTGCGAATCTTCGGACAGTTCGTCTTTCACTTCGCGGAAGTGCTCGACCAACGCGCCGCGCCATGCCTCGCGGCTGTCGCCATCGCCCAGCGTGTTGAGGTGCAACGTCACACCCTCGATGCCCAGTTCCTTCAGCAAATGATCGGCCATGGTCAGCAGCTCGACGTCTGCTTGTGGTTCCCCCGCACCGATGATTTCGGCGTCGATCTGGTGGAACTGGCGATAGCGCCCCTTCTGCGGGCGCTCGTAACGGAACAGCGGCCCATGCGTCGCCAGCTTTACCGGGGCATGTTGCTGCCAGCCATTGGAAAGAAAGGCGCGGGCAATACCGGCGGTGAATTCGGGACGCAGGGTCAGGCTCTCGCCGCCGCGATCGTCGAAGCTGTACATTTCCTTCGACACCACATCGGTCGTCTCGCCGATCGCCCGGCTGAATACCTCGGTCTTCTCGAACACCGGCATTTCGGCGCGGCGGAAGCGATAGAGCTTGCGCACACGCTCGAAGGTTTCGACCACGAAGGCGAAAGCCTCAGCATCGGCGCCGAAAATATCCTGGGTGCCACGGATGGCTTGCGGGGTCTTGCTCATGGCGCGCGCTTTAGGTGCGTTGGGCCTCGGCAGCAAGCGGTCGGCACGCCGCCGCCCTTCTGCACGTCGGTGGAGCCGAGCGTGCCGCTGGTCGAGGGCGCCCTTGCCTTCCGCAGGCCATCCAAGCATCTACACCGCCATGAAAATCACCACCGTTCCCGCTACGCTCGTCGCTGCCCTGCTCGTCTCCAGCCCCCTCCAGGCCCAGCCGGATACCAACTCCGCGCCGATCGCGCCGCAACTTAGCGATGCGACTCCACTGCCCCAGGATACGCCGTGGCCCGGTGGAACGATCGGACTTGATATCGATGCCACCGATACCCGCCGTGCGGTCTATTCGGTTACCGAGACCATCCCGGTGCCTGCCGGAATGCGCGAACTGGCCCTCCTGCTTCCCGAATGGCTGCCGGGGAAACATTCCGCTCGCGGGCAGATCAACCTGCTGTCGAACATCCGCTTCAGCGCCAACGGCCAGCCGCTCGAATGGAAACGCGATCCGCTCGACGTATTCCGCTTCGTGGTCGACGTACCGGAAGGTGTCACGGAAGTAACAGCACAGTTCATGCACACCTCACCCGTCACCGGCCGCGAGGGACGGATCACGATGACGCAGGAAATGCTCAACCTCCAATGGGAAGCGATGAGCCTCTACCCCGAAGGCCATTACACGCGCCGCATCGCGTTCAAGCCTACGGTCACCGTTCCGCAAGGGTGGGAAGTGTTCACCGCGCTCGATGGCAAGGCGCGCAGCGGCGACACGGTGACCTGGGAAACGGTCGATTACGAAACGCTGGTCGATTCGCCGATCTTCGCGGGCCGTTACGCGAAGCAATGGTCGCTCGATCCCGAAGTCACGCTCGATGCGGTGGCCGACGCGCCCAAATATCTCGAGCTTGCACCTCAAAACCTGCGCACCTTCGAAAAGCTGATCGACGAGGCGGATGCGGTTTTCGGCGCGCGCCATTTCGATCACTACAATTTCCTGCTGGCAATGACGGACCGCATGGGCGGGATCGGGCTGGAGCATCACCGGTCCAGCGAAAACCAGTACGAGCCGGAAGCGCTGATCGACTGGGAAAAGATGGATTGGGCCCGCAACGTCGTCAGCCACGAACTGGTTCACAGTTGGAACGGCAAATTCCGCCGGCCAGAGGGCCTGTGGACGCCCGACTATCGCACCCCGATGCAGAACTCGCTGATGTGGGTGTACGAAGGCCAGACTCAGTTCTGGGGTTGGGTGCTGGCGGCTCGTTCGGGTCTGCAGGGAAAGGACACGGTGCTGGGCATGTTCGCCAATGCCGTGGCCAATTATTCCGAAGGCCAGCCCGGCCGTGCCTGGCGCAGTGTCGAGGATACGACTTACGACCCGATCACCAATTCGCGGCGTCCCCTGCCCTACAGTTCCCTCCAGCGTAGCGAGGACTATTATGTCGAAGGCGCGCTCACCTGGCTGGAAGCGGACCAGATCATCCGCGAAGGCACCAGGGGGCGCAAGGGTCTCGACGACTTCGCCAAGGCATTCTTCGGCAAGAGCGATGGCGACTGGGGCGTGTCGACCTATGATTTCGACGAAATCGTCGAGACGCTGAATGCGATCTATCCCTACGACTGGGCCGAATTCCTCGACACACGGCTGCGCCAGCCCGACCAGCCCGCCCCCGTGCGCGGTCTCGAAAAAGCCGGCTACCGCCTCGTCTGGAAAGACACGCCGAACCCCTATGCCGAAGGGCGCAGTTCCAGCGGCAAGTCGCTGGACCTGTTCTATTCGCTCGGCGTCGTTCTCGATGGCGACGGCAAGGTGTCCTCCACCTTGTGGGATGGGCCTGCATTCGATGCCGGTATCGTCAACGGCGCCACGATCGTCGCGGTCAACGGCGATGCCTATTCCAAGGACGTCATTCGCGATGCGGTGACCGCGGCCAAGGACGGCAGCGAACCGATCACCTTGCTGGTCAAGCGGGGCGAACGCTTCGATACTCTGGAAATCCCCTATCACGGCGGCCTGCGCTATCCGTGGATCGAACCGGTATCGGGCGGCACCCAGGGTCTCGATCGCCTTCTGGCAGCGCGCACGAAATAGGCAGCAAGGCGGGTTGCTAGCCGGACGGACGGACTATAAGGCGCGGCGCGAAGTCTTTCTGGGGAGAGGGGCCGACCACAACGAGAGATTAGCTGCAATGCGCATCGAAATGATTCCGACCGGCGACAATCCGCCCGAAAGCCTCAACGTCATTATCGAGGTCCCGACCGGCGGCGAACCGGTAAAGTACGAATTCGACAAGGAATCGGGCGCCCTGTTCGTCGACCGCATCCTGCACACGCCGATGCGCTATCCTGCGAACTACGGCTTCGTGCCGCACACGCTTTCGCCCGATGGCGACCCGCTCGACGCGCTGGTCATTTCGCGCAGCCCCTTCATTCCCGGCTGCGTGGTGCGGGCCCGTCCGATCGGTGTGCTCAATCTCGAGGATGAACATGGCGGCGACGAAAAGCTCGTCTGCGTGCCGATCGACACGACCTTCCCTTACTATTCGGATGTCGCCGAAACCAAGGATCTGCCGAGCATCATCTTCCAGCAGATCGAGCACTTCTTCACCCACTACAAGGACCTGGAAAAGGAAAAGTGGGTGCGGATCGGCAATTGGGGCGATGCGGCCGAAGCCAAGCGCATCATTTTGGAAAGCGTCGAGCGCTACAACAGCTCGAACTAGGCGCTATTCGACGGGGCGCGAGTGGTCGAGCAGGTCCTTTTCCTGCTCGCTCCCGCCGCGCCTTCGCTCCTGTTCCACCATCTCGCCGATTTCGTTTGCAGGCCGGATGTCCTCCGCCTCGGCAATCGTTTCGAGCGATGGCTTCGAGGGCCTTGCCTCGCTGGTCGCGACCTTGCCTGATTCGCCTGCAGGCATCATCGGGATGGTGGCCGAACGCGAATCGAAGCGCAGGCGGTAGATCGGTTCCGGCAAGGCAAAGCCCGCTTCTTCCAGCGCCACCTTGAGCGTCGCGATCGCGCGGGTTCGCGCCTTGAAGAAATCCGCCTCGCCCTGGTCGATCCAGCCGAGGAATTTCAGCACGATATTGGAATCGCCGACTTCTTCGATCCGCGCTTCAGGCGGCGGCTCGGCAAGCACGAAGGGCAGGCCCGCCAGCGTATCGCGCCCCAGCTTCAGCGCCGCCGTTGGATCGTCGTCCGCATCCACGCCCAGATCGAAATCGAACCGGCGCTGCGGGTTGCGGGTGTAATTGAGGATGACCGCCTTGAAGACCTGCCCGTTGGGAATGCGCAGCTGATTGCCGTCCAGCGTCATCAGCACGGTGGCGCGGCTCGTCAGGCGAATGACCCGCCCTTCGAGATCGTCGATCACCACATGGTCGTTCGCGCGAAAGGGCTGCCGCAGCGACAGCATGAGCGATGCGACGTAGTTTTCGATCGTGTCGCGCATCGCAAATCCCAGCGCGATACCGATCAGCCCTGCTCCGCCCAGAACCGCGCCCAGCAGCGCCGTCGCCCCGATGATGTCGAGCGCGATGACCAGCCCCAGCACCACGAATACGAAACGGATCGCGCTGGAGATCAGTTCTGCCAGGAAGCTGTTGGGAGCGATGCGGTGCCACACGCGCCCCAGCCCCGCCAGGAGATAGCCGAACAGGGCGATGATCGCCCACACGGCCAGCGCCGCGGCAATCAGCGGCAGCATTCTGAGGAAGCCGTTCCAGCGGTCGGCCAGATTGGAAATCCCCGCACTCCCCGCCGACAGCGACAGGTCGCGCTCGAGCCCGTTCTCGACCGTCACCACCCCCGATACCCGGCTGGCGATGGCTTCGGCGCGGCTCACGTCTTCCGACTTGGGCACCGTACCCGACAGCGAGACCACGCCTTCCCGCACCATGATGTCCACGCCGCGAAAGGCGGGCAGCTCGGAGAAAATGCCGGAGATCCGCTCTGCGATCCGCTCGTCGTCGCCGGCATCGCGCGTCGCTGCGATCGTCTGCTCCGGGGTCGGCGTTGCAACCGGATCGGACGGCGCCTCGAGCTGGGCCGCCGCCGGCACTGCCAGCAGCAGGGCCAGTAGGGCGAACAGCCGTATCACTGCCCCGCCACGAACATGCCGTCGATGCGGAAGGTCGGCACATCCAGCCCGCGCACCAGTTCCAGATCGCTGGCCGGTACGAGTGCGCGGAACATTTCCGGCAGCGTCCCGGCGATGGTGATTTCGGCCACGGGTTCGGCCAGCTCGCCATTGCGGATGCGCAGCCCGCTCCCACCGCGGCTGTAATCGCCGGTCACCAGATTGACGCCCTGACCGAACAGGTCGGTGACGAACAGGCCATCCTCGATATCGGCGATCAGTTGGGCAACGCTCGGTTCGCCTGCGGCCAGATAGATATTGCCCGCCGCCACGCCCGGCGATCCGCCCCCGCCCCTGCTGGCATGGCCGGTCAGGCCCAGGTCGAGCTGGGCGGCACTGGCGACATTGGTCAGCCAGCCGAAGATACGGCCGTTCGACACCAGATCGCGCGGCACGCTGGCCACGCCCTCCCCGTCGTAATTGCGCGACCGCAGGCCCCGCAGGCGCTGCGGATCTTCGGCGATACGGATGGCACTGTCGAAAAGCTGCTCGTCTTTCCGCCCGATCAGGAAGCTCGCCTTGCGTGCGATGGAAGGCGCGGACATCGCGCCGAGCAGGTGGCCGATGATGCCGCCACCCACGCGCGGGTCGAACACCACGGGCATCTTGCCCGACGGGATCGACACCGGGCGCACCTTGCGCACCGCGCGCTCGCCCGCTTCCTGTCCGATACCGGCCGGGTCGGGAAGATCGCTGCGGTGGCGCTGCGTGCGATAGGCATAATCGGTCTGCTTGTCGGCGCCTTCGCCTGCCACGACGCTAGCGGAGAACGTGTGCGATCCCCCGGAATATCCGCGGGCAAAACCGTTGGTGGCCGCAAGTGCGAAGACCGACCGGGATGCCGATGCGCTGCCGCCGTTGGAATTGGTGACCCCGTCAACGGCGCGCGCCGCATCTTCGGCGGCCAGCGCGGCTTCGCGCAATTCTTCCGGCGACGGGTCGACCCCGTCGTGCAGATCCAGATCGACGCCATCGCCGCTGAACAGCGCATCGGCCGGGGCCAGCCCGCCATAGGGATCTTCCGGGGCCAGCCGCGCCATTTCAACCGCGCGTTCCGCCAGCAGTTTCAACCCTTCGGGCGCAAAATCGCTGGTGCTGATCGATGCCGATCGCCGCCCGACGAACACGCGCAGGCCGATCTCTTCGCTTTCCGATCGCTCGACTTCCTCCAGGGCACCGAGGCGCACGCCGACACTTTCGGAAGCGGATGCGCGGGCGACGGCATCGGCCTCGTCCGCCCCCATCTTGCGGGCCAGTTGGATCAGGTCCTGGCAACGGGCCAGCGCGGTGTCGGGCCCGATCATGGCTTCAGCCGGAAGTGTGCAATCATCCGCGCGAGGTAGGGCGCGCCCTTCCCGCTGACAACCGGTGAATGGATCAGGAGAAGAGCAGCTTGAAGAACATCGTCAGTACGACAGGCAGGCCGATGGCCAGCAGCCAGAGCATGATCTGGTCGCGGCGGAAGGCCGGCTTCATGTCCGGGTCGGCCGCCCTGGCGTCGGACAGTCCCGACCAGCGCCGCTCGAACCAGCGGCAGGCAGGAATGATGCCGCCCACCAGAATGACGAGGGCGAGATAGGGGACGATGGAAGAAACGCCGTCTTTCATCGCGTTGACAGTCATGAATATCTGAAGGCCGGTATAGACCAACAGTGCGAATGCGACATTGTCGCTCATGGATCGTCGCCAGTCGCGAGCCCTGCTTGTCCGGTGCCCGCTTGCGATGTCCTTTTCATAGAGCGCTTTGCTCATTGCACTGTTCCTCTCTACCCCTTCTCGAATCGCATTGTTTCAAAAATGCCGCACCCTGGCAAGCAATCGTGCGCACGCATGCTCCACTTGTCCATATATGGTGCGGCACATCGTCCATGCACGAATCCTGCCAGTTGGTCGAAAAGGGCCGCATGCGGGGTTCTCATGGCTGGAACGCGTGCTATGTCGCGCCCATGGCGGATGTAGAGATGAGCCCTGACAACGACGCGGTCCACGAAGCCGCCCCTCCCATCCCGCAGGGGGGACTGGAAGTCATTTCCATAGCCAAGAGCTATGACAATCGCGCTGTCCTGACGGATATTTCGCTCTCGGTGGGCAAGGGCGAAGTCCTCGGCCTGCTCGGCCCGAACGGGGCCGGCAAGACTACCTGTTTCTATTCCATCATGGGGCTCGTGCGTCCCGATGCGGGCCGCATCCTGATGGATGGGGAAGATGTGACCAATCTCCCCATGTATCGCCGCGCCATCCTCGGCCTCGGCTATCTGCCGCAGGAAACCAGCATCTTTCGCGGGATGACGGTCGAACAGAACATCAATTGCGTGCTCGAAATGGTCGAACCCGATGCCGACACACGCACGCAGGAACTGGAACGGCTGCTGGACGAATTCGGCCTTACCCGCCTGCGCTCCAGCCCCGCCATGGCGCTTTCGGGTGGTGAACGGCGCCGCGCCGAAATCGCCCGCGCACTGGCGGCCAAGCCGTCGATCATGCTGCTGGACGAACCGTTCGCCGGGATCGACCCCCTGTCCATCAGCGACATTCGCGACCTGGTCAAAGATCTCAAGACTCGCGGGATCGGCGTTCTGATCACCGATCACAACGTGCGCGAAACGCTGGAGATCGTGGACCGGGCCTGCATCATCTATGGCGGTCAGGTGCTCTTTGCCGGCACGCCGGAAGCCTTGGTGGCGGATGAAAACGTCCGCCGCCTCTATCTGGGCGAGAGCTTCACCCTGTGATGCCCGCTATCGCGAGGATCTAGCTCATGGCGCTGGGGCCGCGCCTCGATATCCGGCAAACCCAGTCGCTGGTAATGACGCCCCAGCTCCAGCAGGCGATCAAGCTGCTGGCGCTGTCCAATCTCGAAATCGAAACCTTCGTTGCCGAAGCGCTCGAATCGAACCCGCTCCTCGAAATGGGCGAAGTCCGGCGCGAAGCGGGCGAGGATTCGCCTGCCGAACCGTCGGAGCATGACAGCGCGCCCGATTTCGGCGGCGAGGGCGCGCTCGATGTCGCCGACCATGCGCTCGATCCGGAAGCTGCACCGGGCGATTTCATTCACGGCGAAGGCGGCGACTGGAGCCGCGGGGACATCGCCAGCGGTGCCGAACTGCCGGATCTGGAAAACCGGTCTTCCGGCAGCCCGACCCTGTCGGACCACCTTGCCAGTCAGATCGGCCTCGTCGCCCATGACGAACGCGAGGCGCTCATCGCCCTGCGGATTATCGGCGAACTCGACGAGGCCGGCTATCTGCTGACCGATCTGCGGCAGGTGGCCGATGAACTGGGCATCCCGCTGGCAGAGGCCGAACGGGCGCTGGCCACCGTCCAGTCGCTCGATCCCACCGGCGTGGGCGCGCGGTCGCTGGCGGAATGCCTGGCACTGCAGGCGCGCGAAGCCGATCGCTACGATCCGTGCATGGCGCGGCTGATCGACAATCTCCACCTGGTTGCAGCCGGCGACATCGGGCGGCTCAAACGCATGTGCGAAGTCGACGATGAAGACTTCGCCGACATGCTGGCCGAATTGCGCAGTTACGATCCCAAGCCCGGTCTCGCCCATGCAGGCGGCGATGAAGGCGCGGTGGTGCCCGACGTACTGGTTACCCCCAGCGCCGATGGGTGGGACATCCGCCTCAACGAAGCAAGCCTCCCCCGGCTCGTGGTTAACCGCGAATACTATCTCGAACTGAAAGGCGGGGCGCGCGACAAGGCTTCGCAAAGCTGGCTCAACGAACAGCTCGGTGAAGCCGACTGGCTTATCCGGGCGCTCGACCAGCGGCAGAAGACGATTCTCAAGACGTCGGCCGAAATCGTGAAACGGCAGGAGCGATTCTTCCGCGAAGGGGTAACGGCGATGCGGCCGCTGACCTTGCGCGAAGTGGCCGAGAAGATCGAAATGCACGAATCGACCGTCAGCCGCGTTACCAGCAACAAATATCTGTCCTGCCCGCGCGGCACGTTCGAACTGAAATATTTCTTCTCCAGCGGCGTCGCCGCGGCCGATGGCGAAGGCGCCTCTGCCGAAGCGATCAAGGCGCGCATCCGCGCCTTGTGCGATGCCGAAGACCCAAAGAAAGTCCTCTCGGACGAGGCTCTGGCCGGCCTTCTCAAGCAGGAAGGCTACGATCTCGCACGGCGCACGGTCGCCAAATATCGCGAGGCGATCGGGATCGGGTCCAGCGCGCAACGGCGGCGGCAGAAGAAGCTGGCGGCACTCTGACACCTGTCTGCCACAGGGAAAAAAGTTAACGCACTTTACTTCGCGTTAACCTTTTTCCTTCAGACCAAATGTGGTTAATACAGGACAACACCTCTATGGGTGTTACCGACGGACACTAGGGAACCAACGGGGGACATCCCAATGCGTGTACTGCTGATCGAAGACGAGCCGACAACGGCCAAGGCCATCGAGCTCATGCTCACGACCGAAGGCTTCAATGTCTACTCGACCGACCTCGGCGAAGAAGGCTTGGATCTCGGCAAGCTGTATGATTACGACATCATCCTGCTCGATCTGAACCTGCCCGACATGCACGGTTACGACGTGCTCAAGAAACTCCGCGTCGCCAAAGTGCAGACGCCGGTCCTGATCCTTTCGGGCATTGCCGAAATGGACAGCAAGATCCGCTCGTTCGGCTTCGGTGCCGACGATTACGTGACCAAGCCCTTCCACCGCGAAGAACTGGTCGCCCGCATTCACGCCGTAGTGCGCCGTTCCAAGGGACACAGCCAGTCGGTCATCCGTACCGGCAAGCTGGCCGTCAACCTTGACGCCAAGACCGTCGAAGTCGATGGCGCCCGCGTTCACCTCACCGGCAAGGAATACGCCATGCTGGAGCTGCTTTCGCTCCGCAAGGGCACCACGCTGACCAAGGAAATGTTCCTCAACCACCTTTACGGCGGCATGGACGAACCCGAACTCAAGATCATCGACGTCTTCATCTGCAAGCTGCGCAAGAAGCTCAGCCATGCCTGCGGCGGCGAAAATTACATCGAGACCGTATGGGGCCGCGGCTATGTGCTGCGCGACCCGAACGAAGAGGCGGAAGCCGCCTGACACTGCATATCCCTGGACGGGATCATGAGACGCCCCGGACAGCCATCGCGCTTCCGGGGCGTTTCCTATTCGGCCCTGATCGCAAGCTGCGCGAAGTCCTGCCCGCTCGGATGCTGGAAGATGCGCAGGCCGAACTCGGGCAGGATGGCCAGCATATGATCGAAGATGTCGGCCTGGATCGCTTCGTATTGCGGCCACTCCACCGTGTCGGTGAAGCAGTAGATTTCCAGCGGCAGGCCCTGCGGCCCCGGCGGTAGCTGGCGCACCATCAGCGTGAACCCTGCCCCCGCAATGCGCGGATGGCTCTTGAGATAGGCGATCACATAGGCGCGCAACGTGCCGATATTGGTGATCCGGCGCGCATTGATCGTGTCGCAATCGCTGGACAGTTCATGCCGGTTCCATTCGGCAATCTCCTCCTGCTTGCTGGCCAGGTAATCGTCCAGCAGCCTGAAGCGCTTGAGATCGTCGGTTTCCTTCTCGTCCAGGAAGCGGATCGAATTCTGATCGACGACCAGCGCGCGCTTGATGCGCCGCCCGCCGCTCTCGTTCATCCCGCGCCAGTTGCGGAAGCTGTCCGCGATGAGCCTGTGCGTCGGAATCGTCGTGATGGTCTTGTCGAAATTGCGGATCTTCACCGTGTGCAGGGCGATATCGACCACGTCGCCATCCGCGTTCATGCCGGGCATTTCGATCCAGTCGCCGACCCGCAGCATGTCGTTGCTGCTCAACTGGACGCTCGCCACCAGGCTCAGGATCGTGTCCTTGAACACCAGCATCAACACCGCTGCCATCGCGCCGAGGCCCGATAGCAGCAGCAGCGGCGATTGCTCGATCAGCACCGCGATCATCAGGATCGCCGCCCCGAAGTAGATGGCGATCTTCACGACCTGCACATATCCCTTGATCGGGCGACTGCGCGATTCCGGGCGGCGGGAATAGAGCTCGTTCGCGTAATCCAGCGCACCGCCGATCGCCATGGCGATCGACAGGACGATCATCGTGCGCGCGATGTTGACCGTCACGTTCACGACTTCTTCCGGCAGGCGCGGCACCAGGCCGATCCCGCGCGAGACGAGCAGCAGGGGTATCACCGTGGTGAGCCACGCCGCCGACCGGTCCACCGTATCGGACCGTGCATCCAGATAGGGTGCGGCGATGCGCAGCAGGACCTTCTTCAGCAGCCAGTTGACCGTCAGCGCCGCCACCGCCAGCGCGCACAGGGCGATGAGCGACTGGAGCCACAGCGGGAGGCCGGAGTAATCGTCTAGCAGTCTTTGCATGCGCGGCCCCTAGACTGCGGTTGCCCGGCGGTTCAACCCTGCCGAACAGACGGAATTTTCGCCCGATCAAACGTATGATCGACATGCGTACCATCTGGACGCACGGGGGGCGGATCGTTAGTCGCCCGCGCCATGAGCGCATTCAAGGAAGGTGACCCGACCACTCTCAACCGGCTGTACGGGCGCAGCCAGGGCAAGCCCCTGCGCGCATCGCAGCAGGACCTGGTCGACCGCCTGCTACCGCAGATTTCCGTGCCCGACGAAGGGCCGGTGACGTCGGAAACCCTCTTCGGTTTCGACCGCCCGCTGCATTTCGAAATCGGTTTCGGCGGCGGGGAACATCTCGCCGAACGCGCCGATCTGCTGCCCGATCATGGATTCATCGGCGCGGAACCCTTCGTAAACGGCGTCGCCCAGGCCCTCACCCACGTCCGCGACCGCACGCTCGCAAATGTCCGCATCCACCATGGCGATGCGCTTGAAGTGCTGCGCCGCGTGCCCGACGGCGCGCTGACCATGCTCTATCTCCTGCACCCCGATCCTTGGCCCAAGAACAAGCATGCCAAGCGCCGCATGATGAACGATGGCCCGGTCCGCATGTTCGCCGACAAGCTGAAACCGGGCGGTGAATTCCGCTTCGGCACCGACCACGCCGTCTACCTGCGCCACGCCCTGATGGTCATGCGGCGCTTCGGCGACGCCTTTGAATGGATCGTCGATGGCCCGGCCAGCTGGCAGAACCGCCCGTCAGGATGGCCCGAAACGCGCTACGAACACAAGGCCCGCACCGTCTATGGGCATGAGGTCTGGTACTTTCGATTCAGGCGACGCTAGACTACGCTGATGTTGTAAAAACAACGACTTAGCGCAAATCACTTACGCCAGAATTGCCTCCAATTCGCCCCTTTTTCCGCTTGCGTGATTACCCGGTGATTGCCAGAAAAGGCCACGAGGTATCGCATGGCAACAGGAAAAATCAGCAAGCGCACGGTCGATTCGCTCCCGGTTGGACCAAAGGAAAACTATCTTTGGGACACCGATCTCAAGGGCTTTGGCGTCAAGATTACAACTGCTGGATCAATCAGTTACATAATCCAGTTCCGAATGGGCGGACGAGAAGCGAAGACCCGTCGTTTCACGATCGGATCACATGGATCGCCTTGGACACCGACTACTGCACGCTTGGAAGCTGAGCGATTGTTGGTGATTGTTGCGCAGGGCATTGATCCGGTTGATGCGGAAAAGCAGCGCCGCCGGGAAGCTGTCGACCTCGCCTTCTCGAATTACGCTGACCTCTTCACTCGCTCCTGCAAACGCGAGGGATGGCGTCGCCTCGTGGAGCGATCCATTCGCCTCTACCTCAAGCCCACATTCGGAATGAAGGCGCTGCCAGCGATTACGAAGATCGACGTCGTTTCGGTTCTCGATCAGATGCCGCCCAAGCAGGTGGCAAACCGGCGAAATGTCTTTGCCGTTATGCGCCGCCTGTTTCGCTGGGCCGTCAGTCGCGGAGATATCGATCGCAATCCGATGGAGGGCATGGAAACGCCGCCTCCGGTCAAGCCACGAGAGCGCTGGCTCAAGGATGGCGAACTCCGCCATATCTGGAATGCGGCGCCGGAATGTCATCGCTGCTTTGGTCCAATTGTCAGGCTTCTGATCGTAACCGGACAGCGCCGTGAAGAAGTCTCCGGGATGCACTGGCAGGAGCTCAGTCGCAGCGAAAGATTATGGACCCTGCCCGGATCTCGAACCAAGAACGGAGAACCTAACTCCATTCCCCTCAACGATCTTGCAATCGCCGAGCTCGACCGGGAGGCTCGCGGCGAGAGGTGGCCGCGTAAGGGCCGTGTTTTCGCGACAGCTAGCGGGGCGGGCTTTACGGGATACGCCAAAGGGAAGGTGAAGCTCGACAGCCTGATCGAGGAACGTTGCGAAGAGCCGCTCGAAGCCTGGCGCCTTCATGATCTACGACGAACCCTCGCAACGAACTTCCAGCGGCTTGGCGTTCGGTTTGAAGTCACCGAAGCCGTTCTCAACCATGTGGGCGGATCTCGCGCCGGAGTCGCCGGCATCTACCAGCGCCACGACTGGAAGGACGAAAAGCGCCAGGCGCTCGATGCCTGGAATGACCACCTCGCGACGGTTCTGTCCGAGAGTGGGGAGACGACCTAAAATATTGGCGAGGGCTAGGGCGTCTGCTGGTTCAAACGTCCGACAAGAGCGGGTACCAGATCCTCAATGTGTTGATGATATGCGCGTACCGCTCGGTTTGAGCCATCGAACCCTTGCTGCGCTTTTCGCTCAATTTGCTCAAGGGCATGCGGCGCGCCAGGCCAAATCACCGGCTCGAGTTCACGTAGCGGATGGAGTCTGTCGCTAATGCGTTCGACCAAATGTACGCGAAACCGATTGCCTGAGCTTGCCGCGATGTCTCTGAAGGCGCGCGCCAATCGGTCGGCATAAGCACCTCGCGTGTCGTTTGATCCTTCGTTGATTGTCAGTGATTTGTGATCGTTGTCGGGAGCCTGCTCCAAAAGCAGGGCGTTGACTTGCAGAATGTCGCGCAAGGCCTGTTCGGTAAGCAGCGGTACGCGAAATCCTTCGCCGGGCGTGAGGTCGACCAGCCCTTCACCGACAAGCTGGTTCAGGCTGTCTCTTACCGGCGTCATGCTCACTCCGAAATCGTCAGCGAGTCGCATCGCCTCAAGCTTCGTACCGGCCCGGAAGCGCCCTTCCAGCAATGCATCTTTCAACCGCCTGTACGTAGGCTCGAGGACGTGAGCGGGACTCATCGTCCGCCGCGGCGCGTCTTGGCGAACTCACGAACCGCTTCTTTCTGGTCGGGGCGCAGACTATCGGTTGCCTGAGGGAATTCGGGCACCTTGTCGCTCAGCAAAACCGACGGGCATTGCCCTTCGAAATTACCCAGGTTCGGACGGTGCTGCACATATCCGGCGAGCTCGGCGAGTTCGGGAGAGAACTCTTTTGCTACTGCTGGTGGATAGGCCAGCCAGAGATTCTCGTAGGGTTTGAGCCAGCCGAGACTGTAGCCGATTACGACACCGCGGCGGACATCCTCGGTCTGGTTTGGTCCCGCTCCATGGACGGTGGAGCCGAGAAAGCAGATCGCATCGCCGGGCTTGCAAACAGCTACTATGGGATCGTCGAGACTTTCGAGATTGTCGACAGGCTTCCTGTGCGTCCCGGGGTAGATGCGTGTCGCGCCATTGAGGCGAGTAAATTCGGTCAGCGGCCAGATGACGTTGAGAAGATATTCGTGATCGCCCTTGCGGCCTGCCCACATATCCTGATCGCAATGCGGAAACTGTTCTATCTCGCCGGGATGGATCGCGATCGCCTGGGCGACATTGAGCTGTATCCGGTCGCAGGCGCTGCCGAGAATTGCGCGGGCGAGCGATAGGACTAGCGGCTGCAGGACTAGATCGCCTGCGACCTGCGACCGGCGAAGCAGGCTTCCAAACCGTTTGGTCCGATGGCCATAGAAGTCTCCCTTGCCGAGGGGCGCCTGCGCAAATGCACCTTCCAGGTCGGCATCGAGTGCGGCGATCTGTTGCTCGGCGACAAGCTGCGGAATGATGCAATAGCCATCCTCTTGCAGCTGATCGAGCCAATGCGCCTCCCTCGGCCCAGTCATGCTGCCAGCTCCATGCCGCCATAGGCTTCCGGCTTAGGATTGCGGCAGTAGATCCCTGCGTTGGCGAGTTGCGCGCGTGTATCTTGGTCGATGTCGATCCGAAGAGCGACAAGCTGCTGCCCATCGATAGAAACGCACGGTCCAAGCTGCTGGCAGCGCCAGCCGAACTGGGCGATCTGACGGAACCAGGGCACTGGGGCGACCGCCGAATAACCAGAGATCCCTTCCGATATTGCAAAATCGGCGAGTGCGGAGACGAGCTGGTTGCGGACACTCCGGCGATCAGCGCGCGGCAACGTGGGATCGATACAGAATCGGGTAATCTCGCGAAATGCCTCATCCTGCGGAACAGGTCCGGTGCACAGCTGCGGAAAGAGATCGCGTAAGATATGAGGTCCATCAGAACGCAGGAGCCGGGCCGATGCGCGATGCTCGCACTTTTCGCCGGTGAGGACGAGATAGGCGGCCGAGGGCGTATCGAACTGGTCGATTTCAAAGGTCCCGTCGAGCACCGGAACGTCCCACCCAAGAAGATCCACGAACACGCGCTTGCGCGCCTCGAACATGGCGCGAAGTGCCGGATCGACCAAGTTTGCACCATTTATACCGCTGCTTTGCTGCATGAAGATTACCTGTGAACTTGATGACTGCTCGCATCTCATCAAATCCGGATAGGCAGCGACATACCAAGAACTGGGGAGGGCCACATCTGGCGCTCTACAGGGGAGAGTTTACTGGCCATCCCACCTTTGCGATGAGCGTCAGCGTTTGAAAATCATCAAGATACGACAGGTATCTTATCGGTCCGATTCTGTTCATCCCGGGAAGGTCACAAGCTGGCTATGAATGCAAAAGTCATCACGAACTTCCAGCTTGGCAGCCGCGAATCCTCTTCGGCGCCTGATGTCTTGCCCCTCGCTACAGAGCATGCGCTGCAATCCGCCGGAGCTGCTTTCCATGCGCTCGCCGACACCATGCCGCAGATGGTATGGTCGACTCTTCCCGACGGCTCCCACGATTATTACAATGCGCGCTGGTATGAATTCACGGGTGTCCCTGTCGGATCAACCGACGGCGAAGGATGGGCCGGGATGTTCCATGAGGATGACCAGGCCGACACATGGAAGAAATGGAACCACAGCCTCGCTACCGGCGAACCGTACGAGGTTGAATATCGCCTGAGGCATCACAGCGGCGATTATCGCTGGATGATCGGTCGTGCGCTGCCGATCCTCAACGAGGAGGGTGAGATCCAGCGCTGGATCGGCACTTGTACGGATATCGACGAGCAGAAGCGCACCGCCCTCCAAAACGAAATCCTGAGTCAAGAGCTCAGCCATCGCATCAAGAACATCTTCGCGATTGTTTCCGGTTTGATCAGCCTGACAGCGCGCGCAAATGAAGCGTTCGGTGAAGCGTCGCGCGACCTGCTGGGCCGGATTTCCGCGCTGGGGCGCGCGCACGAATTCGTCCGGCCCCACAGCGAAAAGTCCCAGCCCGAGGGCAAGGAAGTGACCCTCGCCACGCTGCTTGCGACGATCTTCGAGACCTATCCTGCCTTTTCCGAAAGAAGGATTGCTATTTCCGGCCCCGATATCGCGGTCGAAAGCCGCGCCGCCACGCCGGTTGCATTGGTGTTCCACGAGCTGGCTACCAACGCGATGAAGTACGGAGCTCTGTCCAATCCCGAGGGAAGGATTTCGCTGGACCTTTCAACCGAGGACGAGATGGTCCGCTTCCGCTGGAGGGAACACGGAGCTCACATCAACAAGGCGAGTGAGCCTCAAACGGGTTTCGGAAGTCGCCTCATCGAGTTGGCCGTGAAGCAACAGCTAGGAGGCAATTACGAGAGAACCTGGCATGACGATGGCGTTGAACTCGTCATGGATGTCCGAAAAAGCAGGTTGCAGGAGCCTAGTTAAAGAAGAGCCTAAGACGGGCTGGCGGATCGATTTTTTCGCCCTTCCGGACCGCAATGACATAGTCGAGAACCTGCTTGAGAATGCTAAGATCGACCGGTTTTTCCAGCGCGCCCAGCGTTCCGCTCACCCCTTCGCCGAGTTGTGCGGGATTGGCGGTTACGAAAATAACCTCGATCCCGAAATCCGCAGCAAGCTTCTCGCCGATCCTCGGACCAGTGGCTCCATCGGCCAGATTGACATCGACGAGCGCCACATCGATCGCGTCTGAAGCCTTTGCCAATGCCGATTGCATGTCGTCGGCTATGCCTGCGGATTCATGACCGAGATCGTGAACCACCGCCTCCATTTCGACAGCTATGAGGAATTCGTCTTCGACAATCAGAATGGTGGTCGGCATGGAAAGCTATCAAAAGTTAAATGACGAGGCTCTGTAGTGAGGGGACGGACAGGGCGCATATTCGTTCCCTCGCCTCGTCGCATCCGGCTTCGATCGAAATAGCTTCAAGACGCGCACCCGTTCCGACGGCATAGCTTCACTATCGGGCGCCAGGACCACGACCAAAGAGCGTATCTATGATGGGGCATTCCGGAACATCACCGCCTTCGCAGCGGGCTGATACATCGGCTAGCGTGCGCTCCAACCTAGTCAAATCAGCAATTTTAGCTCGCACGCTGGCCAGATGGTTATTGGTCAGATCCCGAACCTCGCCGCAGCTGTAGGGGTGCGAATCAACGAGGCTGAGCAGGCTTTTGAGCTCCTCGATCGAAAAACCCAGATCGCGGCCGCGCAAGATAAAGCCGAGCCGCGCCTGGTCGCCGGGTGGATAGAGCCTGTGCCCGCTTGCCGTACGCTCGGGAGGCTGAAGCAGACCGATGTTCTCGTAGTAGCGGATTGTCTCAAGGTTGCAGCCCGACCGTCTGGCCAGTTCTCCCCGTTTGATCACTTGCGATGCTGTCATGAGCCATATGCCAATTAGTGCTTGAACCTGTAGTTACTACAGGGAGTACATTGGTTTCCATGGTCGATCAAATGCACAAGAACGCGCAGCGCTTATGGGCGAGCGGCGGGACGCTCGGCGCGATACTCGCCTCGTCCTGCTGTATTGCCCCGCTGTTATTGCTGAGCCTTGGCATCAGCGGCGCGTGGATCGGCAATCTCACTGCGCTCGAACCGTACAAATGGGTATTTATCGCCATTGCGGTTGTCTTTTTGGCCCTTGGATTCCGGCACGTCTATTTTCGGCAAGCCGAACCTTGCGAAGACGGAACATATTGCGCGCGGCCCGGAGCAAACCTGCTCGTCAAAAGCTCCCTGTGGCTGGCGACCGTATTGGTCGCTGCCTCGTCCACGGTCGAGTGGTGGGCGCCGCAATTCTACTAGGAGTTCGAAAGATGAAGAAGACGATGATCGTCGCAGTTGCGATACTGGGACTGGCCGGAGCGGGTATCTGGGCAGCGACCTTGTTTCCGCCAAACTCCGACGAACGGGTTCAACAAAATTCCGCGCATCTGCAATCGGCAAGTTTTGCGGTCGAGAATATGACCTGCGCGACCTGCCCGATAACGGTTCGGCGCGCGATGGAAGGCGTGGCAGGCGTGCACGAGGTGACTATCGATTACGAGACCAGGACGGCGACTGCGCAGTTCGATCCTGAGCGAACAACCACAAGCGCGATCGCCGCGGCGTCGACCGAGGCCGGATATCCGGCGATCCTTTCAGAGAGCGCGCTATGATCGAACTGAAGTCCGAGATCACATGCCCTACTTGCGGGTACAAAAAGCTCGAAAGAATGCCGACGGATGCCTGCTGGTTTTTCTACGATTGCAATGGTTGCGGTGTGAAACTCCGCCCCAATGCGGGCGATTGCTGTGTCTTCTGCTCATTCGGCACCATCCCCTGCCCGCCGATCCAGGAAACGCGTGCCGATCGCAAGGGCGCCACATGTTGCGGAGGGCGGTGAGATGAGTACGCGAAACTTCGATCTTATAGTGCTGGGTGTTGGTATGGCGGCCGTAAATGCCGCCAACAAATGCGCCTCAGCCGGTTGGTCGGTCGCGGTGGTCGACGAACTGCCTTATGGCGGCACCTGCGCCCTGCGCGGCTGCGATCCGAAGAAAATGCTCCGCCGCGGGGCGGAAATCATCGACGCAGCGCGGCTCATGCACGGCAAGGGCATCGAACCGAACGACATCGCCATCAACTGGCCCGATCTGGTCGCCTTCACGCAGACGTTCACCGACAAAATGCCCGGTCGGATCGAAAACGGTCTGGAGAGCAACGGCGTCACTACCCTTCACGGGAAAGCGCGCTTCGTCGGCGAAGATACCGTCGAAATCGACGGCGAGGGCCAGTTTCAGGCAAACCATTTCCTGATCGCAACGGGTGCCAAGCCGCGGACGATAGATGTTCCCGGCTCCGAACACCTTACCGACAGCACCGAGTTCATGCGGCTCGATGCGCTGCCCGAACGCATCCTGTTCATCGGCGGCGGCTTCATCTCGTTCGAGTTTGGCCATATCGCAGCACGCGCCGGCAGCGAGGTGTGCATGATCGATCGCGGCGAGAGACCGCTTAAAGGTTTCGATGCCGATCTTGTTGAAAGACTCGTCGCGCGAGGCGAGGAAGTCGGCGTCCAACTGCGACGGCGCACGTCACTCAAATCCATCAAGAAGGACGGGACGGACTTTCTTGTCACGGTAGAAACGGGTAGCGAAACGAAAGATTTGCGCGCCGATCTCGTCGTCCAAGGCGCGGGCCGCGTCGCGGCAATTGATCAGCTCGATCTGGCCGCAGCCAATGTCGAGGCAGGTGACAAGGGCGTTGCGGTCAACGCCTACCTGCAAAGCACGTCCAACCCGAAAATCTACGCTGCCGGGGATGCCGCCGATACGCAGGGTGCCCCGCTTACGCCTGTCGCGGTTTTCGAGGGCAAGGTAGCTGCGTCCAATATGCTCAAGGGCAACCGGACCAAGCCGGATTATTCGGGAGTTCCGAGCGCTGTATTTACCGTACCGGAGCTAACCCGCGTTGGCATGCTCGAACAGGATGCACGAGAGGCCGGGCACGATATCCGCGTCGTCGAGAATGACACCGGCGACTGGTATTCCAACCTTCGCGTTGGCGAAAGCTGCGCTGCAACCAAGGTTATAATCGATAAGGACAGCGACACTATCCTGGGCGCCCATCTGCTCGGACCCGAATATGGCGAAATCATTAATTTCTTCGGTTTGGCCATCCGACTTGGACTGACAACAAGCGATCTCAAGAAAATGGTATCGGTGTATCCGAGCGTGGGCTCCGATCTTGGCTCCATGCTATCGTAGTTGCGCCTCGCTTGGTCCAGTAAAGCCATCAACCGGGTAATCCCGTTTGCGATCGACAGTCGAAATCTCGATAGAGGTCAGATGATGACCTTTCTCGCATATCTCGGTGCTGCAATTGCTGAAATTGCGGGCTGTTTCGCTTTCTGGGCGTGGTTGCGTATGGACAAGTCGGCTTGGTGGCTCGTTCCGGGCGTGGCTTCACTCGTCCTTTTTGCCTATTTGCTAACGCTGGTCGATGCCGAGCATGCAGGTCGAACTTATGCTGCCTACGGCGGGGTCTACATTCTGTCCGCGCTTTTGTGGCTTTGGATCGCAGAAGGCGTGAAGCCCGATCGGTGGGACACTCTGGGCGTGGCGATCTGCCTTGTAGGCGCCGGCGTCATCTTGCTCGCCCCCAGACCGGTATGAGGCACATCCGCATCAAGCCAAAGGGAATATACCACGCGTCCGATTGGCGATCGCTACCAGCGACAACATGACAGGCACTTCTACGAGGACGCCTACCACCGTAGCCAAAGCAGCTCCGCTCCCTAGGCCGAACAGGCCGATCGCAACCGCCACCGCCAGTTCGAAAAAATTGGACGTGCCGATAAGAGCGCAGGGCGCGGCTACTGCGTGCGGGACCTTCCACGCTTTGGCCCAGCCATAAGCGATGAAGAAGATGCCGTAGCTTTGGACAACAATGGGCGCTGCAATCAGCGCGATCAACAGCGGTCGGGCGACAATGGTTTCCGCCTGGAAGCCGAACAGCAGCAACACCGTCAGCAGCAGGCCGATGATCGAGAGCGGCTTCATGCGCCCCGTGAATTCGGACACCGCCGCTTCATCGCCGCCATGGGTCGCGAGAAGCCGATGCCGCACAATGGCACCGGCTGCGAGCGGCACGACCACATAGAGCGCGACCGAGAGCAGCAGCGTCTCCCACGGGACCGCAATGTCGGTCACGCCCAGCAGCAGCGCGACAATGGGCGCGAAGGCCACGATCATGATGAGATCATTCGCCGCGACTTGCACCAGCGTATAGGCAGGATCGCCCCTGGTGAGCTGCGACCATACGAAGACCATCGCGGTGCAAGGGGCCGCACCCAGCAGGATCAGCCCGGCGATGTATTGCTGGGCATCGGCAGGCGCGATCAGGTCGGCAAAGACGACCTCGAAGAACAACACGCCAAGTGCAGCCATCGTGAAAGGCTTGATGAACCAGTTCACTACCAGCGTGATGATCAGGCCCTTTGGCTTGTCACCGACGCGACGCACCGCGCCGAAATCGACCGCCACCATCATCGGGAATATCATCGCCCAGATCAGAACTGCGACGACAAGATTGACCGAGGCGTATTCGATGCCCGCTAGCGAGGCGAATAGCTCTGGCGCTGCATTGCCGAGCGCAATCCCGGCGAGGATCGCGCCGCCGACCCAGACCGAAAGCCATTTCTCGAACAGGCCTAGCCCCGCCGCGCGGGCGTCCATGTCAGCAGCTGCAGCGGTCATTGTTCATCCGCCTCGTGGCCAATGGCTTGCAGCTTTTCGCGCAGGGCAATCTGCTCGAAGCTGGCAATCGGCAGCGCCAGCATCAGGTCGATACGGCGCTTCAGCATGCGAAACGCATCGAGGAAGGCCGCTGCCTTCTCTGCATCGCTGCCCTCGACCGCCGCCGGATCAGGAATGCCCCAGTGCGCGGAAGTCGGACGACCCGGCCATACTGGGCAAGTCTCGGCCGCCGCGCTGTCGCAGACGGTGAAGATCAGATCGAATTCTGGTCCTTCGGCAAACTCGCTCCAGCTCTTTGAGGAATAGCCATCTGCCGGATAGCCCAGTGTCTTGAGCGTATGGATCGCCCAGGGATTCACTGTGCCGATCGGATTGCTTCCGGCGCTGTAGGCCTTGAATCGACCCTCACCGTCTTGGTTGAGGATTGCCTCACCCAGGATCGAACGAGCGGAATTGCCCGTGCACAGGAACAGCACGTTCAGCGGTTGATCTAACATCAGTTACCTCAGCAGCAGGACGTCTTGGCAGGTGCCAGTTGCGGCGCGCAGCAGGCGCCCAAAGTGGCAATGGCAGATGCGAGCTGGTCGAGGTCAGGACTGCCGCCATAGGTCGTGCTCTCGCCATCGGTCAGAAAAGCTTCCCAGACGACGCCATCTGGATCGGCGATCCAGCTCTTTTCCGACTGCGCGTAGCAGCAAGTCGTCGCGCCTTCTTCGAGCACCGGGCGGTCAGCAGCCTTGAGGCGGCCATAGACCTCTTCGAGTTCGCTCTTGTCCTCGACCTGCAAGCCGACATGCTCGATGCCTTTGGCAGCAGCCTCGCGCATCGAAATCGCGAAGTTGATGCGCGGATCTTCCAGCATCCACTTGGCATAGTCGGCCTTCACCACGTCGGGCTCGGCACCGAACAGGCTTGAATAGAAGGCAATAGAGTGGTCGATGTCGGTCACGCCGACATGCACGTGAAAGCGTTTCATCAGGCGCTCTTTCGTTGAGGAGAAGGAAAGCATTCGGTATCCTGGGAACAGGACATGCCGCCGCAGCAGTTCTCGGTGAGGTAGCCCATCAGGCCATTCATCGCGGCATAGTCCGCCGAATAGATGATCGAGCGGCTTTCGCGCCGCTGGGTGACCAGCCCCGCATTGCCCAGTTGGGCAAGGTGAAAACTCATTGAAGACGGAGGCACTTGGAGTTTCTCAGCTAGCACCCCAGCGGCAACGCCTTGCTCCCCGGCCTGCACGAGCAGGCGGAATGCGGCGAGGCGATGCTCCTGTGCCAGAGCAGATAGGGCTCGGATCACGCGGTCGGCTTGCATCGCTCACTCCAATGATTCGATAACTATTAAAATATCGAAATGCCGAGAGAAGTCAAATTGCTTTCTGAACGGTTGCGAAATAGGCAGTACGGCCATGTTCGAGTGATTGAGAGGCAGTGGCGCGAAAACTAGCCTGTGTCCCGCCAACGGATAATGTCGGCAAACCCGATCAACCCGTCGAACAGCGCCGCGACGACGAGGGACTGTTTACAATGGACCTGGTAGCGCTCGCGGGCCATCTTAAGATGCTGAATGACGGTTTCGGTGCTGATTTCGAGTATCATGGCCGTTTCAGCTGCAGTCTTCCCTCTTGCAACCCAAAGCAGACACTCCCGCTGCCGATCGGTCAGGGAAGGGACCTTCTCATCGAACTTTTCTGAACTCAGGCCCAGCGCACAGCTCAAAGCCAGCGTCCCGATCATTTCCGCGACGGCGAAGCGCCGTCGGGGCAGTTCTCGCTCGGGTCGAACAGCAAAGGTGCAGGTGCCGCGCCCTATCCCGGGCAAATGCCGCGGAACAGTATAACCATTGCCAATTCCGCATTCCCGGCCGACATTGAGCATTTGACGGTCGCCGCGCGTGAGAGGGACGAGTTCGTCAATCCAGTCCCAGGCGAAACCGATGATGGTCTTGTCACAGGCTCTTCGCACCGGATCCTGCCCTGCGAGGTCGAAGGCAATATAGACTTTCGCCCATTCGTCGGGATAGTCGTGCAATAGCAGGCCCGGTGCCTCGCACGATGTCGAACGCATCTCCAGGCTAAGCGCGAAGTGGTCGAAGCCAAGGCGCCGGGAAACCTGTTTAAGCGCACCGTCGAGTTCAGTGTCCGAACGGACATTGATAAGTTCAGTTGCGAATTCCTCCGCGAGATATGCGTACATAGACCTGCCGTTCGATCGGCAGCACGCAATCCAACACGCCGCCACCCGACCGCCTGCTCGGTGCCGGATCAGACGGTTCCATTCCACCTGTTCCAGCAGTTGCAGTTGCGACCCTCAAGGTCCGGTTCCAATCCGGGCGCGCCGCAAAATTCAGCAGCATGCCCCACGAAAAACCATAGTGCATTCAGTGCGTTTGAAAAGAGCGGAGCCGGCTTTGGCGAAGCAAGCCGAGATAGCCGTGCGACGCCATTCGCCGCGCCTCAACCACGAGACGCTGGGTCTGGCGGCGTTGCGATGACGATTTCCAGTCAATGGCGCGCTGCGCGGACAATCCCCGATAAACAATGGTTCCAGCGATATCTTTTAGCATAACACCCTCAGGCGCCCGGGATAAAGCATCAAGTATGGCGAGCAGCAAGTGGAAGCGGTGGGACTGATAGGCAGTGGGCTGCAACTGGTTTCGCACGCTGGGAGCAGCGGAACCATCTACACAGCAGTGAAACGCATCGAGCGCCGCCAGCCTGATCGGAACCGACTGGTCCCGAGGGATCAGATAATTGTCTCCACCCAACCGGGCGGAGGCCATAACGAGCAGCCGATGGCGAGCGCCACCACCGGCGAGGACCAGATGATCTCCCGCATTGCTGGTTCGCTTGGAGATCAGGTCGCACGCTGCGCGCGCCGCCTTGACCGCGCCGCTACCGCTAAGAATTACAACATTGGGGTTTTCCTCGGCTCGCCAGATCGCCGGATCGCTGCGAGCCGAAAGGTGGGGATCAATCGGGAAATTCAAGGCCCCATGTACGCGCCATTCGGCGGCAAGCTGGGGATTGCGGGTCGAAACCGCTTTCGCTGGCGATCCGTGCGTATTGTTGCCGGTACGCGGCATTGCGGCGCAGGAACTCCTGCGCGAAATCCGAAAAGTCGTATCCGCCGGTTCGGTCGTTGCTGTCAAATGGTCGAGCCATGAAGCACCTCCTTTCTCGCCGATTTCGCTAGAGGCGCCAGCACCGCGCCGACATTCCATGACCAAGGGGGCCGCCTCCCCAATATTGGGCATGTTCGATCCGATGTTCGCCAAGATTTTGGCGTTCTTAGTGAAGGCGACGACCGCCGCCACAAGCGGGTCCAAAACGGCTCTACTTACCTCTTGCAAGCCATTCCTATGTTGGGCAGATTGACAGCGCGCGGATTGATATTCTGGCACCATCCGCGTGGATCTTTCCGCCGGACATCATGCACGCCGGTCCATCGCAGGCCCGGCGGCCGGACCGATCAAGGGGCACAAACTAGGCCCCGGACGGCGGCACAGACCTGGAACCCGCACGCAGTTCGCCACGGCGAACTCAGGTTGCGGTCGCCTCCAAGTTCGAAGCATGACTCAAATTGCCGCCGAAATTCGGCACCAATCCCCCCAGTCCGTGGGCCCCGCATACTGCGCTGCAAAAGTAAGCCGAACGGTCGGCCGCCGCCGCACACTCGATGCCCTCTACCGCGAGGAACGGGCTGGACTGATCGCCTATCTTGCGCGGCGCGTGGACTCCGAGCGCGCTCGCGACCTGGCACAGGACGTGTTTCTGCGTGCAGCGACCAGCAAGCAGCTGACGGAACTCGTCAATCCGGCAGGCTTTCTGAGGCGGATTGCATTCAACTTGCTCGTGGACGAGGCGCGGCGGCAAAAGTGCCGGGTCAGGACCCAGCCACTTCTGGAGAACGCAGACGCGCCAAGCCGCGCCGCGCAAGAAGATGCTGTGCATGTCCGTGAAACCCGGCAAGTGCTGGAAATCGCGCTCGCAGAGCTCCCCGAAAAGTGCGCGCGTATCTTCGCGATGAACCGCTTCGAGAAGAAATCCTACCGAGAGATACATATCGAACTCGGCATCGCACTGCCGACGGTCGACTATCACATGATGAAAGCTCTGGCGCATTTGCGACAAGCGCTGGGTCACAGTTGGTGACTGCAGGCATCCGGCCAAAAGGGACCACTCAAAATTTAATTTCAATTGAAACTAAGGTGCTCGCAAAAGTGAGCGTCATCTTCTGTAGCGGCCGGTCCGCGCCAAAACAGGGAGATATCAATGTCGTCGACAATTCGCACACTTTCCGTCCTTCTAACCGGGGCAGCATTTGCAGGTGCCGCTCCTCCTCTTTTCGCCCAAGACAGTCCAGGCGAACAGGCACAAGATGACGCTGCCGAGGTTGGCGATACAGCTTTGGACGAAGAGAGTTCCGCGATCGTTGTCACGGGAACGCGTATCCGAGGCGCACGGGTCGTAGGTGAAGTCATCGAGCTTGATCGCGAGACGATCGTCGAGACGGGCCAGGTGGACCTCGGCGAAGCGATCCGCAACCTACCCCAGAATTTCTCGGGCGGTCAGAACCCTGGGGTTGGTTCGGGCGGCGGCATCGGCAATGAAAATGTAAATTCAGCATCGTCTCCCAATCTGCGCGGGCTTGGGCCCGATGCGACGCTGACATTGCTCAACGGTCATCGCCTTCCATACAACTCGGCGTCCCAGGGCGTCGACATCTCCGCCATTCCGCTCGCCATTGTCGACCGGCTCGAGGTCGTCCCCGATGGAGCTTCAGCGCTCTATGGCTCGGACGCGGTTGGCGGCGTTGTGAACGTCATCCTGCGCCGCGACTTTGAGGGCGTGACAACCTCGGCCCAGATTGGAGCGAGCACCGATGGAGGCAACTTTCGCCAACAGGCCGACATAGTCGCAGGCACAATCTGGAACAGTGGCGGCTTCGTCTTCGCCTACGACTTCGCGAACAATTCCGGGATTGAGGCGAGGGAGCGCGCCTATGCAGGATCACTGCTACCGGAAACCTTGCTTTATCCCTCAAACCGGCGCCACGCCGTAACATTTTCGGCGCACCAGAGCTTGTCAGAAGGCGTGGAGGCCAATCTCGACGCGCTCTATTCGTATCGCGAATCAACCACCATTGATGGCACGCCGGCCCAGCGCATTCGGCGTGAGCCCGACCTCGAGACCTTTTCCGTAGCGCCGTCGCTGCAGTTTGACCTTGGGCCGAGTTGGAAGGCCAATCTCGCGGGTGTCTTCGGGCGCGATCGAACCCGCTTCCAGACCAGTTTCATTCCAGAGACAGGTCCGGCGCGCGTCTCTACGGGAAGCTACCTGCATCAGATCACCTCGCTGGAAATGGGTGCGGAAGGCCCGGTTATCACTCTTCCCGGCGGCGAGACGCGCTTGGCTGTCGGCATCGGATTTCGTAACAATCGACTCGAGTACTCTCTGGAAAGCGCGATCCTCAATGCGCAATTCGATGCAACGCAGCGGGCTCGCTTCGCCTATGCGGAACTGTATGTTCCATTCGTGTCGGGTCGGAACGCCGTCGATGGAATCGAGCAGCTAACGCTATCCGCTGCAGTTCGCTACGAAGACTATCCCGGACTCGACCAGCTCGCCACCCCGCGCCTTGGGATTACCTATTCGCCAAGTGGTGATCTGATGTTCAGAGCGAGTTGGGCACGCTCGTTCAAGGCTCCCACGCTTTTCCAGCAAAACATCTTTTCTCAGGCCATTCTGGTGCCTGCTGCGGTGTTCGGAGCGGGCACCGGCTCCGACACAGTCTTTCTGAGCGGGGGCGGCAATCCCAACCTCCGTCCCGAGCGCGCCCGAAGCTGGACGGCGGGATTCGAGTTCCAGCCTGCGGCAGTCCGAGGATTGACCGCCTCCGCGACGTGGTATGATATCCGCTATGACAACCGCGTCGTTGCGCCGATCGCTGGATCGATCGCAGCTGCTATCAACAATCCGGGCTATGCCAGCCTCATCGATTTTTCACCTGATCCGGCCGATTTGGCCGAACTCATCGCGGGTGCCCAGTTCGGATTGGAGAACTTTACAGGCCGCCCGTTCGATCCTGCAGATGTTGTCGTTCTGTTCGATAACAGGAACATCAATGTCGCGGCGTGGAGCGTAGAAGGGCTGGATGCCAGGATTGCCTGGAACCGCGATCTCGGGAATGACCGCTCGATAGGATTGGATCTCAACGGCAGCTGGTTGCGCAGCAGGCAAACCATCACATCCGAACTACCTGAAGTCCAGCTTGCCGGTACGACTTTCAACCCGCCCCGCTACCGCGCGCGTGGAGCAGCAAGATATCGGGCAGGCCGCCTTACCGCCAATGCGGCAGTCAGTTATATCGGTGCGCTCGTCGACAGACGGCTTGCAACCGTGCAGCGGCTGTCACCAAGCGCAACTGTCGATCTTGGCATGCACTATGCGGTCATTCGCGGCGACGACCGTGATCCCGGCCTCGAGTTCTCGTTGACCATTCAAAACCTGTTTAACGATAAGCCGGACGTGATCGGCCAAACCGGTCCCAACACAACACCCTACGATTCAACCAATTATTCTCCGATCGGGCGCTTCATCGCGTTTGGCGTAAGGAGGCATTGGTAATGACTGCGCTCCTTACCCTAGCGCTCAGCCTGACGATCGTGCCGACAGCTGAAGATCCGCCATCGGCCGAAGATCCGTGTGATGCACTGCCCATCGCCCAGGAAACGGCAAATGCGGAATTAGGTGAGTGGACAGTGGACGGACAAGTCCGGATTGCGGATATTGGCGCACCGGTCGGAACTCCCAATCGAAGTGTATTTGGCATCTCGCCTGACGACAGCCAAATTGCCTTCACCGTCCGTCGCGCAATTCCCGAGACGAATAGCTATTGCCAAAGACTGCTGGTCGCGCCGTTGAACGGCGAAGGTTCTCCAATCGAGGTGGCGCGCGGCGGGGAATTCATTCGCGACGATTTCCGGCTTCGCGACTTCACCGCGATACTGGCCGGTTGGCCTAGGACAAGCGCGCCGCGATGGTCGCCGGATGGCATGCGAATTGCGTATCTGAGGAGAGAAGCCGGTTCGACACAGGTTTGGTTGGCCAGCCCAACCGGGCAAACGGGTGCGGTCCGAGCAACCAATCTGGCCGACGATGTCGACGATTTCGCCTGGGCTCAGGACGGAATGGGTCTCATTGTCAGCACAAGGCCTGCAATTCGCCTCGCCGCCGCGGCAATCGCCAGCGAAGGCAGACGCGGCTTTCTCTTCGACGCGCGGTTTGCGCCGCAGGCAGCCGACCGACCGATACCGACCGGCCATGCCGATCCGATCTATACATGGGTTTCGCTTCGGGACGGGTCATCGCGACCTGCAACCGAAATGGAGCAGGTGCTTATTGCCCCGCCGCGACCGGCAGCGATACCGGACAACGCACGAAATGTTCGATCAGGAGAGGGTGGATTTTCGGCCTGGCTCGAAGCAGAGTTCCCCGAGCGTCTCCTCAGCCCGACGCGGCTGGTTCTGGCCGCTCCGGACGGCAGCCGAAAAGTCTGCCCTGTCACGCAATGCGACGGCATCCGAGAACTGTTCTGGTCGGCCTCGGAGCGCGCCCTTTTCCTCGTCCAGCGTACTGGATGGGCCGACAGCCAGACGGCATTGTTGCGCTGGGATCCCCGCGATGCTGCGCCTCGCCAAGTCCTGATTTCCGATGATGTGTTCATCGGGTGCGCCCCTCATGCCAACGAACTTATTTGCGGGCGTGAGGGCAGCACACAGCCTCGCCGATTGGTGGCGCTCGACATGCGAACGGGATCAGAACGACTGATCCACGATCCAAACCCGCAGCTTGAGAACATGGAGTATGGCTCCGTCCAGCGTTTCCGCTTCCGCCTGGCAAGCGGTGTCGAGAGTTTCGCCGACCTTGTCCTGCCGCCCACTCATCGACCTGGCGAACTGCATCCCCTGATCGTGGTGCAGTACCGGAGCCGGGGCTTCCTTCGCGGAGGAACCGGGGACGAGGTTCCGATCCAGCCTCTCGCCGCACGCGGATTCGCGGTCCTCAGTTTCGACCGGCCTGATTTCCCGCCAGAGGCGTATCTGGCAACAACCGATGCAGAAATACGGACATTGAGCGAAGATGACTGGGCGGACCGGCGCCAGGTGCAGGAAGCACTAGAGCTCGCTGTACGACGCGCCGTCGAGACTGGTGCGGTCGATCCAACGCGCATGGGGATCAGCGGATTCAGTGATGGCGGATCGACCGTCCAGTGGGCGCTGATCAACTCGGACCTTTTCCAGGTCGCTTCGATGGGATCGTGCTGCGAGGATCTCTACTCCTTCGCTCTCGCTGCAGGGCCACGGTTTACCGAGTATTTGCGGGACATGGGTTATCGCTATTTCGAGCCCGGTGCCGAAACATTCTGGGAGCCCATGTCGCTCATACTCAATGTGGACCGGATCGATGTTCCAATTTTGATCCAGGCAGGGGACAGCGAGTACGAAGGCAGCCTCGATGTCGTTGAAACCTTCTCGCATAACAATAAGGCTATCGAACTCTACGTGTTCCCCGATGAGTCTCATGTCAAATGGCAATCGTCGCATCGCCTGGCGATGTACGAGCGCGTCGTCGAATGGTTCGAGTTCTGGCTTATGGGCAGGCTGAACTGCAATCCTTCAAGAGAAGCACAGTACGCCCGCTGGAGCGCCATGGAGGGTGCCCCGCCCACACGCGACCTTCGCTGCCATGCTGAACCATTAGCGGGTCCATGAGCGAGCCCAATTCTCGGCTTCGAGCAGGTCAAGTATGCGACCGAACATGCTGTTGTCGTCTCGTTCATCAGTGCGCAGCGCGGCTTCCACGGCATGGCGGTCGATTACCCCGTTCGCGGCGAGCAACCCATCCAGCAAGCGCTCGGCGATCGAATTTCGGTTCAGGGCGAAAATTTGCCTTACGAAGCTGTCGGGTCCGGCCTTCGATGTTCTGGCCAGCACGGCAGGCGGCAATTCCTGTGCGAATGCCGCCCGGGCCAAAGCGCGGTTCCTGCCGCCGTGTGCCCATATCCAAGTCGGAACACCGAGACAAAACTCCATGAGCGGCTGACTCATTAGTGGCGAAAATCGAGGCGGGCCGGCGGCCAGTCCATGAATGTGGTTCTGTGCCCGCATGATCAGGACCATATGGTCGCGTTTTCCCGAACCTGAGATCCCTAGAGGACTCAGCCAGGGCACGAGTGGCTCGCTGTACGCAGCGTCAGTTCCGCAGGTAAGCAGACTCGCATCGACCGGCCAGCTTTCCCTCGTTCCCTTACCAAGCCGTCTGCGAAGAACTGCGGCGACCATGGTGGGGACCGAGCATCCGGTGATATGGCACATGTCAATCAGGGAGCGCAGCACGCCTGTCCCCAGACCCTCCGCTGCCAGCCGGTCGGCTACCGGCGCAGAGGAATGGAGGAAACAGAACAGATTGTCGCCTCCGTTGCCATCGTAGATGACCGAGGCGCCGAGGTCCGCCATCGCATCGACAAGCAAGGCGTCAAGAATGTGCTGGAATGAACGTCGGGCCGGTCGCGGCAACCCCCGGGAGGAAGACCTCGAAGGATCGTAAAACGCCGGGTCGTATATCCGTTCGACACACCGAACCCCGAACCATTCCGCCACGCGATTGGCGTATATGCGCTCGTCGCCGGACGGATCCGGAGTGGCGAGAGTAACGCAATCGAAGCGTTCGCCCGAATGGGCCAGAGCAGCGCAAATGAATGACGAATCGACGCCGCCCGATGCCGCTACGCTTGCTCTTCCAAACATGCCGCTCCAGCTTTGCAGCACTGCGGCGCCGAGCTCCTTCAGTTGCGCGGCGTAATCCGTGAATGCCGGGATCGGCATTCGTGGGAGAAAGTCGGTTGCATGCCATATCCTACGGATCTGCAAACCCTGGCGCGCGAGTAAATGCAGCGATCCAGGCGCGAGTTCGTCAATTCCCTCAAGACACGTTTTCCGGTGGCGTTGTTCAGGCCGTAGCAGGTGCGCGTGCAGCGCCGGGTACGAAACCGGCGTCTCCAATCCTCCCGCTTCCGCAATCAGGAGCGGGTCACTGGTCAGTATGACGTGCTCGGATGTGGAGAGAAGGTAAACGGGCAAGAGTCCGGAAGGATCGACCAGCACACCCATTGGCCCATTGCTCCAATCGCCTAGGATGGCGACATATCCACCCCAGACGTTGGCGACGAGATGCTTGGCGGCCTCCTCGGCTTCGGCCGGGGCCAACCCGAGTTCCTCGGCGGCGCGCACGCGGCGATATGTCGTTCGGGAAAAAGCGATCCCGATCAGGCAGCACTGTCGGTTCAGGAAATGGCAGGGCGTTTCGCTGTCACACCACAAGGCCGCGACATCGGAACAAACCTGACCCGGGGTTGCAACGATTGACGGCAAGATTTGGCCGTTCGCGCCATGAGGAACCGCAAGAACAAAACGTAGCGGTCTCATACGACAAGAATTGGTTCATAGCGGAGCACTTCTTCGACACTGTCGTTCAAGACCGTGTCTCGGTGCTGCGTCCAGCAGTGTGCTGCAAAAGGGGGTGTATGGACGCCGATGACGATCCGCGCCCGGTCGCCATATGCGGCAAGACAAGTCGCGAGAGCGATGGAGCGCGAAAGACACCGGTCCGCAGCGGTGCGCAACAATCGTGCATCCTCAAAAGCCCCGATACACCTGCGTCCCTTCTCACTGATCTCGAATTGGCTTTCCGACCTGGATTCGACAACGCTCCGTAATTGGGAAAGGACCAGCGCCAAAGAGTGTTTCGCGAGCCGCGCTTCAACGCGGCGTTGCATCCAAAGCGCTCTCGCGACTGCGGGCAGACTAAAGGTGTGCTCGGCGATTGCCGGGCTCGATTGTTCTGGGACGGTCCAGTCCGCAGGCCGGGCGAGGCTGCTCGGTTGGTGCCATTGCTTCTCGGGATACCGGCCAAGTTTTTCGAGACATCTGCGATTTTCGTCATCCGACAACCGAAAGTAGCGATCGTTGGAAACATCGAGAAATAGGAGCTGGCCATCCAAAATGCGCCACGCCAGTCCTTCGCGGTGGAGATCCATCGATTGGGAGCCCGAATCGGCGGGTCGCGCGGCAGGATTGCGCCGCACGGCCCGCCGAGGACTTATTCGTCGAGCAGGCCCGGGCTGTTGGCCAATTGCCCGCCGCTGGCGTCGATGTAGAAACCGACGGCGCCCTTGGTCTCAACCGAGGCCTTGCCGAGGTCGATAACCTCATTCTGGTTATGGTCGAACTCCTTCATGATTCACTCCTGTGGTTGGTATCGCGACTCGGACGTCGCAAGTGGAGAGTGAGCGCGGAGCGGAATTCAGACCAACTTATAATGGAATTATAAATACAGTGTGGTCGAAGATGCGACCGGGTGATGGAAACACCCGTTGGCGAGTGTATCGACACTTTTAGCTTTTCGCCTGGACATGCGTGTCGCCACCCGGTCGCTAGGAACATGCGTTCGCTACTTCACGATAAGGCCAATCATGCACGCGGAAACAGCGCAATTCTACCTACGTGTGCATTTCGCAAGTAAGAATGGCTTGGAAGAACCAGAAAAAGTTCCGATATTGTAGGTGCTTATTGTTTGGATAGTGCGCGCGATCCTCTGCGTGCCTTGGCAAAATCCCGGTCACTTGCAACAAAGCGCTCGATCATCGGCGGAATAAGCAGCTCAGGCACAGGCGCACCCTCTGATACCCCGCCATTGAGCACGGTCCCATATTCGATCAGCCGGCGATGGAGCCGGGCAGGGATTTCGATCGTTAACTTTACAGGCTTGCCATCGGTGATGTCGGAGAGTTTGAGCCGGGTCATGCTCCACCCTCCAGCACGATATCGCGCGTCACCAGCACCCGCACGGGAAAGCCGGGGCGGATCGTCAGCGTCGGGCGGATATCGAGCTCGCGTGCAATCACCTGCTCGCCAGCGCGATTGATGCTGTCCTGACTGCCGCGGCGAACAGCGCGCAGCAGATCATCATCTCCACCTGCGCCGACTTCGCCACCAATCCCGAGCAAAGTGGAAACGAGCGCCGCCTTGACGACACCGCCCCAATGGTAATCGACGCCGTCTTCCAGTCCGGCATAGCCCGAGGGATCGGCGACTGGCTGGCGATCGAGCACAATCGAGCGACCATCAGGCAGGATGAGCCTGTTCCAGGCCAGCAGCACCCGGCGTTGCCCGAACCCGACATCGGATTCGTACTCACCGATCAGGCGCGCACCCTGCGGGATCAGAAGATGCCGTCCGGTCAGGCTGTCATAGATATTCTCGGTAACCTGCGCGGTCACGAGGCCGGGCTGGTCTGAGCGGATGCCGGTGATCAGCGCTGCCGGAATGATCGACCCGGCCCGAAGCAGCGCGCCAGATGGCACCGCCTCAAGCCGCTGCACGGACGCTGTCCGCGTCTCGGCAGGCTGTTGGAGAAAACTTGCCCGCGCGGTCGAGACGGAGGGCTGAAATGGTACTGCCGGTTGTGGCCCAGCCCCCGAAGCTGCCGGACCAGAACTGGCAGCTTGTGTCCCGCCGCCGAAAAACAGGCGGCTGCCGCGCGCCGCCTCGCGTTCCTGTTCCAGGCGTTCGCGCTCTATTTCTTCAGGGCTCGGCGCCGCCCGCTGGGGCGGGACCGGAGGCGGGGCGCCGACAGGGGGCAGCGCGGCAATAGCACCGCGATCCTGCGCCTCGAGGATCGGTTGACCGAGATCGCCCGGCAGCGGTGGCCCTAACCTCGGAACCTGGGAATAGTCCGCCGGGGCTGCGGCAAGCCCGTCTGCCACAGCGATCCCGTCGGTGTTCACCAGCTCTTCGCCGCTGTCCTGTGAGGGCGGCTGCAGGCCGTAGAGCAATATACCGCCAAGGACGGTCAGACCCGCGGCGCTGGCAATGCCGATAGCCTTGCGCGACAGCCTGACCACGCGCGGCCCTTCCCCGCGCAATTGAACGATACTTTCGGCATCGGGTGGCGGCTCGGTCTTGCTTTCCTCGTTCACGACCGCCCCCTCTTGCGGTTTTCAATCTTCACGCGGACCTGTCTGCGACCGGCACCGAGGCGCAGTTCGGCCTTGTGGAAGAGGCGGTCGACGATGAGATAGCGCCCGGAGACCCGGTAATTGACCAGCTCGGCTGCGCCACCGGCGCCAACCACGAAAAATGGCGGCATTTCGCCCCGGGCGATATCGGGTGGAAACTCGACCAGGGTCCGCTGTCCGTCGTCGAAGACCCGTAGCGGGCGCCAGTCAGGCTTGTCACCCGAGATGCGGTAATCGAAATTGAGCGCCTCAAGCGTGAACCCGTCGGCGACTGGTGTGGCTCGCGCCGCTCGCTCTTCTTCAAGGCGCAGCGCGATCAGTTCGTCTGCCGGATAGGACCAGCTGACCGAGGCCATATAGATGTCCGGATTGGCGCGCAGTTCGATATGATAGGTGCGGCGGTCGGTATTGATGACCAGATTGGTGGCGATGTCGGGCCGCGTCGGTTTGATAAGGATATGCACCCGCTGCGTCGCTCCCGAGCCGCTCAGCGTGTCGCCGATCATCCAGCGCACGGTATCACCTGCAGCGACCGGCCCGGGGCCGACCAGCGTTTCGCCCTCCTGCAAGGCGATGTCGGTCACCTGCCCGGGTTTGGCGTAGACCTGGAACAACGCACCTTCGCGATAGGCATAGCGCTGGATGGCATTGTCAAATCCGGCATTGTCCGGTTCGATCCTGGCGGCCTCGTTCGCCGCTCCCACATGGCTCTGAGGATCAGGGGCGGGGTCAGAGGCAGGGGAGCGGCGCGCGGCAGTGGGGGAGGCCTGCCGCGAGGGGGTGTTGGCATATGCAATGGCCTGAACAAGGCGGGATGCATCGGCGAGGTCGAAGGCGGTGATCGCCCGCGATGCGGCCCGGGCCTGCGGCGCAGGCGTCGCTGACGCGGGCGATCCGGCAAGGAGTAGAACGCCGGCTGCGAGCAGCGCCGGACGGGAGAATTGAAGTAAGTGCGTCATCAGCCAAGCTCCTTTGACCAGTTGATCGAGGTGACGAAGATCCCGAGCGGATTGCTGGTGAGCGCGTCGGGCGTTCTGGGAGGCTGGACGGCAACGCCGAGGATAGCGGTCCAGCGAGTGGTTTCGGCGAGCGCGCCGTCGCGGTAGCGCCGCTCGACCCAGGCCACGCGGAAGCTGCGCGGCGAGGCTCGGATCACGCTGGTGACATCGACCGCAACCTGTTCGCGGCCGATTGCCGCGAACGGGTCGTTGGCCCGCGCATAATCGTTGAGCGCCAAGGCGCCCTTGTCGCTGGCGAACTGGTAGGCTCTGAGCCAGTTCTCGCGCACCACAATCGGATCGTCGGGGATAGCGCGGACATGCTCGATAAACCGGGCGAGGTGAAAGGCGATCTGCGGATCGGTCGGCTCGTAATCCGCAGCGGCAGGAGCGACGGTGCGGGCCTCGCCGAGCCTATCGACCTCGACCACCCAGGGCACGATGGTGCCGCGCGCATTCTGCCACACGAGCCCGCCCGTCAGCGCTGTCGACAGGCCGAGGGCGCCGAAAAAGGCGTAGCGCCAGCTCTTTGCCTGGACGCGGGCTGAGCCGATGCGTTCGTCCCAGACCTGCGCCGCGCGCTGGTAGGGCGTCTCTGCTTGAGGCGTTTTTGCGTAGCGGATCGAAGGCCGTTTGAACATTGAAAGCTAATCCTTCTCTTTGGTGTCGATGGAAGCGCCTGCACCGTGGCCATCACCGGAGCGCACGGTGTGCGCGGCAAGCGAGGCCGAGTGCCCCAGGCTCTGCCTGTGCTTCATGGACCGCGCCCAGGCCGGCGGGCCGTTCGTCTGTTCCGGATCCGGTGACGAAGCACCGTGAGCGGGCACGATGCGGCCACCCATGTTCCCGACCGACGCACGCGCCCCGTCGCGGAAATTGCTCCTGGCGCTGTCTGCCGCCTTGCGCAGCGGCGACATGGCGGCACCGCCTGCTGCGCGGCCAACACCCGCCATTCCGCTTGCAACCGCGGCGCCGCCGCTCTTGCCCGCCGAACCGGTGGCATAGGCCATGGTCGCACCTCCGGCAGCGCGCGAGGTGCCTCGCGCGACGGAAGAGGCAGCACTGGCGACCGCGCCGCCCGCAAGTTTGGCACCGGCCACGCCGCCAACCGCAGCACCGCCTGCAAGAAGCGCGGTGCCTGCGGCAGCGCCTGCACCGAGCTGCGGACCGCCCGCGACAATGCCATTGGCGATCCCCGGCCCGAAAATGCCCAGACCAAGCAGGGTGAGGCTGGCGAGCACGATGGCCAGCGCATCCTCGATGGTCGGCTCGCCGGGGATGGCGCCGGTGAATTCGGTGAAGAGCGTCGAGCCGATGCCGATGATGACGGCGAGAACGAGCACCTTGATCCCTGACGAGACCACATTGCCTAGCACGCGTTCGGCGAGGAATGCGGTCTTGCCGAACAAGCCAAAGGGAATGAGCACGAAACCCGCCAAGGTCGTCAGTTTGAACTCGATGAGGGTGACGAACAGCTGGATGGAGAGAATGAAGAAGGCGATGATGACGATCGCCCAGGCGACCAGCAGGATGATGATCTGCAGAAAATTTTCGAAGAAGCCGACATAGCCCATCAGATCGGCAATCGATTCGAGGAGCGGCCAGGCGGCATCGATGCCGACCTGCGCCACCCTTCCCGGCTGCAACAGCTCGCCCGCACCGAGCCCCGAGCCGCTCGCCTTGAGGCCCAATCCGGCAAAGCTGTTGAACACGATATTGGCGAGCGCGCTCCAGTTGCCGATGATGTAGGCAAAAATACCGACAAAGAGCGTTTTCTTGACGAGCCGGGCGATGATATCGTCGTTCGCGCCCCAGCTCCAGAACAGGGCCGCCAGCGTTACATCGATCACGATCAGCGTGGTCGCGATGAACGCCACCTCGCCCGAAAGCAGTCCAAAGCCGCTGTCGATATATTGCGAGAAGATCGCCAGAAAGCGATCGACGACGCCGGTGCCGCCCATGTCAGTCCTCCCCTCTCGCTTCGCCGGAAGAGGATTCAGGAAGCGCCCGATCGCCGATCCCGGAATAAGCCTCGGGGTGATCGACGCCGAAGAAGCGGCGGCGCTTCTCGGCCCAGGCGGCGCGGCAATCGGGCGAGGACAGCGCCAGTTCGCCCATTTGAGCGCAAACCCTTAGCTGGGCCGGCAGCGGATCGCCGTCGGGCACCCATATGCGCCGGTCGGCTTGCTGCACCGGCGCGGGCTCCTCGCGCAGCTGTACGATCGTCATCGCGATAGCGAGACCGACGAATACAGCGGCACCGATGCGCGCGAGGAGCTTGGTGTCCATCGCGGATCAGTCCGATCCGCCGGGCAGATAGCGCGGACGAATAGCGAGAAACCGCCTCAGCTGTTCGCGCGCCTGTGCCTTGGCCGCCGCGCGTTCGGCCGCATCGAGCGCCTGCGCCCTGCCAGTAGCGGCGATCGTGGCGGTCAGGTCAGCCAGCTGGCGGGCCTGCAATGCCAGCAGCTGGTTGCCAGCCTGTGCTGCCTGCAAGGCGCCCGTGGCGGACTGGCTCGCCGAAACGAGGCTGCCGAGCGCTTCGCGCGAACCGTCGATATTGGCAACCGCGCCCGCCTGGACCTTAAGAGCATCTTCGAAGGCCGCCACGCTGTTTTGCCAGCGCGCCTCGGCACCGTCGACCATCGCCTGCTGCGAGGCACCGAGCGGAACGCTCTTGTAGTGCAGGTCGAAAGCGCTCTCGATGGTGCGGACATCGTAAGCGATGCGCTGGGCTTCGTTCAGCAGTTGCTGGGTCTGCTGGATCTGGTCCTGCAAGGGCTGCACGAGAGTCAGCGGCAGGCTTTGGAGGTTCCTCGCTTCGTTGATAAGCGAGTCCGCCTGGTTCTGCAGCATGCGGATCTGGTTGTTGATCTGCTCGAGCGTGCGCGCGGCGGTCAGGACGTTCTGCGCGTAATTGGACGGATCGTAGACGATTCCGCCGAACTGGGCGTGTGCGGGCGATGATACCAAGGCGCTCGTACTCGCCAAGGCCAGCGCGGTGCCCATGGCGATGCTGCGGACAATTCTCAAACGGTTCATTTCAGGTCTCCTTCTGGGGGGCTTGGGGGGTCGGAAGAGTGCGCACGGTCGCCGAGCAATTCGGCGGCCCAGTCGAGGCCGCGATGCCGCAGCCAGTGGGCGGCAAAGCCGCTCCGGCCATGCTCTTCGATGATGCGGGACATGGCGAGCTGGTCGTTCTTGGAAGAGGCGGCGGTGAACGCGAGCGCCACTTCGCCAAGGCCCAGTTCAAACAGGCGATTACCGCGAGAGGACTGACAGTAATAATCGCGCTTCGCCGTTGCCCGGCTGAGGATTTCAATCTGGCGGTCGTTCAGTCCGAAGCGGCGATAAATACCCAAAATCTGGGGTTCGACCGCCCGGTCGTTGGGCAGGAAGATGCGCGTCGGGCAGCTTTCGATAATCGCGGGCGCGATCGCCGAGGTCTCGATATCGGCAAGGCTCTGGGTGGCGAAAACGACGCTCGCATTCTTCTTGCGCAGGGTCTTGAGCCATTCGCGCAATTGCGCGGCGAAGGCTGGACTGTCGAGCACCAGCCAGCCTTCGTCGATAATGATGAGTGTGGGCGAGCCATCAAGGCGTCCTTCGATCCTGTGAAACAGATAGGACAGTACGGCGGGCGCAGCCGCCGATCCGGTCAGCCCTTCGGTCTCGAACGCCTGGAAACTCGCTTCGCCCAGCTGTTCGCTCTCGGCATCGAGCAGCCGTCCGAACGGCCCACCGACGCAGTAGGGGGCAAGCGCCCGCTTCAATGCAATTGATTGCAAAAGAACAGCGAGCCCGGTGAGCGTGCGTTCGGCGACCGGCGCGCTCGCCAGCGAGCTCAGCGCCGACCACAGATGGTCCTTGGTCTCAGGATCCACCGTGACGCCCTCCGCAGCGAGGATCGTCTGGAGCCATTCCGAGGCCCAGTTGCGCTGTGCCGGCTCATGGATCCGCGCCAACGGTTGCAGCAGGACTGGCTCGTCGCTGTCCTCGGAAAGACTCGATCCCAGATCCTGCCAATCGCCGCCGCACACGAGCGCGGCCGCACGGATCGAGCCACCGAAATCGAAAGCGAAAATCTGCGACCCGGCATAGCGGCGAAACTGCAACGCCATCATTGCCAGCAAGACCGATTTGCCCGCCCCGGTCGGACCGACGACGAGGCTGTGTCCGACGTCACCGACATGAAGCGAAAACCGGAACGGGGTCGAGCCTTCGGTCTTGGCGTAAAACAACGGCGGCGCGTTGAAATGCGCATCGTGTTCCAGTCCGGCCCAGACAGCCGAAAGCGGCATCATATGCGCAAGGTTCAGCGTCGAGATCGGGGGCTGGCGAACATTGCCGTAGACATGGCCGGGCAGCGATCCGAGCCAGGCCTCGATCGCATTCATGCCTTCGGTCACGCAGGTAAAATCGCGGCCCTGGATGACCTTTTCGACCAGCCGCAGCTTCTCGGCGGCAAGCGCCGGTTCCTCGTCCCACACCGTAACGGTCGCGGTGACCAGCGCGAGCCCGACATGGTCGGCGCCCAGCTCCTGCAGCGCGGCATCGGCATCCTCGGCCTTGTTGGCGGCATCGCTGTCGACCAGCACCGAAGCCTCGTTGGTCATCACTTCCTTGAGGATCGCGGCGACCGATTTGCGCTTGGCGAACCACTGGCGGCGAATTTTCGAAAGCAGCTTCGTCGCATCGGATTTGTCGAGCATGATTGCCCGCGTCGACCAGCGATAGGCAAAGCCTAGCGCATTGAGTTCATCGAGCAGGCCGGGGAATGTCGCGCTCGGAAAGCCGATCACGGTCAGTGTCCGCAGATGGGCCGCACCCAGGCGCGGTTCGAGACCGCCGGTCAGCGGCTCGTCGGCAAGCAGCGCATCGAGATGCATCGGGGTTTCGGGAACGCGTACATCGTGCAGTCGCGTCGAGATGCAGCTGTGAAGATAGCTCAGGGTCTCGCCATCATCGAGCCATTGGACCTCAGGAAAGAACCCTTCGAACAGGCGCAGCAGCCGGTCGGTCCGATCGGCGAAGCCCTCGAGAAGCTCGCGCGGATCCACGCCTTTCTCGGCCTTTCCTTCGTAGAGCCAGCTTTCAGCCCGCGCGGCATCCTCGGCAGGCGGCATCCATAGGAAGGTCAGAAAATAGCGGCTCTCGAAATGCGCGCCCTCCTCTGCGAACTGCGCGGCGCGCTCTCGTTCGACCAGTGCCGAGGCCGGATCGGGAAATGCGCAGACGGGATAATCCAGTGCCGGACGGCGCACGGCCTCGACGAAGATCGACCAGCCCGAACCGAGCCGGCGCAGCGCACTGTTCAGGCGCGCCGTCGTTGCAACCAGTTCGGCAGGGGTCGCGCTGTCGAGATCCGGCCCGCGAAAGCGAGACGTGCGCTGGAAGCTGCCGTCCTTGTTGAGCACGACGCCGGGGGCGACGAGCGCCGCCCATGGCAGGAAGTCCGCAAGCCGGTCGGCCTTGTTCCGATATTCGCGCAAGCTCAGCATGGCTCAGACCTGCAGATGCGCGGGGAACCGCAGATGCCGCCGCGCGACATCGACGAATTGAGGATCGTGCCGGGCGGCCCAGACCGCGACCATGTGGCCGAGCGCGAAAAACGCGGCGCCTGCGATCCACAGCTGCAGACCCAGTCCGATTGCGCCCGCCAACGTCGCATTGGCGATAGCGAGCCCGCGCGGCGCACCGCCGAGCAGGATATGCTCGGTCAGCGCCCGGTGAACTGGAACAGCAAAGCCGTTCGGCAGAGGAGATTGACCGCTGTCCATCAGACCAGCGCTCCGCCGCCGAAGGAGAAGAACGAAAGGAAGAAGGAGGACGCGGCAAAGGCGATCGAAAGCCCGAAGACGATCTGGATCAGGCGCCTGAAGCCTCCCGATGTATCCCCGAAAGCGAGCGCCAGCCCGGTGGCGATGATGATGATCACCGCGACAATCTTGGCGACCGGGCCCTGGATTGATTCGAGGATCGCCTGGAGCGGCGCTTCCCACGGCATCGACGAGCCGGCGGCCTGGGCGGGCGCCGCAAATGCCAGCGCAATGACGCTCCCAACGATCAAAGCGGACAGGCGCGGTCGCGCCCGCGAAAAGATATGGGTCACGAATGGTCTCCTGTTGTGGATGGAAGGGGTGCGAGGACGTATTCGCCCGCGGCATCGAGTCCGCGCACCTCGGCGAGTTCGGCAAGGCGCCGCCCGGTGCCGTCGCGCACAAGCACGGCGATAATATCGATGGTCTCGGCGATCAGCGCGCGCGGCACGGTGACCACGCTTTCCTGGATAAGCTGTTCGAGCCGCCGCAGTGTGCCAAGCGCCGAGCCGGCGTGAAGCGTGCCGACCCCGCCTGGATGACCGGTGCCCCAGGCTTTCAGCAGATCGAGCGCCTCGGCACCGCGCACCTCTCCGATGGGAATGCGATCGGGCCGCAGGCGCAGCGCCGACCGGACAAGATCGGACAAAGTCGCAACGCCGTCCTTGGTTCGCAGCGATACCAGATTGGGCGCTGCACATTGCAGCTCCAGCGTATCCTCGATGAGGACGACACGGTCGGACGTGGCTGCGACCTCGGCGAGCAACGCATTGGTGAGCGTCGTCTTGCCGGTCGAGGTGCCGCCGACGACCAGAATGTTCTTTCTCGCAGCGACCGCACCGGCAAGCGCTTCGGCCTGCCATTTGCTCATGATCCCGGTCGTCACGTAATCGGCCAGCGAGAACACCGCGATGGCTGGTTTGCGGATGGCGAAGCTCGGGGCGGCAACCACCGGTGGCAGCAGACCTTCGAAGCGCTCGCCGCCTTCCGGCAGTTCGGCGGACACACGCGGTACGCTTGCATGCACCTCGGCGCCGACATGATGGGCGACCAGCCGGATGATCCGCTCGCCATCGGCTGCGCTCATCAGACATTCGCTCGCCGCGAGACCCTCGCCCAACCGGTCCACCCAGAGACGCCCGTCGGGGTTGAGCATGACTTCGATGACATCGGGCTCGTCGAGCCAGCGGGCGATGTCGCCGCCAAGCGCAGTGCGCAGCATGCGCGCGCCGCGCGATGAGATTTCGGACCTGAGAGGGATAACGCTCATGGACTGCCTCGAATGCGGCAACCGACCATCGGCTGCGTTCGCGAGGCAGATCAAAAAGACATTACTTTGCCCTCAGGCAATAGCGATCTGCAATGAGGGTAGAAGAGCGAAGAATAAGAAAGAAAGGAAAAGGCCAAATCGGAAGGTCGCCGCCGTCCAAGCTCGAACGCCGCGTGATCGCGGTTGCTTTGCCTGGCCAGGTTTGGTCTTATCGGTGCACCGATTTCAAAGAAGGTTGTTTCTTGCGCAGACCCGCCCCCGCCTATCTCGATTTCATGGCCTCAACTCCGGTCGATCCCTCGGTGATCGATGCGGTGACAGACGCGATGAGCCATGACTGGGGCAATCCGCATTCGGATCATGCGCATGGCCTGCAAGCCTCGAAAATTGTCGAACGATCGCGCGAAGCGCTCGCCGCGCTGCTTGGTGCCGGGGAGGATGAAATCCTTTTCACCAGCGGAGCAACCGAGGCGAACAACCTTGCCATCAAGGGGATCATGAGCTCCGCCGAACGACGCGGAAACCATCTGGTGGTGTCATCGATCGAGCACAAATGCGTGCTGGAAGCCGCCCGTTCGCTCGTGGAAAGCGGGATCGAGGTCACCGAAGTCAGACCAGGGTCAGATGGCCGCGTTCGCGCAGAAGCCATCGCGCAGGCCCTCAGGCCCGACACGGCGCTCGTATCGGTCATGCACGCCAACAACGAGACCGGCGTTATTCAGCCCGGGCGCGAGATTGCGGAAATCTGCCATCGCCAAGGTGTCTTGTTCCACACGGACGCGGCGCAGACCGTCGGAAGGATCGATGTCGACTTCACCCATATCGGTGCCGATCTGCTGAGTTTCTCCGGTCACAAATTCTACGGCCCCAAAGGTGTCGGCGGCCTCGTCGTGTCGGGCGCCGCGCGATTACGGCTCGTTCCGCAGCTCGACGGCGGTGGCCAGCAGCCTCTCGGACGCAGCGGAACGGTGCCCGTTCCGCTTTGCGCCGGGCTTGCGGCAGCGGCGCGGCTTTACGAGCGCCACGGCCAGTCCGCCCGCACACATATTCAATCATTACAAGCACTTTTCGAGGATCGGGTCACCAGGAAAGGACGCCCTTTCACTATCAATCCGCATGCCGAGCGCATCCCGGGTTGCACGAGCCTCAGGGCCGAAGGAGTGAATGCGGAAGACATGCTCTTGCACGCCCGCGCCGAAATATCGGCATCGACAGGCTCCGCCTGCAACTCGGGCAGCATCGAGCCGTCTTACGTCCTGTTGGCGCAAGGGCTTTCCTTCGACGAGGCTTCGTCGTCCATGCGCATCGGGATTGGCCGCACCACTTCCGAGGCCGACATCGACCGGGCCGTCAGTGCGCTCTTGGCCGCGCACGAAAAAGCCTACCGCGCCGCTGCCTGAGGCCTAAATGTTCGCACAAGAGCCGCGACAGGGTTGCCAACTGGGGGAAATCCCCAGTAGGAACAAATCATGCTCAGAGGACCCCTTGGACAACCCGGCGTCAAGACACGCTTCGCGGGACATGAAACCTTCCCGCTGAGGCGGCTGTGGCTGCGCAAGGCTTACGATGCTGTCTGCGAGGATGCGGCGGCGCCGGTCCCCAATACCTTCGACAAGGACGAAGGGATCATCCGGTTCGGGGTCGGCAAGAATATGGTTGCGGCGATCAAGCATTGGGCGCTCGCGTGCCGTATCATTGAAGAAGACCCGGAGCGGGGTGTCGGCGCCTTGAAGACAACGCCCTTCGGCGATCTCATCTTCGACCACGATACAGGTCTCGATCCATTCATGGAAAGCCTCGCGACCACATGGCTGCTCCATTGGCAGATCGCCAGCAATTTCGAGCGCGCCACGACGTGGTATTATGCGTTCAACCATCTGAATGCACACGGGTTCGACCGCGACGGCATTGCCGAGCCGATCCGGCTGCTGTGTGCCCAACTCGACCGGTCGCGGGCCTCCTCCACAACGATCAAGCGCGACGTGGAATGCTTCGTCAGATCCTATGTCGCCAAGGTCGGCGCGGGCGCGGTCGACGATCAGGTAGAAACCGTACTTGGCGAACTAGGCCTCATGCGCGAAGTGTCATCGCGATCTTTCGCTTTCCGCCACGGACCCAAGCCCGGTCTGCCCGACGGCATCTTCCTTTTTGCCCTTGCCGATTTCTGGGCAAGGCGTGCGCCCGAACAGGCAACGCTCGCCATCGATACGCTGGCGTACGAGCCGGGATCGCCGGGGCGGATCTTCAAGCTAGACGAGGACGCGCTGATCGACCGGCTTGTCGATATCGAAAGGGCCGCCAAGGGCGCCTTTCTGTGGACCGATAGCGCAGGCGTGCGCGCGATTGCGAGGCGGGGAGAAAGCTTGCCCGATCCGGCCTCCTTCATCGCCAGCGCCTATCCGCACACTAAGGCGCTCGCGGCATGACCCAGACCTATCTCGCAGACCATGTTTCGGTCGCGCCGCGCTACCAGCGATCGGTCAGAATCGACGCCGATTTTGGCCAGGCCGACCCCCTGTCCGGTTATGTACTGCAAGGATCGGCGCGCGATGCGTTGACCACCACGCTCCGCCTCGCGACAAATGGCCAGGGCGCGTTCACCTGGACGGGCCCTTATGGCGGCGGCAAGTCGAGCCTCGCGCTCGCGCTTGCCTCCTACTCGCTCGGGCGCGGACCTGCCTTCAAAGAAGCGAAACAACTCCTTTGCGATGTGCCCGAAGTAACCGCCGTTTTCGGGCGGGCGCCCAAAGACTGGCTCTGCGTGCCGCTGAGCGGTCGGAGGGGCGATCCGGTTGCCGACCTGCGCGAAGCGCTCGCATCAGCAATCGCTGGCGAGCCGGGCCACGCGCGGACCAAGCGGTCCAAGATGGAAGCCGCTGACGGGCGCGATATCGTCGAGCGGCTGCAGCGCGAGGTTGAAGCGCGTCCCAAGGGCGGGGTTCTCGTCATTGTCGATGAACTGGGCAAATATCTGGAAGGTGCTGCCGATCACGCCATCGACATCCATTTCTTTCAGGATCTCGCAGAGGCCGCCAATCGCAGCGAGGGAAGACTTATCGTCGTGGGCGTGCTGCACCAGGCTTTCGAGCGCTATGCGGATCGCCTCGGACAAAGCGTCCAGGACGAATGGCGCAAGATTCAGGGCCGCTTCGCGGATGTCCCGATCATAACGGCGGTCGACGAGGTCATCGAACTCGTCGGTCGTGCTGTCACGACAGAGCGTTCGCACCCTCAGTCGCATGCGATTGCTGCCGTTGTTGCGAGCGAAATTGCCGAACGGCGACCGGGTGTGCCCAAAGACCTTGCGGAAAGGCTCGGCGATTGCTGGCCTCTCAACCCTGCGGCGGCAGCGCTGCTTGGGCCGATCACCCGGCGGCGTTTCAGCCAGAACGAACGCAGCCTGTTCGGTTTCCTTGCCTCGGCCGAACCCAATGGCTTCACCGAATTCCTCCAGCGCACGACACTCGCCTCGGGAAGAACCTTCGGCCCGGCAGAACTGTGGGACTATCTGCAGGTCAATCTTGAACCGGCGATCATGGCTTCGCCCGACGGCCATCGCTGGGCACAGGCGGCAGAGGCGATCGCGAGGGCGGCCCGCGACGGCAACTACCTGCGCTTGCAGATCGCGAAGACCGTGGCGGTCATCGATCTGTTCAGCAATGGATCGGGGCTGGCAGCCTCGTCCCGGACGATTGCGGCAAGCCTCGAGCAATCCGATACCGAAGTCGAAGAGCAGCTTGCCAATCTCGTCAAGATTTCTGCGCTGGTCTACCGTCGCCACCTCGGCGCCTATGCAATCTACGCCGGAAGCGATTTCGACATCGAGGGCGAAATCGAGGCCCGCATCGCCGAACGCGGACGGCTCGAGATAGCGGCGCTGAACGACCTTGCCTCGCTGCAGCCGATCTTGGCCAAGCGGCACTACGCCGAATACGGCACTCCGCGCTGGTTCGACGCGCAAATCGGCGAACTGGCGCCGCAGGGGCTGGGTCCAAAAGACGGCCGGGTGAGCGCCGGGGCAGCTGGCAAGTTCCTGCTGCTACTGCCTGGGATCGACGTCGATCCCGACGAAGCGGAGGCGAGCGTGATCGAAGCCTCGCGCACGAATCATCGGCACGGTCTGCCCGTGATTGTCGGTCTTGCCTCGAACAGTGCGGACATTCGCAAAACAGCGATCGAGCTCGAAGCTGCGCGCGACGTGCGCAACGAAAGCCCCGAACTGGCCGGCGATGCAGCCGCCCGCCGCGAGATCGATGCCCGGATCGCCCATCTGTCCGCGCAGCTGGAAGGTCTCCTGAGAGAGGGATTCGAGCGCGCGCACTGGTTCGACACGGGTAAGCCGCTCGATTTGGATTCGCTATCCTACGGCCTGTCGCAGGCAGCGAGCGATATCGCCCGGCGGACTTTCCGGCAGGCTCCGATCGTGCATTCCGAGCTCATCAATCGTCGGCGGCCGTCGAGCAATTCCAATGCGGCGCTGCGAGCCCTGTTGCATGCTATCGTAGTCGGCCGCGGCGAGCAGCACTTCGGGATCACGGGCTATCCGGCCGAAAAGGGCCTAGCGGTCACCGTTCTGGAACGCGCGGGTCTCTATGTTCGGCAAGGCGAGCGGTGGGACTTTGTTCCGCCCGACGAGACCAGCACCTTCGCCCCTCTCTGGTCGCTGACCGATGGCCTGCTCGAAGCCGGCGAGCAGGTTTGTGTTGCCGACATTTACCGGGCGTGGGGCGAGCCGCCTTACGGTGTGCAGCAAGGCGTAATGCCCCTATTACTCGTGACCTATCTTTTCTCGCGCCGTCACAGCACCGCGGTCTATGCGAAAGAGGCCTTCCAGCCGGCCATATCCGATCTGGTCATGGATCTTCTGCTGCAGGATCCCGAACATATTGCGCTAAGATCGGTTCCGACCGATGCCGCGAATGCGGCTGCACTGAAGCAGTTTGCAGCCGTCGCGGGCGAGTTCGTCGAAGAGGCGCCGTCGGAGGAACCGCTCGAGATAGCGCAGGCTCTCGTGCAGTTCGCCTACACGCTGCCCAACTGGTCGCGCAAAGCGCAGGCTGCGTTCTCCAAACAGGCAGTCGACGTGCGCCGACTGCTGCTCGATGCGGACGATCCCTACCAGCTGCTCTTCGTCGATCTGCCCGAAGCGCTGGATGCTTCGTCGGGCAAGGACATCGCGCATGCGCTGCGCAAAGCTTTGGGCGAACTCGATCACGCCTACCCGGCCATGATCGAGCATCTTAAAGACCGAATGCTGGAAGGCTTGAAACACCGCGACGCAGAAAATCTCGCCGAGTTGGTGGAGCGCGCCAAGCGAATAGCGGGTCACGGGGGAGACGACCTCAAGCTTAGGGGCTTCATCACCAGGCTGGCCGAGTTCGACGGGTCGACGCAAAGCGTGGCGGACATTTGCGGTCTCGTGATGGGCAAGCCGGTGACGACGTGGCACGATCTCGAGCCGAGCCGCGCGGCGATGCAGCTTTCGGAATATGCCTACCGGTTCCGCCGCGTGGAACTGTTCGGCGACAACGACCAGCAACCGACACAGACCGCGGTCATGGTGATGGCAGGTGTCGGGTCGACCGAGCGAAGCGTCGTGCGCAGGGCACAGATTGCAACCGGGGCGCAACAGCGCCTCGGGCCGCTCTTGGACGAGCTCGGCAAGACGCTCGACGCCGCACAGCTCGAACCCGATATGGTGCTCGCAGTGATTGCAGAGCTAGCGCAGCGTCACATCAAGGACGACGGGGAACGCGATGTCTCGGTTGCGCTGAGCGCGGAGAAAGAGGCGTGACCGGCCAGGCGATGCATGTACTGGGGCTTTCCGGCGGACGGGACAGCGCTGCCCTCGCTGTCTGGATGCGTGATCACCTGCCCGAACTCAACGTGCAGTACTTTTTCACCGATACCGGCAAGGAATTGCCCGAGGTATATGATTATCTGGGCCGTCTTGAAGGCTTTCTCGGCAAGACCATCGAAATGCTCAACCCAGGCCGGGACTTCGATTTCTGGCTTGCGGAATACGGCCATTTTCTACCCTCCCCGCGTACCCGCTGGTGCACCCGGCAGCTCAAGATTCAGCCGTTCCAAAAGTGGCTCAAACCCCATCTTGATGCGGGAGTTGAGGTTCATTCCTATGTCGCGATCCGGGCCGACGAGCCGAACCGTTCGGGCATGATCACGACCCATCCCAACATGCACGTCCACTTTCCCCTTAGGGAGGCCGGTCTCGACAAGGCATCGGTCATCGGTCTGCTGGAAAACTCCGGGCTCGGCCTCCCGGACTACTATCGCTGGCGCTCACGCAGCGGCTGCACGTTCTGTTTTTACCAGCAGAAGATCGAATGGGTGCGGCTAATGCGCGAGCACCCCGATGCGTTCGAAGAAGCCAAGCGCTACGAGAAATCAGCTCTCGAGCACGGATCCCCGTTCACATGGACAGCCAATGAAAGCCTGGACGAACTTTCCCGACCTGAAAGAGTGTCGGAGATCGAGCGCCAACATGAACAGCGAAGGGCGCAAGCGCGCGCGCGTCGAGTGCCTAATCCGCTTAGGGCCCGCTTGAACGGCACCGAGGCAGATGAATTCCTTGATGAAGACGATAACGGTTGTCTAATTTGCCACAAGTAATTTGCCATCCATTCATTATTTCTCGTTAAGGTTTTGGCGATGTTTAAGGTTACAGCGAGAACAGTTCTTGAGCTTGGCTCTGAGCTCATCAGCTCGGACGTCATCGCTTTCTATGAGTTGGTCAAAAACGGCTTCGACGCTGGTACCAAGAGCGGCGTGGAAATTCGATTTGATATAGTCTTGGGTTTGCGGAGCTATTCGTCGCTTCGCAACCGGACTCAGGAACAAGAGGTGCCTCTTGATAAGCTTAAGACGCGCTGTTTATCAGAGCTAGATGCGGGGGCTGCTTCGCTTTACGCTTCCGCCAAAACGTGCATCTCATCGGCGAAGTCTTACGAAGAGCTTTTTAGCGCGCTGGAAGAAGTCTACTCGTTGAATTCAATTCGCGTGATCGACTCAGGTACCGGCATGTCCAAGACTGACTTGACCGACAAATTCCTTGTGATCGGAACTCCGTCGCGGAAGATCGCAGTAGAGCGGTCTGTCGCAGAAGGTAAGGACAAACCAGATTTCCTCGGGGAAAAGGGGCTTGGGCGTTTATCCGCAATGCGTCTGGGCGACACGTTGTCGATCACAACGGCTCGCCGCAAAGATTCGAAAATGAATCGTCTTGAAATCGATTGGAGAGACTTCGAAGACGTCAACAAAATGATTGAGGACATCGACATCGAGCCGCGCACCTACGGTGCCAAGCCGTCGAAAACTTACTCTGGAACGACCCTCACAATTTCGCAACTCAGTGCGGATTGGAGCGAGGATCGCGTGAAGCAGTTAGCAGCGAACGAGTTTGCCTTTCTTAACAACCCGCTGCTGGATATCAAGAATCGTCCTCGGATCGCATTGTTCTGGAATGGCGAGAGGATCGCCATCCCTTTATTGGGAAAGAAGTTTCTCGATTTGTCGCATGCGAGCATCCACGGGGAGTATAGCGTTGGAAAATCCGGTCCAGAACTCACTCTCAAGATAAAAATCAATGACCTCGGATTGAATAGCCCCTAGTTTTCTAGACGCCCTCGGTGCTCATCATCTGCTGCCGTTCGAACTCTACGGGTGACAGCATCCCGTTTCTCACATGCTTGCGTATCGGGTTGTAGAACATCTCGATGTAATCGAACACATCCTGTC
>NZ_JBSXOM010000022.1:0-10306 GCF_056859455.1 Qipengyuania sp. L-5Y | reverse complement strand
CCTACATTGGCGTCGAATAGTTGGTCTTTTAGTGCTAAAGAGAGGAAACGACGATGGCGAATACTTGCTCAAAAACGAAGCCAAATAAGATGGCGAGATAAAAGCAGCGCCGTCGGACGGGCTGCAGGTGGTTGGTTTTGCGGGAGAATATGCGCCGTCTCTGCTGTACGCCTGCAGGCGCTTGGATCGGAATCCTTAGGCTTTTCAATGCTGAAAGCGCCGTCTACCGGTTTTCCTGTCTGTGGCTGACGACGAATTCGATATCAGGCCGGGTCGGTCAAGAGACAGCGATGCGCGCGCCTATCGCAAGGCCGGTACGCTGGTCGGGCGCGTGCTGCAGGCCTCGCGCCGGTCAGGCTATACGCCGCTCGGGCGAGGCCGGGCAGGCGGCGGAACCGGGCATCTGGGACGCGGCAAACGTGCTGCGTTCCGAGGCCGCCCCCATGCTTTCCAGCGGCGGGTCATCATCAAGGCGCGCGTCGTTCGCCATGGCGGCAGCCGGTTCCGCTCGGCACCGCTCGCCCGCCACATCGCCTATCTCGAACGCGACGGCGTCACTCGTGACGGATCGGATGCCCAGATGTTCGATGCCTTATCGGATGAGGTCGATGGCGATGCCTTCGCCGCGCGCTGCGAAGACGACCGGCATCACTTCCGCTTCATCGTGTCGCCGGAAGACGCAAGCGAGATGGCTGACCTGCGCGCTTTCACGCGCGAACTCCTTGAGGATATGGCGAGCGATCTCGACACCAAGCCCGACTGGGTGGCGGTCGATCACTGGAATACCGACAACCCGCATATCCATGTTCTGGTCCGCGGCGTTGCCTCGGACGGCAGGGATCTGGTGATCGATCGCTCTTATATTAGCGAAGGCATGCGTGGCCGTGCCCAGGAGCGCGTCACTGTCGAACTCGGGCCGCGCAGCGAGCGCGACATCCAGCTAGCGCTTCGCCGCGAGGTCGATGCCGAGCGCTGGACCTCGCTCGACCGCCGCCTGCAAAAGCAACGCGACGATCTCGGCGTGGTTGATTTGTCCCCCGAGGTTGATGCGCCAGGACGCAACAATCGCGCATTCCTTATTGGCCGCGCACGAACGCTCGAACGCATGGGATTAGCCGAGCGGATCGGGGCGGCGCGCTGGACCTTGGCCGCAAATTGCGAACCGACCTTGCGCGCGCTCGGCGAGCGCGGCGACATCATCAAGACCTTGCACAAAGCGATGAGTGGACGCGGCGCAAAAGGCGCCCTTGCATCCTTCGCGCTGCACGGAGAAGACGAAAACCGCCGAGTCATCGGGAGGTTGGTCGAGCGCGGTCTCCATAACGAGCTGACGGGCGAGGCCTATGCGATCGTCGAAGGAATTGACGGCCGCGCACACTATCTTCACTTTCCCGTTCTGGACCAGACGAGCGATGCAGCACCCGGCGCCATCGTCGAAACAAGCGGATGGACCGACCGCAAGGGGCGGCGGCGCGAAAGCCTGCTGGTGCGTTCGGATCTGCCGCTCGAACGACAGATTGACGCGCGCGGGGCGACCTGGCTCGACCGGCAGCTGCTGTCGCCTCGAGCCGAGCCGCTGGGAGGCGGCTTCGGCAATGAAGTCCGGCAGGCTCTTGACGAGCGCCGTGACTGGCTCGTCGATCAAGGTCTTGCGAAGCGACATGGTAAGAGCGTGACGCTGGTTCGCAATTTGCTCGGAATGCTCCGCAAGCAGGAACTGGACGCGGCGGGTAAAGCGCTGGCCGCGCGCCATGGTCGTCTGGCGAATCCGGTAACGGAAGGCGATCACATTTCCGGCATCTACCGCGAGCGCATTTCGCTGGCCTCGGGTCGCTTCGCCATGATCGATGACGGAGTAGGTTTCCAACTCGTGCCCTGGAGGCAAGACCTCGAGCGGCATCTTGGAAAAGAAGTCGCTGGCAAGGTCCATGCGCGAGGCGGTGTCGACTGGAACTTTGCGCGCTCGCGCGGGCCCGCGGTTTGATGGGCACCGGCATCAAAACGGAAATCTTGACAACGCATCACATGATGCTTATAAGCGCATCAGGAGATGCGATATGGTTAGTGCAGCAATTCAGCATGCCGAAGCCCCCAGCGGGCTTCAGACCTTTACGAGCGACGGTGATCGCAGCCGCCTGACTAGCGCTGCGGTCAAGGCCGTGCTGCGCCTCATCGAGGCCTGGGGTGCGAGCAACGCCGAAGGCGCCGCGCTGCTCGGCGTGTCCGAAAGTACCTGGGACCGGATGAAAGCCGGAACCTGGGAGGGCTCGCTCGGTCAGGACCAGTTGACCCGCGCGTCGGCGCTGATCGGTCTGTTCAAGGGACTGCACCTGCTGTTCGCCAACGACATGGCCGATCGCTGGCCAAAGCTCGAAAACAGGGCGCCGGTGTTCGATCGCCGCTCGCCCATCCGGGCAATGATCGAAGGCGGCATTCCGCGCATGCTGGAGACCAGACAATATATCGACGCGCTTCGTGGCGGGCTCTGAGGAGGCAGGCGAGCCGCCGCAGATCCGCGAAGCATTCGAGCGGACTGTCCGGCTCGTTTCCAGCGCGCGTTTACGTGACGCGGTCATGGCTCCGCTTGCTGACAATGATGAAGAGCTTGCGCTGCTCGCTGAAATCGAGGGGGCGACGAGTTCGCGCCTGATCGCCGAAGAGCGCGGGTTTGGCGGGCTGACAGCCGACGAGCTGGTTCATGGCGTGCCGCATGCCAGGTTCATTAATGCGAGCTTTGCTTACGCCAAACCGCGCGAGCCCAATCGCTTCAACCCCGCGAACCGCGGCGCATGGTATGCCGCGCTCGATGTCGAGACCTGTATTGCCGAGGTCGGCCATCACCTGACACAGGCGCTCGCCGATGCCGGCGATTTCGATGCCGTTGTCGAATATGGCGAGATGATCGCCAGCATGGCGGGCGTCTTTATCGATCTGCGCGAGCAGCCCGGACACCCGGCCCTCGATCCGGACAAGACGAAAGGCTCTCCTGTCGGCAATGCTCTAGCGGCGGAGGCACGCGCCGCCGGTCATAACGGCATTATCTATCCCTCTGTGCGCCATGCGGATGGGACTTGCATCGCGGCCCTGTGGCCCAACGTCGTGCAATCGGTCGCGCAAGGGGCGATGTACCGCCTGACCTGGTCCGGCAACCCGGACTATAGTCGGGAAGCAATCTAGCCGTACGCCGCTTTTGCTACGCCAACCTGCGATCACGCAGCTTCCGACTTGAATATGTAATGCAAAGCCGTCGTGCTGTCCTTCACGAAAGGAGCCAGCCTTGTCGGCAACCCGGATATTGTGGGGTCAGATACTCGTCGTCTTCGCCCTCACGCTCGCAGGCGTTTGGGTGGGTACCCAATGGACCGCGCACGCGCTCGGCTATCAGGCACAATTGGGCGCGCCGTGGTTCAGTGTTTTCGGAGCACCTGTCTATCCGCCTTATGCCATCTTTTGGTGGTGGTTCAGCTACGAAGCCTATGCGCCGCGCATCTTCGAGACCGGCGGAATGATTGCCGCATCGGGCGGTCTCGTGTCGGTGGCGGTCGCGATCGGCATGTCGGTCTGGCGCGCCCGAGAGATCAGGAACAGCGCGACCTATGGCTCGGCGCGCTGGGCGACCCGTTCCGAAATTTCACGCGCGGGCCTTCTGGCAGGCAAGGGCGTCATTATCGGCCAGCATGCCAATCTCTATCTTCGTCACGACGGCCCCGAACATGTGCTCTGCTTCGCGCCGACCCGCAGCGGCAAAGGGGTCGGCCTTGTCGTGCCAACGCTCCTGACCTGGCCGCATTCGGCGATCGTGCACGATATCAAAGGCGAGAACTGGGAGCTGACAGCTGGTTTCCGTACCCGGTTCAGCCGCACGCTTCTGTTCGATCCGACCAATGAGGCATCGGCGGCCTATAACCCTCTGATGGAAGTGCGACGCGGCATCAACGAGGTGCGCGACGTGCAGAACATCGCCGACGTGCTGGTCGATCCGGAAGGCTCGCTTGAACGGCGCAATCACTGGGAAAAGACCAGCCACGCGCTGCTCGTCGGGGCCATTCTGCATGTGCTTTATGCCGAGCCTGACAAGACGCTCGCCGGGGTGGCGAACTTCCTCTCCGATCCACGCCGATCCATCGAGGCGACACTGACCGCAATGATGCACACACCGCATCTGGGGGAAGACGGCGTCCATCCGGTGGTTGCGAGCGCGGCGCGAGAATTGCTCAACAAGTCGGAGAACGAACGCTCGGGCGTGCTCTCGACCGCCATGTCGTTCCTCGGCCTGTACCGCGATCCGGTTATCGCAAGGGTCACGCGGCACTGCGAATGGCGCATCGCGGACCTCGTGGCACAGGGCCGCCCAGTCACGCTCTATCTCGTCGTTCCGCCGTCAGACATCAGCCGCACCAAGCCGCTCATCCGGCTCATTCTCAACCAGCTCGGAAGACGTCTGACCGAGGATCTGCAGGAAGGTGCCGTTCGCGAGCGGCTTCTCCTTATGCTCGACGAGTTTCCTGCCTTGGGTAGGCTCGACTTTTTCGAAAGCGCGCTCGCCTTCATGGCGGGCTACGGCATCAAGGCCTTTCTGATCGCCCAGTCATTGAATCAGATCGAGAAGGCCTACGGGCAGAACAATGCCATTCTCGATAATTGCCATGTGCGGGTGTGCTTCGCGACCAATGACGAGCGCACTGCCAAGCGCGTTTCGGAATCGCTCGGGACTGCGACCGAAACCCGCGCGATGCGCAATTATGCCGGACACCGCCTCTCTCCGTGGCTTGGTCACCTGATGGTCTCGCGCTCGGAGACGGCGCGCGCTCTTCTGACCCAGGGCGAAATCATGCAGCTGCCCGACACCGACGAAATCGTGATGCTCGCGGGCGTGCATCCGATCCGTGCCAGAAAAGCGCGCTACTACCGCGATCCCCGGCTCAGCAAACGGGTAGAGCGTCCGCCAACGGTCGAAAAGTCGGAGTTCGCGCCGGACGAGGGCGAATGGCACGGGAGACATGTGACCCCGCCTTCGCAATCGGAGAAATCACTGACCGGGTCTGAAGAGTACGAGGTCGATGATCGCCAGTCCGATGGCGGGATCCGCCAATCGCCCGAATTGCCGGAATACGAGGATGTGGCGCCGCCGCCCATGGTAATTCCCAACGAATTTGAGTTTGACGACCGTAGCGACGAGGATCAGGCAAACCGCAATCGCAGGATGGCCGAGCGGATGCAGGCCAATGCGCGACGCGCTGCACTCGATCCTGGCGACGGGATCGAGCTATGAGCAAGGGCAACCGTATCAAACACACCTTTCGCTTGCCGCCAGCCCTTTCCAGGCAGCTTGCAGACTATGCCGGCCGCAAGCGCGTCTCGCAGGCTTCGGTGGTGGAGGCCGCCATTGCCTCGTTCCTGTCACCCGATGGATCGGAACGCATGGAAGCGGCCTTCAGCCGCCGTCTCGACCGGATAACCCGTCAGATCGGCAAGCTCGACTATCATATCGAGGTCGGGAATGAGGCCTTCGCGCTCTATCTCAGGCGATGGTTGGCGGTGACCCCGGCAATCCCGGCCGAGGCCAGCGCTGCCGCACGTACCGATGCAGAAAAGCGGTTCGACTTCTTCGTCGAAGCGCTCGCGCGGCGCATGGAAACGGGCAGGCATCTGGCGGACGATCTCATTCGCGCGGCTCCGGAACCAGAGCTGGGTGAGATTGAGAATGCAGACGGAAACGGCCCAGAGTCTCCGGCGCAGCCCTGACAGAGGTCATCGATAGTCCGGCGGGGAAACCCAACGAATAGAGGAGAGCGGCGCTTTCTTGGATGCGCCGCGGCACCGCGCAGCAATGCGAGGGTGCAACCATTCCAAGTGCTTGCTAAAGGTCCAGTAATGCGCACCGAACTCGATCATCTGCCTCCGCAAAAGCAACGCGAACTTGAGCGCGTGGTGCAGCTGATTTTCGAAGAATTCGATGATGCCTTTGCGCTCGCCAAGCACGAGTGGAAGAAGGCCGGTCGCATCCTGAAGGTCATTCTCTACGGTAGCTATGCGCGCGGCACTTGGGTCGACGAACCTCACACGGCCAAAGGCTACCAATCGGATTATGATCTGCTGGTTATCGTCAATGACAAGCGCTTGGTCGACCGGGTGAAGTACTGGTCGAAGCTCGATGATCGGCTCATGCGGGAATACGGCGTCACCAAGACGCTCAACACGCCGGTGAACTTCATTGTCCATACCTTGCAGGAAGTGAACGATGGGCTGGCCCATGGCCGCTACTTCTTCATGGATGTCGCCAAGGATGGGATTGCGCTCTACGAGTCCGACGATACCGAACTGCACACGCCAAAACCCAAGACGTCCGAGCAAGCGCTTTGCATGGCGCAGGAGTATTTCGACGAGTGGTACCCAAGTGCGCTTGTTTATCTCAAGACCGCGCGTGGCCTCTGGGCCGACGGCCGGACGAAAGAAGCAGCGTTCATCCTTCATCAGTCTTGCGAGAGACTATATCATACTGTTCTGCTCGTCTGCACCTTCTACACCCCGCATGTGCATAATCTGGGTTTTCTTCGCACGCAGGCCGAGCGGATCGACCCACGCCTGACCTACGTCTGGCCTCGCTTCACCAAGCGTGATCGCGCCCGCTTCGAGAAGCTCAAGGAAGCCTACGTCAAGGCGCGCTACTCAAAGCACTACCGCATCACCAAGGAAGAGCTCGAATGGCTTGGCGAACAGGTCGAGGACCTTGGTCGGGTCGTGCACGAGGTGTGTTCTGAAAGGCTGCAAAAACTGCGATCTCAAGCCTCCATCTGAACCGTCATGACCGTTAGTAGCCTCAGTCGCCCACCAGCTAAGCGCGCCAAGCAAAACTCTGACAGCTATGACCCTTCAATCGGAGCTTCCTCCGAAAGCTCAAATAGCAAACCAGCACCTTGATGTTCAGATGGATTGGAAAATGCCTCTTGGACGGACTGATTGAGAATAATTTTGCCAATCTCGATGCTGCCATTGCTGCTTTCGACGACACAGCTCTTCATACTACCGTCAAGCTTGTAATTGATGCCCTTTGTGAAGAGGGCATCCAGTACGCTCGGCGCCAAGGCCGCCTTGAGCTTGTCCTCGCTAGTATTGTAAACCGTTGCGCAAGCTGAGCGAACCTCTCGCATAAAATCGAACCTTAGGGCCGCATCGAAAGCCAGTCGGCCCGGCTTGTCATCGACCAAAATGCCATCAAGTTTCGTAGGGAGTGCTGTCAGTTCCTTCTCTTGGTTCGTGTAGCTGACTACACAATGCACGGGGAACATCGAGGGCATAGCCTTCAATTCGCCGACGCGACCCAAGCCACTGAGCAATTTCTGTTGCAGAGCAATTGCTGGATGCTCTCGTAACCTTGCTGCGACCACGCACGGCCCCTCGTCACTCAAGAGATTGGTGATCGTCTCCATGCTAACAGTCTCAATATGTTTGAGGTCCCATGTAACGACGCCGCGCTGGCCCGCGCCCAAATCCAGCGCCGGCGTATACTCACCGCGCATCGCGGCTCGCAAATTGAGTGCGCCTTGATCATGATACGCGCCTGCCAGAAGCAAGACGCGCTTAGCCTTTGGGTTCTCGCGGATGAGATCGCATGCCGGTGTCAGGACGAGAAAGACGCGTCGCTCTTCGCTTTCAAATATTGTGTTCTTACGTACCTCGTCTCTATCCGCTTCAGCAGGTATCGCAATGATGTCTCCCAACGAGACGGGAAAGCCTTCAGAAGGATCGAGCTGCTGTCTATTGTTGTGCACGAAAAGCGTCTTACGCACGACTTCAAGCGTGTTCTTGTTCCCTGTGATGGAGTTCGGAGGATAGGATGTTGCCTGCAAAGAGTTGAGATTGGCTGCTGCATCGATGACGCCTTGGTCTGCTTCTAGTTCATGCGCCAATACGGCATCCATGATGTCGACCATATAGCCGCCCAGGGGGACCCCTTCAGTGGAAAGCATCCGTTTCACATGAGAGAGATCTTCAAGGTCCAGTTTTCTGACCTCTTTTTTTGCGCGTTTCAGAGCGTTCGATATCCCAGCATCCCACGACTGAAGAAATGCCCAAAGCTTCAACGCGTCATCACGATGTTCAGCGAGCTCAAAAACCAGTTGTTCCAACCGGCCATCCTCATGGATTTCGGACTTCTTGATCGTTCGGAATCCGGAAGCGAGCAATCCAGTGTCATCACGAAATTCATGACGCAGAGTGTGAAGATCGTTGTGCGCGGATGTCAAAAGGACCATGGGAGGGTTGTCAGGGCGGTTTTTTAGAACCCCCTTCAATCCGTAAATCGACCGCTCTTTGTCCTTGTTGGCTTGGGAAGAACCAAGGAACAGGTCCAAAATTATGAGGTCCGTTTCTATCGCGCTTCCCTCGAAATCACGACCGACCTCCGTGACCTGCAAGCCAATCGTTTCAAGCTTACCAGAGGCTACGTCGATGAATTTTCGAACCTGTCGCTGATTGCCCAAAAAAGTTTCAAACACTTTGTCGAGAGCCGCATTCGAGAACGCGGAACGATTTTCGAACATTAGCGTCACAAAGGCCTGATCTTGGCTTAATTCCTCGGCATCGATATCTGTATATTCCGGATAGATGCGGGCCAACAGTTCTGTGTCGGCTTCGCTCAGGTCAGCCCAAAACACAGACCAGTCGTCACCTACAGCGCCAAGGTCCGACACTAGCGGAGACGGATCAACACCGTCGTCAACAATTAGCGCGGTCTTTACGCCTATATCGCTCAGATCCATCAAGCTCGTTCCGAAATACAATATTCAAAAGTATTGAGACGCCCGAAGGCATTTTCTAGATCATCACGCAATTCGAGCGACCCCCCTGCGGCCGTCGCATTGGCGCGGGCAATATAAAGTCCTAGACCGCGCCGTTTTTTACTTTCTTTGAGGGAGAAAAACATTTCGAAGATTCGATCTTGGTGCTCGGGATCGATACCGGGTCCGTTGTCTGAGAACACAATTCTATTTGGTGATGGGAGAAGTTCGATAGAAATTTGCGGTTCGAACATAGGCGAATTGTCTTTCTCCAAACTCAGCCAATAGACTGAGTTTGCAAGCAGGTTCTCAAAAATTTGCACGACGTAACCCATCACTGTTTTCATCTTCATAGGATCGGCCGGTGGGTCGTAGGATAGCGTGATCCCATGTCTTGCGAACTGGCTTTGATGATCTTCTAGGGTCTCGTTTATGAGCTTTGTGAGCGAAAAGGTTTCTGGAGCCTGCCGTCCGCTCACACTGAGCGGGTCGAGAATTCGAAGCCTCTTGTGAATGCTTTTCATTGAGGCTGCCAAGCCGTCGAGCCCGGCAACAACTTCGTCCGACGTGGCAGTGCTTTGAATTTCTCTGATACGGTCCAAAGCGTGTTCCGAGGTTCGCGCGAGCTCGTGAGCTACTATCTCCACCAAAAGCCCGATGCCGGCCATATCCTGCATGAGCTTTGCATCACCTTCTACCTCGGCGTTCCTCTCACGAAGGATTTTTGCCAATTCGGTGAGTTCATGCAACGTTTGTTGTAGCTCCTCAATCTTCTCCTGATCTTTACGAGGCGTGACCGCACGCAGATTACTGATAGCCTTTTGTGCGCGCGTCTTGAGTCTTGTAATCTCGGTCTTGGCTTTAACCGGCTTCGCTCTCTTCGGTTTGTATTTGGTCTCAGCCCGTTTCATAGCACTGCGCAGCTGATCCTGGATGGATAACTGTACGATCCTAAGCATGGCCTGCTGTTCATGGGTTTCCCGCAACCCCTCTCGATTGGTCTGATCGACCAAGCCGGGATTGGCACTGCGGCTGATATTAACCTGACCGACAAGTTGGATTTTGTTGAGCAAGTATCCCTTTGACATCAGCGCCGTTCTATCGAGCTCAAGCCAATCATCCTTTTCTTGTCCATAGGGGTACACGCGAAAGTCGTCGCGATACATGCGGATACCCGCCCATTGCCTGTGGAGCTTCAGGATCTGTTCTCGATCCATCCCACCGGCTGCTTTTATTCGCCTACGGTTGTACCAGTGAGCTTCAAACGAGAAACGACCCAGATCAGTCAATGCATCTTCCGGAATTCCCTCGCCTCTGCCGCGCACCATTGCGACTAGATCCATCTTCCCGAAGCGAAGCTCTTCTTCGATGATAGGGTGATCAAATCTGAATAGCCCCTAGATTTGTGGACGCTTTCTTTCCTAATTTTGAGGACAGGAGGCGACGATGGGCAAGGCTAATTTCAGCGACGAGTTCAAGCGCGATGCAGTGGCGCAGATCACCGAGCGCGGCTATCGGGTGGCGGA
>NZ_JBSXOM010000021.1:0-123778 GCF_056859455.1 Qipengyuania sp. L-5Y | reverse complement strand
CCTACATTGGCGTCGAATAGTTGGTCTTTTAGTGCTAAAGAGAGGAAACGACGATGGCGAATACTTGCTCAAAAACGAAGCCAAATAAGATGGCGAGATAAAAGCAGCGCCGTCGGACGGGCTGCAGGTGGTTGGTTTTGCTGATCATTTGCCGACTGCACCCAAGGTGCCCTGCTGGCCCTGCCCTCTGAAATCCTTTTGTTTTCAATGCAGAGTGCGACGGCGCCTCGCAGAATCGAGCAGCAATGCAACAAATGAGCTTCTGAGAAGAGGTCCGTACTCGTTCTTGGGGACACGTTCGGATGCACCTTGCGCACAGTTGCCTGAAGAGCGGCGCGCTAGCGTAGGAGGGGCGGTCCCGGCGTAGAAACGTCATGTGGCGCGGCAACCCGCGATCAAGCGATACTCGGTGTCGATGGCGGGCGGTCTGCTCCTCTCCATGATCCCCCAGGTCGGTCCGTCATCACCCGACAGATGAGATCTATGTCGGCTGTGCGCCCCTCATCCAGTCGTTCGCCCTCTGTCGTCAGTTTCTTGAAAGCGGGCATCGAGCGGATCATCGCCGAGCGTCAGCGACGTTGGCGCTGGACACAGTCTGGATTTGGACGGGAGAAGCAGAAAGCCGCACTCCGTTCAGGCAAGCAAGGGTGGCCCCTGCAAACCACTACCACGTTGAACGAGGAAACTAAATCGGTGGTTAGGGTCGCCAAAGCGGCCAACCGTTTTGCAGCTATCACGTGGTAGCAGCAAGCCGTGGTCAAGCGGTCATTCTCTCGACCACCCCCGTCAAGATTGCGTTGGTTGTGCCTTCGGACGACCAGCCTTCGGCAAATGAAATGTCATGGGAATTCGGCAACTGATCCTTTCTGAGAGTACGCAACCGAATTCTCGCTGGAATCGCCGCTGCCTCGCCGACGAAAAGCGCCTCCTGCCGAGGCAGAGACGAAAGTATTCTAGTCATGCCCGCCAAACTGTCCGGCAGGATTCGAGAAACGTGCTCTAGGTCGCTGCTGTTGGCCAGGCGTAGCACTATCCACGAATTACATTGCGAGATCACTGTGTCCTCGATGTCAGATGGTCGCTGCGAGACGAGCATCAGACCTAGACCGTATTTGCGCCCCTCGCGAGCCAATCGGCGGATGGCAGTCTGCGCCACTTCGTACTGAGCTTCGCCACGATTTGGCACATAGCGGTGGGCTTCCTCGCAGACGAAGAGCACCGGATCGCGTTCACGCTCCTCGCGGGTCTGATGAAGTTTATACTGGAATAGAAGTCGCGCGATCGCGCCGGTGAGAGGACCTGCCACTTCATTTGGCAAGCCTGAGATGTCCACGATCTTGAGACACGACTCTGCTTGTCCATCGACATTGAGAAATTGACCCAACACCTCGGTCAGTGATGGTGCCGCTTCGCTATGTTCTTCCATGAGGAAACGAACACGCGGGTCAGTCGTGAGAACGCGAAACTTATTCAGGATAGACGCATAGTCCTTTTGGAAGTCAGAAGCCGTAACATCGCCCCAGCCTCCACCTTGCGGTCGTTTTGCCTGCCGACCAACAATGTGAGCATGAAATTCAGCAAGCTTGAAGGGACGAGGCTTGTCACGGTCGAAGGAGACAATTTTGTCCTCCCCGACTCCCGGCATCGGCATCGGCTGCTCCGGGTGCTGACCGGCGGGCAAGTCGGCAGGGATATCCCCGAGTGCCGTCCGAGCGATGCCAGCACCCACCATTCTGGCGTGCGCTAAGGCCTTATAGACTGTGTTGGCCTGGGACGTGGCCTCGAACTCAGTCTTGCCGATAACCAAGGATCGGAGCTCATCGCTCGACATCAGCCAATACGGCAGTTTCAGCGTTTCGGCTCCCTCGGCATTCTGACCCAGCGCGTCATAAGCGCGATAAACCTTCGCCTTACCATGGAACGCGGAAGCGTATTCCCCATGAGGATCGACTAAGATGATACAGGGCCTGGTGCCCTTATCGGGATGACATTCGTGTTCAAGAACCGAATGCAGAACTGCAGCTACAGCGCTCGATTTGCCCGCGCCCGTTGAACCGAGGACTGCGCAGTGGTGGCCGAAGAGGCGGTCCATGTTGGCTCTGCAAGGTACGCGGGTCGCACCGACATAATTGCCGATCGGGACATGGCGGTCCGCCCCATCTTCGGCGGATTTTTCAGCGCTAATGAAAAGCTGCTCAGTCTCGTCCTTCGTTATCAGATGGACCGCTTGCAGGGGCAAGGGGTAGGTCGAAACACCCCGCTTAAAATTTAACTTCTTGTCTGCGGAGTTAAACCAAGCCTCTCCTAGAAGATCCGCTTCGATAACTCGACGGTCCTGATCGGCGGCTTTGCCTTGCAGCGCGAGTGAGGCGGTCTCCTCGTCTGACTGGAGTCTGAGCAGCTTGACCGTGGCGAAAATAATTCTCCGCCCGAGGTGCATTTTGATGATACTACCAATCTGTCCAACGTCGTAGACGCGTCCGCTGTGGCTCCGTGTAAGTTCGGTAATATCGCGTTTGAGGGTAACCTTTATCGCGTTCCCCGCGACTTCAAAAACCGTGCCGATTTCAAGATCGGCGTCTAGCGAGAACGCCATCATGCCATCGCCTCTTGAATATCATTGGGCAGACCTTCGCTGAACAGCTTGGATGCGCCCCCGAACGTCCACCAGTCGCGCTTTCCAGTCGCGCCTGGGAAAACGGGTCCCTCGCTTCCCTGATAGAGCCCCTTCGGGCTAGCAATAAACAGCTGATTTGCCCAAGAAGCTGTCATCCAGCGTTGGAGGGTCGGCGGCAATGTGTCGTTTGGTTCATCCGCAAAAGCAACAATCGTCAATTGATTCCTGCCCGATTCCATGGCCATTTCGATCTCAGCGTTGATGTGGTCATCCCCAAAAGAATATCCGCAGATCAGGAGCACATGATCACTGCCTTGGGATAATCTATTTCTAAACCGCTGAAAAAGTTCGGCGAATGGATCGCGCTGAGTGTTGATGTATTTCGTGGCCTGTGGATAGATCATCACCGCACCACCATGCGCTGGGTAAGTGTCGCCGTGCCTGATACGGAGCAAAGTCGCATTTCCTGCTTTTGGCCGATACCAGTCTATCGATCCGTGGAGCTTTGAGACGACGGCTCTTACCCCGGGACGATGATCATAGTGATTCATGTTCCAGAACCCCACACCGCCTCCGGTGAAGCCGTCCGCGAACTCAACGCCCGAGAGCGCCAAGGCATCTTCCAGGAGCGTATCGTAGTTGGTGGTGAAAAACTCTACCGGCGTGCGAACGAACTCTAGACCGGCCCTCCCGGGGCCATAGATCGCACTCACGAACTGACTGTGCCCAGTTATTTCCACAATTGACTGTGAGGGTTCGCCGACGCGTTCCGCTTGACCGACCGACCCATCCTCATTTTTCCAGCCCGCTTGGTAACCCCAGCGGACGATGGAAGCGATTAATTCGATCAAGGCGCTATGAACATCGACCAGCTTCTCCTTGGCGACGCGCGCGCCGCCAATTTCAACACATCCTGTTCGCGAACGCTCTGCGATCGATATCAGATCTCCAAGATGGGTAAGGTGATGCTCAATGTGCGAGGCATCGCCACAATCCCCTGTAATAAAGTCCAGCACGGATCGCGCTTCCGCATCGTCAGAGAACACAATTGAGTGGGCTAGAAGAAGCACGCGCTTTGTGAGGGCAAGCATTAGAGGAATGTTTGCCGGGTAACTGACGCCAGCCCCAAGCAGCCAAGACTGCTTGGGACTATTGAGATGCTTCTCAAATTGCTCTGCAATGTCTGCTGCTTCCAAAATTTCGCCGTCCCCGATTTTCACTAAATCTAGCCGCCCCGCATGGCCATATTCACTCCTATCACGCCAATAACGCTACTCGCAATTTTTCTCTTATTGAGGCAAATACGGCAACTCACCAAAGGGATTGCCGATTTCCTGCATGGATGATCGGCAGATAACGATGAACTGTCATGTGGTCGCGAAGGACGGCTGTGTAGGCGTAGGCAGTCTGGTCCATCGTTACGAATGGCAGCTTTGCCTATTCCCTCAGGAACCGGGTAGGCAGGACTCGGCGCCATTCATGCCGTTCGCCGCGCCCATCGCATAGGACCGCTTCGGGAGCGGAATGGACAGTGGGATTCCGGACGCAATAGGGGCAAAGCAGACGTAACTGGGGAGAAGCAAAGAAATCCTGCACCATGGATATTGATGGTTTATACCATCATATATGCCAATCTGACCCATCCGGTCTAGGTATGTATAATCACATATGGATGTATCTGCCGCCAGAATCACTGGCAGAAGGCTTTGCCGTCGGTTGTGCCGGTCCTAGAAGGTAGTGAATCTGGAGTTGAGTCACGATGCCGACGGACGAGAAAATCTGGGAAGACCTCGCCAAAAACGTTCTGCGTGCCGCGATGATGCAGCGGGGCGTGTCCTACGCTGTTCTTGCCGAACGGCTCGAAACCATCGGCGTGCACGACAACGAGGTGAACTTGCGCAACAAGGTGGCTCGCGGGCGGTTCACGACTGTCTTCCTGATGCAGTGCCTAAAGGCTCTGGATGCCGAATGGATACATATACCCGGATCGATCGAGGATGCCGCTGGCATGGGCGGCGCACAGTTACTGGCGAAGAAGGAGACTCCTGGTGCCTAGCCAGTTGAACCCGAAGTTCGAAGATTACACCGAGCAGGACACGGTCGATAAGCTGATCCTGCCCTGGCTCGCATCGCAGCACCACTTCCCGGACGCCTCCAGCCTGGACTACCAAGCCCAGCACACCCTACCGAATGGCGACGGGGGACATGGGCGATACGACGGGCTCTATCTCTCCGGCGGTTATCCCTACGTCGTGATGGAGGGGAAGCGCTACAGGCATGATCTGACGGACGACGACGTGGCCCAAGCGCGGAGCTATGCTACTTCCGATTTCTTTGACCGCCCCGTCCCGTTTCTCGTCGTTTCGAACGGACGGGAGCATCGCTTCCTCCAGATCTCGACGACCATAAATCCGATCGATGGAAGGCCGATATACAACGACATTCCGGTCGTGGAATGGAAGCAGATCATCGCCGAAGTCCCCGGCGAAGTCCGCCAAATGCTTACCGAGGCCGATCTTCTAAGGCTGCTTAAGTCGTTCAAGACTGCTATTGCCAGTGATATTGCCGCCTTGTTCCGCGATCCGGCGACGTCAAAGTTCGATCTCAAGCAGCATTCGTTCGGCGACCATCTCGAGCGGATCATTCAAGCTCGCCGGACCTTTCTGGGCGAGACCGCCAAGGGAAGTACAGAAGCAGCAAGAACTCAGGAAGCGATACGGCAGGCGATCGAGGGTGTAGCACTGCACTTCACGATCAAGGTGCTTTTCATCAAGCTGATCGAGGACCTGGCGCGTGGGAGCGACAGCCAGAGGGTAATACACACGCTTTTCCCTCATCGCGAATACGACCAGATCGGCGGCCTCTTCGGATATAAGGTTCTGAACGGTTTGAACGCTGAGGATACAGCGATCGCTCTCAAGGTCTTCGCCCGCTCGAAGGCCTTCTACCGAAAGCTCGGCATGGACATTGCCAACGTGTCGTGGGCGGACATTTTCCGCTACGGCTTCTCAGTCAACATGAGCCGATATGGTCAGCTATTCCAGGCGCGTGACTATGACAGGTTCATGCCCTCCGATGCGACCCTCGAAATCATCCATGAAAAACTGATTTCGATCGATATCCGAACTGCGATTATCTATGGCTCGGCTTCCAAGCGCAGCAACGTGATCGGCGATCTCTACGAGAAGCTGATCGGTGATGAAATCCGTTCTGAGTTGGGGGCGGTCTACACCCCTGACGTGACAATGCGTTTCATGGTCCAGTTGGGAAGGCTCGCGCTGGGAAAGTTCCGCGGCCACAAGATCGTCGAACCTGCATGCGGATCCGGGCACTTCTTCCGGGAAATCTACCGTCGATACGTCGACGAGGTGATGGAAGAGCGCAAGGCCGCTTCATTCGTTGAGGATCCCCAACTCGCGCATGCCGAGGCGCTTACCCACGTCTACGGTCGTGACATCGACCCGTTCGCCGTCCAGCTCACGTTGCTGTCGACCTTCCTTGAGCACTTGAAAGACAACGTAGCACCGGGAGGCGAAGGGTCTGGCCGACAGGTATGGCGGGCCGACCTTTCGGTCGATACGCAGAATTCGCTTGATCCGATCACCGTCGATCCGAACGTGGGCTTCGACATCCATAAAACGTCCGATCTGGCATCCGCCAAGAATCTGAAGGAAAGCGCTCAACGTGCGATCGATCCCGATCTGATCATCGGCAACCCGCCCTATGGTGTGAAAGTACTCAAAGGGCCGGGCTACGATGCGATCTACGATTTGCAGAGCAAGGACAGCTACGGTTATTTCATTGCGAACGCACTGGCGAGGCTGCCCGAGGGGAAAAGGGTCATCTTCATAGTCAGTTCGTCTTTCCTGACCATTGGGAGTCACAGGAAGCTGAGAGAGACCATCCTCTCCCGATCCAAGATCATCAGGGTGATAAAACTGCACCGGGCCACCTTCCCTGGGATCGACACCTTTCCGGTGATCCTCGAATTGGAGCGGTGTGACGATCCGAAGGCCCGGGAGCAGAACTACTACCAGTTCTACGATTTCTGGCGCTTCCACCCCAAGACCAATGGATCGGAACTCGCTCGCGCATATGAAGCGATCCTGGCCGACCCCGATGCCCATAAAGCATGGCCTTTCGAAGACGAAATCGCCAAGCGGTACAAGGTACGGCAGGGCGTCATCCCGTCTTATCGCAACAAACCGATTTTCGAGGGCAGGCCCTCACTCTACGACTTCATGGCCGACATGACGATGGTGCCCATCGATCTAAGCCTTCCTCACGGGAAGGGACAGACGCTCTCCGTCAGGGCGCAGACCATAAGGACGAGAGCGGTCGTTCGCTTGGGCAAGATCGCTAGCGTGAAGATCGGGCTTCAGTCAGGGGCGAACACTCGGTTCTATCGCGTAGCGCCAGGTGCAACCGGTGGTGCGGCAGCTGGCGGCTATCAGGATGTCGATCTAGGCCGCGTTGTCGATGGGAAGGCGCTTGCAGGCCTCACCGATATAGAGAAAGCGCAGGGAATCCAGGTAAACGACCCAACTGCTGATCGTTACTGGGTTCCCCTCGACAAGTCAGGCGCGGCAGACATCGAAAACGGACTGCTGGCCGAATACTGGAGGCCGGTGGAGTTCTACGTGGACTGGTCCGAGAACGCGGTAAGCGAGATGAAAACGCTGAAAGGTGCGCGGTTCCAGAACTCGGAATCGTATTTCAGCACCGGCATCAGCTTCTCCAACACCGGGATCTACTCGCCGACCTATCGTCTCAGCCACGGCGGAGTATTCGACCAGAAGGGTTCGGTTATCCTGTGTGATGTCCTAGACCGCCGGGTGCTCCTCGGTATCCTCTCCTCATCGCTGCTGCGCTATTTCGCCAAGAGCTTCATCAATCACGGCGTGGACAGCCAGATCGACGATCTGCCGATCGTGATGCCTGATCCTTCCGAGGCGAAGAAGATTTCTGACCTCGTCGACGAGATCGTTGCCCAGCAACAGAAAAATCCCGCATACGACTTTCGCGCGAAGGCTGCCGAAATCGATGCCGTGGTCTACCAACTTTATGACATTGATGCCGACGAGCGTGCGGAAATCGAATGCTGGCGCCGTCGACACTATCCCAAGTTGCATCCGTGACTGCGAGCTATGCTGCTCGCGGCATTTCGTTCCAGAGTCGGTCGTCAAGAGTGCGGCCACCCGACTTCGGACGGATGCCACCCCACTGCTTGAAGAAGAAGGCGACGCCCTGGCGAACACACTCGTCGCGAACTTCCCGGACCCAATCGGCCTCCATCGGGCGGCAGCCAGGGCCGCTTTCCCCCCCGACGATGACCCAGTGAATCCCCTCGAGATCGAGAGGACCAGTGGGGCCGATCAGAGGTTCCACAGACAGGAAGCGGACGGCGGCCGGTGCCTGGCGGAGATGATCAATCCGGGACCGTGCTCCCGCGTGCTCGACTGAGACACCGAGCCAAATGTGATCCGGCGCCGCGCGGTCGGCATAACGCCGCCTCAGATATCTCCTCATCAGTGAGCTTCGCTTGGTGAGGATCTGATATCGGTGGTGGTCGGCCTGCTCCATAACATCGAAGACCTGATCGACGTATTCGGTTGGCACCTGTTTGTGGAACAGGTCGCTCATTGAATTCACGAAGATCGTCCTCGGGCGCTTCCAGCGGATCGGCTGGTCCAATTTGTGCGGCTTCAGCGTGATGTCGAATCCGTTCTCGAAAGGATGCCCGGGCACACCACGGAAGCGCTCGGCGAAACGCGCGGCGTAGCAGTTCTCGCAGCCGTCCGTGATCTTCGTGCACCCGGTGACCGGGTTCCACGTTGAGTCTGTCCATTCGATTGCACTGTTGTCAGCCATAATCACCTCGGAACATAATAGAAACAATGTCACGACGCGAATCACGAGGCAACCGAATGATGCCTCGTCGGAGAGAAAAGGCGGAAAAGTCAACGCTTGGGGGCTGGACAAAATCAGTCCTAGCGTCACATGATCTACGTTCCCGTCCCGTTCCGAGTGAGCCACAAGAATGTCCAAAAAGTACAATCCGGCGCAACTCGGCCTGGCCCTACCGGGATCGAGCCAGCTTGCTCGTCCACAACGTGTGATCGGGGCCAAGTACAAAACAGGGTACCACTGGGGACCCGGTAAGCCTCTGCCGGCGCTCGGACAACACAGCATCGCCAAGCACGACATATATGACAATTACGTCGACCGATACATCAGCACTCTTACGAAGAACCACGTGCAGTCTCAGTTGAAAGTTACGATTGTCGATGGCTTCTGCGGCGGTGGTCTTTACGATCTCGATGGCGCCACCATCTCCGGTTCACCCCTGCGACTTATCGAAGCGATCGAGGCCGCTAGGATGACGCTGACCGCCAGAAGGAAGGACTTCAATCTCGATGTCGACTTCGTCTTCATCGACGAGAAGGCCGCTCATGTCGCCTTCCTGCGCGACGAACTCATCAAGCGGGGCTACGGGAATCTCATCGGCAACAATATCAGACTAGTCGCTTCGACCTTCGAGGAAGCCATTCCGGACGTGATCACGGCGATAAGGAAGAAAGGGCGCGCCCATCGCTCGCTCTTCTTCCTCGACCAGTACGGCTGGAGTGACGTGAAGCTCGCCACCGTCAGGCGCATCATGGCAGAGCTGATCAATCCCGAGGTGGTCCTGACCTTCATGGTCGATTCTCTCATCAACCTCTTGCACGAGAAGACGTCGACCCTCAGCGCGCTGGCGGCAATCGACTATGCACGCGAGGATGTCCGGGCATTGCTCGAGATGAAGGATGAGAATGGGGCGAAGGGTTGGAAGCGGGCCATTCAGAACACGGTCTACAAGCATATCCTCGACTGTACCGGGGCAGCGTTCTACACTCCGTTCTTCGTCCATCCGCCGGAATCCCACCGGGACTACTGGCTCATCCATCTGTCCAAGCACCATCAGGCTCGCGAGGAGATGGGCAACGTGTTCTGGGAGACGAGCAACACGATGGAGCACTTCGGCAGTGCGGGCCTCAATGCCCTCGGCTTCGACCCCAACGTCGATGTTAGGCAAGGCATGATGGACTACATGTTTGACGACGACGCCGAAGCTCGCTCGAAATCGCAGCTCCTCGAGCAGATCCCACTGCTTTTGCAGGAGAGCTGGAAGAACGGAGGAATCGTCACGAAGCGATCGCTATTCGAATCGCGAGCTAACGATACGCCGGTGGTCGGAAAGCTCGTCGACAGTGGCCTAGCCAAGCTTCGGGACGAGGGCGAGGTTGTCATCCTCGGTAAAAAGCGTGACAAGAACGGAGAGTTGAAGACTGTAGTTCGGGAACGCGCCGATCAATTCCAGTGGGATGACGAGATCCAATTCCCGCGTGAGCCGCGATTGTTTTCTTTTTTCACCGACGCGGCATAGTCGCCAGCACTTTTGCATCTAAAAATCGGCAGTCTTTAGAGTGTCATAAAAAGAAATGTTACTTTTCCACGCAGACCAAAGTGTGGGTTGGGCTGCCCTTGCGGGCGACCCGCTCTATCCGCTGCGCGGACCGGGCCTGTAGTCCCGGCCCATTCGGGTGACGATCAGGAGCAGTTGTAAGTTGAGCGGGAGTTTCCGGAGGACGCGCTCTGTCCCGCGCATTCTGCGCTCCTGAGGGCGCGGCGTTTTTGAGCTAACCCGCAGGCACTCTTGCCTCTCTCATTGCCGGACACCCGCTGGCGCACTGATCGCGCGCACAGGACGTCCGGCGGCTTCGCGCCGTCGCAAGGGTACCATTGTTTGTACCGATCGCTGACGCGATCCTTGCGTGGGAACGCCAAGGGCTTCGCCCTCTCGTTCCCGAAACCGCAAACAGACGCCCCCGGGTGGCGGGCTTTGCCCGCTGGCCCGCACCAGGGCATCGGTTTGCGGTTTTCCCTCCCCCTCCCATCCTCGCCGGAAGGCAGGCGGCATGGCAGAGCCATGCTCGCCAGAGATAAAAGTAGTGCCGGAGATGGCGATGCTACTCATCGCCGCAGAAATAGCGCTATGGTTTTTTATCAGGAGCATCCCGATCCTGAATTGGCAAGAAACGCGCCTTGTTTATGTGCAGGGTGCGGCATAACTGCAATGGACTTCAATTAAATTGCAATCGCGGGATTGCTACAAAAGAGAGGGCCTAATGGAAGATACTGCGCTGGATAAAGAAACCCTGATCACATTGACTGCCGATATTGTGTCAGCACATGTCAGCAACAATAGCGTGGGTGTAGACGACGTCTCTGGCCTCATCTCGAACGTGCATGCCGCGCTTTCCCGTCTTGGCGGAGGCTTGTCGTCTGAAGCTCGCCCGGAGCCTGCGGTATCGGTGCGGGCTTCGTTGAAGAAAGATCATCTTGTTTGTCTGGACTGCGGCCAGAAAATGAAGATGCTGAAACGCCATTTATCTACCGAGCATAATCTTACGCCAGACGAGTATCGCCAGCGTTGGGATCTGTCCTCCGATTACCCTATGGTCGCTCCCGAATATGCTGAAACCCGCCGCGATCTTGCTGTGAAGATCGGCCTAGGTCGCAAGCCGGGCCAGAAGCGCGGGCGGAAGAAGAAGGCCTGAGCGCCTACTCCGTTAGTGACCTGAGCTTGGCATCCCACGCTTCTAGTGCGGTGCGCTTCTCTGCGTCGTACTTGTAGCGATTGTAGATACCGGCAACCCCTGCCCGCGTGCCACTGATGTGATTCAGCACGCTTTCCGTGACTTCCACCGGAACTCCGAGTGACTGGAGATTGGTGGCACCTGTCCGGCGAATATCGTGCAGGCGCCAGTTCGGAATATCGACCTGGTCGGAGTCGCCGCCATTCTCGATCTGCTTCGATTTCATATAGGCAAGCATGACCTCAGTGAGGGACTTCTTCGCCTTGAAAAAGCCGGAAATAGGTGTTCCGCCTGTGGTGGTGAAGATCAGTCCTCTGCTCTTGGGGGTAAGGTTCTGAAGTTCCTGCACCGCGAGGTCTGAAAGAGGAATGATGTGTTCCTCGTCGTTCTTCGCGCGAGCGGCTGGAAGCGTCCATTTGCGATCATCCAGATCGACCTCCGACCAGTCCATTTCGGCAACTTCCTGGCGTCGCTGCATCGTGAGGATCAGCATGCGGACGTAGGGACCCCACGGCCAGCCAGCCTGCTCGCTCGCTTTCCACAAGGCGACGATTTCGTCATCACTCAGCACCCTGCGACGCGCTGGAACTGGTTTTGGCGCCTTCATTCCCGCCAGCGGAGAAACCTCGATATCCTGCCGGTCGGTTGCCCAGTTAAAGAGCTTGCGCAAAACGGAATGGATGTCCTTGCGACGAGCCGGTCGATCAGAATAATCATCCAATACCTTGACGATATCGGCACGCGATATCTCTTCGACGGACCGGTCTCCCCAACGGGGAATAACCACGTTCCTCAATGTGTAATCCGCTTTTTTCCGAGTTCCCCGCCAATTCTCCTTGAGGTAGAGTTCGGTGAACTTCTCACAGTAGGCACGAAAGTTGAGCGTTGCCTTCCTCCGCTTGGCTTCACGCTCGACTTGGACGGGATCGATTCCCTGGTAAACCTTGATGAGAAGCCGTTCAGCTTCCTTGCGTGCAGTGACCGGCGTCCAGGGACTTCCCACCGGTCCTATTGTCGTGCGACGAGCTGGGCCGCCATCGACGCGATACTGAAAAACGAAGGACTGTGCTCCTTTCGGAGTGGTCCGGAGTCCGAAGCCCTTCAAACGGGTGTCCCACACGTAAATGTCGCGCTTCGGATCGGGACTGATAGAACGTATGGTGCGGACCGTGATCGACTGATTTGGCATGGTGAGACGCTCTCTCCACGTAATCGCCACGTAATCAGATGTCAGAAAGTCGTGGCGTAGGCTAAAATAATCCACGGCGGAAAAACTCCAACCGTTTCAAGCCTTTGAGCGTAGTCTAGCGCAACATTTCTAAGGAACGAAAAGAGTACAAAGCTCCGCTCTTAATCAGCGGGTCCTAGGTTCGAGCCCTAGTGCGTCCACCACCCCCCTTCAGTGCATTTCTCATCGCCCCAGAGTATTGTCGCATCACATTCAATGTGACCGAGATACTGGACATCACATCGAAATGTGATATCAGTCATCGCATGAACACGATTGAAAAAGTTCGTACGCTGGTATCGCAGGGCCTGATGACCCGCGCCGGTCTCGCCCGGGCCGCCGGCCTCCACGCCAACACGCTACGCGATTGCGGCGACGATAGCTGGAACCCAACCACAGACACGCTCGCCAAGCTCGAAGCCTTTCTGGAAGCCAATGACGAGACGCCGGTGATCGTCGGCGCCGAGGAAATCATCAACGAAGCCCGCAACGGCCGGATGTACATCCTCGTGGACGACGAGGATCGCGAGAACGAAGGCGATCTCATCATTCCGGCCCAGATGGCCACGCCCAGCGCCATCAATTTCATGGCGACCCACGGACGCGGGCTGATCTGTCTGTCGTTGGACCGCAAACGGGTGGAAGCGCTTGGCCTGCAGCCAATGAGCCGCGATAATCGTGAAAGCATGCAGACCGCTTTCACGACCTCGATCGAGGCTAAGGAAGGCGTCACCACCGGCATCAGCGCTGCCGACCGGGCACGCACGGTTACCGTTGCGATCGATTCCAGCAAGGGCCCGGACGATATCGTCACCCCGGGCCACGTATTCCCGCTCGCTGCCCGCGATGGCGGCGTGCTTGTCCGCGCAGGACACACCGAAGCCGCAGTGGACATCTCCCGCCTCGCCGGTCTCAATCCATCGGGCGTGATCTGCGAGATCATGAACGAAGACGGGACCATGGCCCGCCTCGATGATCTGATCAGCTTCGCGCGCAAGCATGATATGAAGATCGGCACCATCCGCGATCTCATCGAATATCGGATGCGGTATGATCACCTCGTCGAGCGTATATCCGAGAGCCAGTTTCAATCCGACTATGGCGGCGACTGGAAACTGATGACCTATCGCAACACCATCGACGGAAGCGAGAGTTACGTGTTGCAGAAAGGCCAGGTCATCGAAGGTGAGCCAACTTTGGCCCGCGTGCACCCCATCTCCATTTTCGATGATCTGCTGGGCAAGCCCGGGCCGCGCAAACGCACTCTTCAGCGCGCGATGCAGGTTGTCGGCGATCATGGTTCGGGCGTCATCGTCCTGCTGACAGGCCGGCGCGCCGATTGGGGCGATCAGGGGCGCGACGAACAGCGCAATGTCGGCATCGGATCACAAATACTTGCGGATTTGGGTATCGAACAAATGATTCTGCTCAGCAACTCGCAACCGAACGTCGTGGCGATCGAAGGCTACGGCCTCGATATCGTCGATCACATGCCAATCCCGGAGTAACATTTATGGCCCGTTTCCTGATCGTCGAAGCCCGTTTCTACGACCACCTCAACGATATGCTCATTTCCGGCGCGCGGTCGGCAATCGAAGCCGCGGGACACGCCTGTGAAGTGCTGACCGTTCCCGGCGCGCTCGAAGTGCCGGGCGCAATCGCACTAGCTTCGGAGAGCGGCCACTACGACGGCTATGTCGGGATTGGCGTGGTCATTCGCGGCGAAACCTATCATTTTGAAATCGTCGCAGGCGAAAGCGCGCGAGGGATCATGGCTTTGACGATGGACGGTATGGCCATCGGCAACGGGATCCTCACGGTCGAGAATGAGGAACAGGCGCTGGTCCGCGCCGATCCGCAACAAAAGGACAAGGGCGGCGAAGCTGGCAAGGCGGCCTTGGCGCTTTACGATCTGCAAGGAAGGTTCGCGGCCTAAGCGGCGCCGTCGAGCAATTGATCGAGGCCCAAAGGGGAAAAAGGCCCAATGATCAGCTGCTCGAACACCCCGATGCCCTCCGCCCCGTCACTGGCAACGACGTGGACGGGCAATTGGACATGCAGGTTCTCAGGCGCAAGAGGATCGATATCGGAGAGATCGATATCCTCCCGCTCGACCTTCAGTTTGCCGTGATAGAGGCCGTGTCCCCATTCTGGATGGGTATAGCCAAGGCCGCGCATCTGAAAGCGCCCTAGCGGTTCGAACGTGACCTGTTCAGGCGCTCCGCGTAGTGCCAGGGATAGCGTCCCTCCGGATGGCCAGCGCGTTCCGGAGCGAAGGCGCGTTCGCATGCCGCCGTGCCCCTCCTCTATTTCGGTTACCGAAGCGCCCTCTCCTGCCCACGCAGCGCGGGTGTTCCACGCATTGCCGTGCTGATCATTATTTACGTGAAAGAACAGGCTACCATTAGGAAAGTTGATCGGCGTCCATTGCCAGAAGAAGGCCGGGCTCGGTGATCCGGGAATTGGCTGCGCATCGCGGGCACCGATGGGCCGCACGCCCCAGCTGCGATCGCGGGTGCCCATCGTGCCTGCGGCGAGGTCGCGCTTTGTCCCGTCCACCTCGATCCATCCGGTGTAACGACCGTTCTGGGTGAGACGCGTGTAATCCATGAAGGCGCGCGGACCGATGCGGTGAGTGAACCGGGGCTCCTCGATGGGGAAGGCGCGGCCAGTAAAGGTAATGTCTGCGGAAATCCCATCGAAAGGCTCGAGCCGGATGCGCAGCATGTTCAGCGGCTCTATGATTTCGATGGAAATCGGGCCCGCCGCCATGACCATACGTTCCATGCTTAGCTCAGCGCTTGCGTGGACGCAGTGTTGTATTCCTTCGTGCACCACGTTGAAATGCGCATCGATCACATCGAGATGCGGATATACACCGAGCGCAACGGCAAAGAACCCGCTGCCATCCGGCGCGTAGCCGTTGAAAAAATACCGATCGTAAAAATTCCGATCCGTCCCGGCATAAGCGACGGGTTCGGGCGTCTGGTGGATGGGGTAATCGTCACCGCGACTTAGAACCATTACAACGCCTCCTTCAACGCAGCCATACTTTCGCGGGCAAGTGCCAGCGAACACGCGCCGCGCGCCATAGACAGAAAATTCGCGTCGCCGCGCGCGGTCCGTTCGACGAATGCTGCACTGAACACGGCTGTCGACACGCCGTGCAGGATGCCGAGCCGGTAATCCATTTCGATGTCGTCATGGCTAAACACGATTCCCCGCTGGTGCATTTCTGCGCGCCAGAGATCCAGCAAGTCCCTCTCGTGTTCCTGCCAAACAGCCTGCCCCAGTCCGCACCCCAGGAGGTAACCCACGTCCGTCATCGGTCTGCCGGCAGTGACGGTCTGCCAGTCGAGGATAGCGATACGTTCCCGTCCACCCTTGATGTCGAAGAGCATGTTATCAAGACGGAAGTCGCCGTGAACCAGACATTGCGTTGGTGCCTCCCGCTCGAACCATTCCGTACTCGCATCTGCCAGATCGTCGCAGATTCTCATGTATTCAGGTTCTAGGGTTTCGGCGTAACGATCACGGAATACTGCCTGCGCCTGGGGATACATCACCCTCAACTTTGCACGAAGATCAGGTGGCGGCGCGGCCCAGGATGCCTCGAGCAAATCCTGTCGGCCCCAGCTAGGCCCGTGAATTGCGGCTGCCTGGCTCATGGCAGCGCGAGCATCAGCTATGCTGCAACTGCTGATCTGGTCGCCCTGCCTTGCCGGGCCGACATCTTCGAACAACAGGAAGAAATCGCTGCCAGTCTCATCGACTTCGGCGAAGAATATCTGGGGGACACGGACTTCGAGTAGAGCCGCCGCAGATCGGTAAAATTCGACCTCCTTGCGATAAAGGCCCAGCATCGCGGCGGTATTTCTGCTGGCATTGTCCGCAGCAGGAAACTTCCCCGCAAGGGTCCTCTCGGCCCCTTCACTCGCGAAATGAAAGCGGACGCTGTCGCCCACCTGACCCGTGCCGATGGGTTCCCAGCGGACGGCATCCACCGGCCCGCCCAGTACATTGCCAAGCCACTCGGCCGTCACCCCATCCGGATGCACCGGAAATCCTGCCACGCTCCTCTCCCACAACGAGCAATGGCGCAACGCTAGCGAGCGCTGAGCGTCCTGACAATTAATCAGAACGCGCGCTTCAGTTTATCGATATGCAGGTGAATGGCAGTAGCCGTTCTGCCCTCAGATCCGGATGGCCGCCAACAGCTAGCTGCCAATGCGGCCGAAACATTCACGCCCGGCGTAAAATGCGCTGTCGCCCAGTTCTTCCTCGATGCGGATCAACTGATTGTATTTCGCAAGCCGGTCAGAGCGTGCAAGCGAGCCGGTCTTGATCTGACCGCAGTTCGTCGCAACCGCCAAATCCGCGATCGTTGCATCTTCGGTTTCACCCGACCGGTGTGACATGACCGCTGTATAACCGGCACGGTTTGCGATGCTAACTGCGTCGAGCGTTTCCGAGAGCGTGCCGATCTGGTTGACCTTCACCAGCAGAGAATTCGCAAGACCCTGATCGATCCCTTCGCGAAGGCGCTGGGGGTTCGTGACGAACAGATCGTCGCCGACCAGTTGCACGGTGTTGCCGATCCGGTCGGTCAAGGCCTTCCAGCCCTCGAAATCGTCTTCCGCCATACCGTCTTCTATCGAACAGATGGGATAATCCCGGCACAGCTTGTCGAGATATTCAGCCATCTCATGACCGTCGAGCGACAGGCTCTCGCCGGAAATTTCGTACTTGCCGTCCTTGAAGAACTCGGTCGACGCGCAGTCGAGCGCCAGTGCGATATCCTCACCTGGTTTGAACCCGGCCTGCTCGATAGACGCCATGATGAAGTCCAGTGCATCGCGCGTGCTGGCGAGATCGGGGGCGAAACCACCTTCGTCGCCGACGGCTGTGGCCAAGCCCTTTTCATGCAGCTTCTTCTTCAGGGTGTGGAACACCTCGGCACCCCAGCGGACGGCCTCGGTCAGGCTGTCCGCACCGATCGGCATTACCATGAATTCCTGAATGTCGATCGGGTTGTCCGCGTGCTCGCCGCCATTGATGATGTTCATCATCGGCACGGGAAGAACATGCGCCGATACGCCGCCGATATAGCTATAGAGCGGAAGACCGCGGGCGTTCGCTGCAGCCTTCGCCACGGCCATGCTCGTGCCGAGGATGGCGTTCGCCCCGATGCGGCCCTTGTTCGGCGTTCCATCGAGGGCGATCATGGACAGATCGATGTCGCGCTGGTCTTCGGCATCGAATGCACCGACCAGCAAATCCCTGAGTTCGGTATTCACGGCGCCGACGGCCTGGGTCACGCCCTTGCCGAGATAGCGATCCTTGTCCCCGTCACGCAGTTCGACCGCTTCGTGGGCGCCGGTGGACGCTCCGCTGGGAACGGCGGCGCGGCCGAAACTGCCGTCGTCCAGCAGCACATCGACTTCGACTGTTGGATTGCCCCTCGAATCGAGAATTTCGCGGGCATGGATGTCGATAATCGCGGTCATGGGTCAAAGCGCTCCGGGCAAAGGTGTTGTAATGGGCTATAACACCCCCAGATGGGGAGTCGGCAGCGCTCTATTCGCCGGAACATTGGCGCGCAAGTTGCGTTGCACCATCGAAGGCGAATTCGCCGGACGAATGCGAATTGAGGGCAAGGACGAGTACTATGGCTGAAACCACACCAGACGGCATACCAACCAAGCGCAAAGCCTCTGCCGCAAAGAAACCAGCATCAAGCAAAACAACAACCGCCAGCAAGCCGCGCAAGACCGTGGCGAAGAAAGGCGTAGCCAAGGAGACTGCTCCCGTGACCAATACCGCCACCAACACCACCGCCTCGAGCAACCGCACCGAAGCCAAGTCGCGCTTCAACGCCGCACTGGAAGAAGCCAAGGCCGGCGCCGCAGCGCTCAAGGCCGAAGGCAAGGACCGTGCAGCAGCCTATCGCGACCAGGCTCGCCACAAGGGCGACGACTGGGTCAGCGAAGCCAAGGCCTATGGTGAAGACGCGAAGGTCAAGGGCCGCGAACTCGCTACCGAAGGTAAGGTGAAGGCTGGCGAAGGCCTGCGTTCGCTCAGCAAGCTGGTCAACGAAAACGCGCATCAGGTCGATGAACGGCTCGGCGCCAAATACGGCGATTATGCCCGCAGCGCATCCAAATCGATCGACGGTTACGCCAGCAAACTCGACGAAAAGAGCGTCGACGATCTGGTGGAAGATGGCCGCGAATTCGTTCGCAAGAGCCCCGGCAAGGCGCTGGGAATTGCAGCGGTCGTCGGCTTCATGCTTTCGCGCCTCTTCCGCGGCTCGCGCTAAGCGAGTGGCGTCGGGGGCAGAAATGCGGGACGATAATAACGAGCGGGCCGAGGGTTATCCCGGCCCGCTCGATTTACCTGATGGACACGGCGCTCCTGAGCCGGAGGAACCGGAGGCGCGCCAGTTCTCACTGACGGACGATGTGCTGGCACTGTTCGAAGACGGCAAGACCTATGCCGAAGCCGAATTGCGCTTCCAGAAAAGCCGCGCGGGGTTTGTGGGCAATCGCGTCAAGAGCGCGCTGATCTACATCTTTGCCGCGTTCGGCATGTTCCATCTCGCCCTGATCGCGGCGACGGTTGGTCTCGTTCTGGCTCTCATACCCATTACCGGGCCGCTGGGTGCCACGCTGATCGTCACTATCAGTCTTGTCGTGATCGGCTTGATCATGCTGCGCCTTCTCAAAGGCCGGATCGACGATATCCGTGACGCTTTCGAAGGGGGCGATGAATGACTTCTCGCCGAATGCGAATGCTGGAAGACAAGCATCTGCGCGATTCCGCGCGCGCGTTGATCGATGCCGACATCAAGACGCTCAAATCCAACTTCGCGCACAAGGGCTTGGGCGAACGTGCGCTCGACCGCGTGCGCGAAGGCGCGACGGACCTCTACGACGAAGCCCTCGATGTCGCCGAAGACAACAAGGGCGCGCTCGCCGCGCTGATCGCTGCCATAGTGGTCTGGTTCGCCCGTCACCCCATACTGGAACTGTTCGGCATCGATACCGACGCCGATGATGAAGATGACGGATATTACCCCAGGTCGGAACATTAACCCTTCCAGGGCCGTTGGTCTGACGAACGCGAAATCCGGAGATTAATCATGGCCAAAGCAGCCAAGAACAATGTCACCCCCATCAGTGCCGACAGCAATCTGAGCGACGAACAGAAGCGTGAAGAGCTTCGTGCGCGCATCGATGCTGGCGAACAGCGCATCCAGGAACGCTCGCTTGCCGATCAGGCGCGCGACGCTGCCGACAGTGCGCTTGAATTCACCAAGCGCCACCCGTTCGCCGTCGTTGGCGGTGTGCTCGTTGCAGGTCTCGCCATCGGTGCAATGACGCGGCGCGGCCGCAATCTCGGTCGCCGCGGCGGTATGTTCGCCGGCCTGGCTGCCGATGCAGTCATGGCCTATGGCGCCCGCATGATGGACAGTGTGGCCAGCGGCGCACAATATGCAGGCGATCGTTTCGAAGATTTCGGCGATAATGCAGCCACTGCGGCTCGCGGTCTTCGCCGTGACACCTCCTACAAGCTGGACATTGCAGGCGATGCCCTGCGCAGTTCGCGCCGCAAGGCAGGCCGCAAGGGCAGCCGGGCCTATCGTTCGCTACGCACGCGTCTGAAATACTGATCAACAAGCGATCCTGCATCGCAGGATGACCGAGCGGCGCGACAGGCTTGCCTGTGGCGCCGCTTTCGCTATGTGGCGCAACCATCCTCCCTCCCCATCGAGAAAGTCAGAACATGGAAGAAAAAGAGAGCAAACAGGCGCTCTATCTGGTCATGGGCGGCCGGGTCACCGATCCCCGCAACGTAACCTTCAGCGATCCGGAAAGCATTCACGTTGCCGGCGTGTTCAGCAGCTATGACAACGCCGTGGAAGCGTGGCGCTCGAATGCCCAGCGCACGGTCGACGATGCGGAAATGAAATACGTCATCGTCCACCTTCACAAACTGCTCGATCCGGAAGCCTGATCAGGCAGACAGGCCGTAATAATCCAATCCCGCCGCTCGCGAGTGGACGGGACGATTGCAGCCGAATATCGAGAGTTCACCATCGCCCATCTGCATCGGGCTTCCCCGATTTGCAGTTGGGCGACGGAAAATCTCGTCAGATGAATTCGATCTTGTCGATCAGGTAGAACTTGTCGCCGGAAGGTACGGTCACTTCGACCTCTTCTTCGAGCTGCTTGCCGATCAGCGCACGGCCGATCGGTGAATTGTAGCTGATCCGGCCCTTTGCGGCGTCGGCTTCTGTCTGGCCGACGATCTGGTACCGCACCGGCTTGTCGTTCTCGTCCAGCAGGGTCACGGTCGCCCCGAAGATAACCTTGTCGCCCGACAGCGTCGTGGGATCGATGATCTGCGCGCGGCTGATCTTGTCTTCAAGGTCGCCGATCATGGCCTCGACCTGGCCCTGGCGCTCCTTGGCAGCGTGGTACTCGGCGTTTTCCGACAGGTCGCCATGCGCCCGAGCTTCCTCGATCGCGTCGACGATCAGTGGTCGTTCCGCCCGCAAGGCTTTGAGATCTGCCGTGAGCTTTTCATAACCCTCGGCCAGCATCGGCACTTTTTCCATAGGACCCCTTGCCCTTCCTGTTCATGCTCACCCTCGGGACAATTCAAACCCGGTCCGCCGATTTGCGGAACCCAGGCGGTTCGAATGTATGGAGGAGCAGGCGTATTCTTCGTCAGCTATAATAGTCTTGCAATGAACGCACTTCAAGCTGGTCCGGCGAAACCTCTGCTATCGCCTGCGCAACGGCGAGCGAGGCAGCGGCCGTCGTATAGTACGGCAGCTTCTTTTCCAGCGCCGCCTCGCGGATGGATTTGCTGTCCAGCAACGACTGCCAGCCTTCGGTGGTGTTGAAGATCAACTGGACTTCGCCATCGATGATCGCATCCACGATGTGGGGCCGTCCCTCGGCAACCTTGTTGACCAGTTCGACCTTCAGCCCCTGATCGGCGAGGTAGCGCTGCGTCCCGCCGGTTGCGATGACGCGGAACCCCTTGTCCAGCAGGGTCTGCACCGCCGGCACGATCAGCGCCTTGTCGCTGTCCTTCACCGATACGAACAGCGTTCCCGACTGCGGCGGTTTCATTCCCGCGCCCAATTGGGATTTGAGGAAGGCGGCCGCGAAACTGCGGTCGATACCCATTACTTCGCCGGTCGACTTCATTTCCGGTGAAAGCACCGGATCGGCACCGGGGAAGCGAGCGAAGGGGAACACGGCTTCTTTAACAGCCATGTGATGGGGGTTGAGGTCGAACGGCTCGAAACTGGTCAGCGGCTGGCCTGCCATGACCAGTGCCGCCACTTTGGCGATTGGGCGACCGATGGCCTTGGCCACGAATGGCACGGTACGGCTGGCGCGCGGGTTCACCTCGATCAGATAGACCTCGCCCTCCTTTACCGCGAACTGCACGTTCATCAGACCGCGTACCTGCAACGCCCTGGCTAGGTCGATCGCCTGACGTTCCATTTCGGCGATGATGTCGCCGGAAAGGCTGTAGGGCGGCAGGGTGCAGGCGCTGTCGCCCGAATGCACGCCTGCTTCCTCGATATGCTGCATCACGCCCGCAATGCGGACCTCTTCGCCGTCCGACACCACGTCGACATCGCATTCGATGGCATCGCGCAGATACTGGTCGACCAGCACCGGGCTGTCGCCCGACACATTCACCGCAGTGTTGATGTAATCGTCGAGCTGGGCCTCGCTGTCGACGATTTCCATCGCCCTTCCCCCCAGCACGTAACTGGGGCGCAGCAGCACCGGATAGCCGATGCGCGCGGCCACGGCTGCCGCCTCGTCGCGACTCTTGGCGATGCCGTTCATCGGCTGCTTCAGCTTCAGATTGTTGACCAGTTTGGCAAAGCGCTCGCGGTCTTCGGCAAGATCGATCGCGTCCGGCGATGTGCCCAGGATCGGGATGCCTTCGCGTTCCAGCGCAGCGGCCAGTTTCAACGGGGTCTGCCCGCCGAACTGGACGATCACGCCCACGACTTCACCCTTGGACATTTCGACCCGCATGATCTCCAGCACGTCTTCTTCGGTCAGCGGCTCGAAATAAAGCCGGTCGGACGTATCGTAATCGGTCGAAACCGTTTCCGGGTTGCAGTTGACCATGATCGTCTCGAACCCGGCTTCTGCCAGCGCGAAACACGCGTGGACGCAGCAGTAATCGAATTCGATACCCTGCCCGATGCGGTTCGGCCCGCCGCCCAGGATAACGATCTTCTTGCGGTCGCTCGGATCGGCCTCGTCCTCCGCCTCGCCAAAGCTCGGGGCTTCGTAGGTCGAATACATATAGGGCGTGATCGCCTCGAATTCGGCAGCACAGCTGTCGATCCGCTTGAACACCGGATAGACGCCGAGCTTGCGACGCAGCTTGCGAACTTCTTCCTCGCTCGTCGCGCCCGCCATGGCGCGCAGCGCGTCATGCAGCAGGCCGGAACGCTTCGCCTGCGTTTCGCCGAGCCCGCCTGCGACGCCCACCGACCGCACGGCCAGCGTGGCAAGCCGCTTGTCGGAAAAGCCCATCGCCTTCAGGCGGCGCATTTCGGCCGCATCATTGGGCAAGCCATTGTGGCCGATCATCTTCTCTTCATAGATGATTGCCTCGATCTGGCGCAGGAACCATGGATCGAAACCGGTGATCTTGGCGATCTCCTCGACCGTGAAGTCCTCACGGAAAGCCTGGGCGATCTTGAGAATGCGGTCCGGCGTGCGCTTGGAAAGCGATGCGATCACGATCTCGCGGCTCAGCCCTTCGAACTCGGTGATCCGGTTGAATCCGTCCAGTCCGGTTTCCAGACCGCGCAGCGCCTTCTGCATGCTCTCGGCAAAGCACCGCCCGATCGCCATGACTTCGCCGACCGACTTCATCGCGGTCGACAGCTCGTTCTTAGAGCCCTTGAACTTTTCGAAGGCAAAGCGCGGAATCTTCGTCACGACGTAGTCGATGGTCGGTTCGAAGCTTGCCGGCGTTGCGCCGGTGATCTCGTTCTGGATTTCGTCCAGCGTATAACCGACAGCCAGCTTCGCTGCGACGCGCGCGATCGGGAAGCCGGTGGCCTTCGAAGCGAGCGCCGAACTGCGCGATACGCGCGGGTTCATCTCGATCACGATCAGGCGGCCATCCTGCGGATTGACTGCGAACTGTACGTTCGAACCGCCTGTTTCCACGCCGATTTCGCGCAGCACTTCGATGCTGGCGGTGCGCATGATCTGGTATTCTTTGTCGGTCAGTGTCAGCGCCGGTGCGACAGTGATGGAATCGCCCGTATGCACGCCCATCGGATCGACATTCTCGATCGAACAGATGATGATGCAATTGTCCTTGCGGTCGCGCACCACCTCCATTTCGTACTCTTTCCAGCCGAGGAGCGATTCCTCGATCAGGACCTCGGTGGTGGGCGACGCATCCAGACCTTCGCGCACGATACGGTCGAATTCCGCCTTGTTATAGGCGATGCCGCCGCCCGTCCCGCCAAGTGTGAAGCTGGGGCGGATGATGGCGGGCAGGCCGGTGGTTTCCAGTACCGCGAACGCCTCATCGACCGTATTGGCGACGCCGCTGCGCGCGCTTTCCAGACCGATCTTGTCCATCGCCTCGCGGAAGCGCTGGCGGTTCTCGGCCTTGTCGATGGCATCGGCATTGGCGCCGATCATGGTGACGCCGAATTTCTCAAGAATGCCCTGGTTCGCAAGGTCGAGAGCGCAATTCAGCGCCGTCTGCCCCCCCATCGTCGGCAGCACCGCATCGGGCCGCTCCTTCTCGATGATCTTCGCGACGATTTCCGGCGTGATCGGCTCGACATAGGTCGCGTCGGCCATTTCCGGATCGGTCATGATCGTCGCGGGATTGGAGTTCACCAGGATGACCCGGTAGCCCTCTTCCTTAAGCGCCTTGATCGCCTGCGTGCCCGAATAGTCGAACTCGCACGCCTGGCCGATAATAATGGGACCTGCGCCAATGACGAGGATCGAGGAGATGTCAGTGCGTTTGGGCATTAGATTTTAGCCATATCGTAAAAGGAGACATGCGCAGTGATTGCTCCTGCTGTTTCAGGAGCAGAACCGGGGATGGCAGTTTCGTATCGCCGCCTCATCCCAGCATCCCCACGAATTTCTCGAAGAGATAGAAGCTGTCCTGCGGGCCGGGGCTGGCCTCGGGATGGTATTGGACACCGAAGGCCTTCTTGCCCTTGATGCTGATCCCGCAATTGGTGCCATCGAACAGCGAGACATGGGTCTGCTCGACATTGTCCGGCAGGGTTTCGCCGTCGATGGCGAAGCCGTGGTTCATGCTGGTGATCTCGACGAGGCCTTCGCTGTCGCCCCATTCGCTCCCGACCCGCTGGACGGGGTGGTTGGCGCCGCGATGGCCCTGGAACATCTTTGCCGTTTTCGCGCCAGCCGCAATGCCGAGCATTTGATGCCCCAAACAGATACCGAACAACGGTATATCGGCCTCGATCATACGTATGATTGACGGGACTGCGTACTGTCCGGTGGCTGCCGGATCGCCCGGCCCGTTCGACAGAAAAACGCCATCGGGTTCCAGTGCCATGATCTCGTCGAAGGAGGTCTTTGCAGGCACGACAGTCACCTTGGCGCCCGCTTTCACGAGATTTCTGAAGATGTTATCCTTCGCGCCGTAATCGATCGCGACCACGTGGGGCTTGTCGGCATTGCCTTCGCCATAGCCGAAACCAAGCTGCCAGTGCCCGCCGGTCCAGTTTTCCTGCCCTTCCCGCGTCACACCCGGAACAAGGTCGAGCCCCTCCAGCCCGCCCCATTCTTCCGCCTGCTTTTTCAAGGCCTTGAGGTCGAATTCTCCGTGCGGATTATGAGCGATAACCGCATTCGGCGCCCCGCTCATCCGGATCCGCCGCGTCAAAGCGCGCGTATCGACGTCGGAAAGCCCTATCTTTCCGTGGGTTACGCACCATTCCACAAACTCGTTCTGCGCGCGGAAGCTCGAATGTGGCGTGATCTCCTGCCGCACCACCAGCCCTACCGCGCCCAGCCCACGGCTCTCGTGATCTTCCTCGTTCGCGCCGACATTGCCGATATGCGGGAAGGTGAACGTCACGATCTGGCTGTCGTAGGAAGGATCGGTCATCACTTCCTGATACCCGGTCATCGCGGTGTTGAAGCAGACTTCGCCCACTGCGTGACCGCTGGCGCCGAAGCCCTTGCCCCAGATTACGGTGCCGTCGCCAAGGACGAGGACTCCGGTCGCGCCTTTGGGTTGCGCGTGCGAAGATGCGGACAGGGCCATGGGCGCTCCGGGTAAAAAGGTTTCCAGCGATGTGTGCTAAGTCCCAGCCGCTAGGGACCGGGACGATTCCCGTCAAGCGGAACACTTGGCATATCGGTGCACTGTTCTAAATGAGTGGCCGAAACCACCTCCAAACACCGGGAATTCCCATGCTGCGCGAAAATATCCAGGCCGAAACCGTCACCGCCATGAAGGCAAAGGACAAGGATCGCACCGCTGCGCTCCGCCTGATCGGGGCAAAGATCAAGGATCGCGATATCGAATTGCGAACGGCCGACAAGAAGCCCGAGGATGACGAACTCGTCACGGACGTCCTGCTGAAAATGGCCAAACAGCGTCGCGAATCGATCGAGATGTACGAGGACGGAGGACGGCAGGAGCTCGCCGACAAGGAGAAAAGCGAACTCGCAGTGATCGAGGAGTTTCTCCCCAAGCAGATGAGCGAGGAAGAAACCCGCGCTGCTATCGCCGAGATCAAAACCGATCTTTCGGCCGAAGGCATGAAAGATATGGGCCGGGTTATGGCAGAACTCAAAAGCCGTCACGGCGCAACGCTGGACATGAGCAAGGCAAGCAGTCTGGTGAAGGAAGCACTTTCATGAAGCACCCCCTCGCCCTCCTATCGATTGGCATGCTGGCAGCCTGCGGATCTTCTGAACCAGAGCCCGCGCCTACCCCCACACCAACCGTTGCCGCACCGCGCACCCTCGTCGGAGCCGATCTCGATCTGTCGACACTCGGCGCGAAAATCGTCGGCCCGCAAGGCCCCGAGGTTCGCACCGTGCTTAGCGCAGGTAATCGCGAGATCGGTCGCCTGGTCAGCTATGTTGCGTGCCCCGCCGATACGGTTGAATGCAAACCAGGCGAAATGCCTGAGGGGACAGTGTACACATACGTGCACAGCGTGACCCTTGCCGATGCAGACGATGGCACGCAGATGGCCGAAACGGACGGTCCTGAGGTGGTGGAAAGCGCCCCGACCTTGTTCCGCACGATCCGCAAAGTTCCAGGGTTCAACCAGTCGGTCGGTTATTCCACTGCGGAAGCGGAAGCGACGCTTGGCGATCCTGACGCGATCTCGATTACCAACGACAGCGGCAGCCTGATCTGGCGAGTATCGCGCGGCTCAGGCTGGAAGCCGGGCGGCACAATGACGTTCTGGTGGCAATCCACTGCGCCACCTCAAGGCCCCGCCGAAGCGTATCTCCTTGAGGTCGATGGCAATCAGGCCATTGCTACCGGCCCCTTCCCGGCAGAAGAAAAGCCTGTGGAGGGCGCCCGCCCGCGCTAGCGGTCTGGGCGGGGCGCGGGTAAGGTCGGAAACCTCATGGCCCTGTCTCCCCAATGGCTTGACGAATTGCGCATGCGGACCACGCTGTCCGCAGTGATCGGCCGTACCCTTCGGCTGACCAAGGCTGGGCGTGAGTTCAAGGCGTGCTGCCCGTTCCACAACGAGAAAACGCCCAGCTTCTACGTCAATGACGAGAAGGGCTTCTACCACTGCTTTGGCTGCGAGGCGCATGGCGATGCCATTCGCTGGATGACCGATCAGAGGGGCATGCCCTTCATGGACGCAGTGAAAGAGCTGGCGGCCGAAGCGGGGATGGAAGTCCCCGCGCCCGACCCTCGAGCAGCCCAGCAAGCGGAGAAGCGCGCCAGCCTCCACGATGTGACCGGCGCCGCTCAAGAATGGTTCGAAGGGATGTTGCGCGGTAGCGACGGGATGCAGGCGCGCAGCTATCTTGGGCGCCGAGGATTTACAGATGCCATCATCAGGGAGTTCGGTTTCGGTTACGCCCCGGAAGATCGGCAGGCCCTAAAGCGTGCTCTCGCCCGGTTCGACGAGCCTATGCTCATAGAGGCCGGAATGCGGATCACCGTCGAGGGCAAGGAACCTTACGACCGGTTTCGCGGTCGCTTGATGCTGCCGATTCATGATACGCGTGGACGAGTGATTGCCTTCGGGGGACGCATTCTCGACAGCGAAGCCAATCCGAATGCTCCGAAATATCTGAACAGTCCCGACACACCGCTCTTCGACAAGGGTCGCACGCTCTACAACCTTCACCGCGCAGCGCCTGCCGCACGCCAAAGCGGCCGCCTGATCGTAGTCGAGGGTTATATGGATGCGATTGCGTTAGCCAATGCAGGAATTCAGGAGGCGGTTGCCCCGCTGGGCACCGCACTGACCGAGAACCAGATCGAACTGCTCTGGCGACAGGTGGAGCAGCCGATCCTGTGTTTCGATGGGGATAATGCCGGACAACGCGCCGCCATGCGAGCAGTGGCACGGGCTCTTCCCATGCTTCGCCCCGCCCACTCCCTTTCCATCGTTCGCATGCCTGCCGGTTTGGATCCCGACGATCTGATACGGGAGAAAGGCGTCACGGCGCTCGAGGAGCTTCTGGGTCAGCCTTCCAGTCTGCTCGACACCCTCTGGGACTTCGAAAAAGCCGCTTCACCGCTCAATTCACCGGAAGACAAGGCGGGCTTCAAGGCGCGCCTCCTTGAGCACGTTGAGAACATCCAGCACCCCGACATTCGTGCACTGTACAAGCGCGAACTGCTCGAACGCTTCTCTACATTTGCCTTCCCCCCTCGCCCGCAGCGCGAATTTCGTCCACGCAGCGACTGGAAGAAGGGGCAGTTCAAACAGCCCGCTCCAACGCTTTCGCCGAATGCCCGCGAGCGCCTTACCCGCGCGATGACCGGAGGTGCCCGCGATGCCTTGACCCGGGCCGTGATTGCCGGCCTGGTGAAGTTCCCGGATCAGATACTGCGACACGAGGAGGCCTTGTCCGATCTGGCCAGACGTGATCAAAATGTCGGTCCCGCGCTCGATTCATTGGTAGAAGCCGCCGAAACGCTTGATTTGTCCGCGCGATCGACCATATCGCTGGAACGAGGCCTTCCCGCCCCACCGGAAAAAACATCATTCGCCTTCCTTCATGAAGGCACCGACCCGGTTGATGCGCGCGAGGATCTGGCCGAGGCCGTGTCTTTGCTGGTCGAAAGACCTGCGCTTGAGGCTGCGCTTTCCGCAGCCACTGCGCGTTTCGAACGTGACCCGGAAGGCTCCATCGCCGAACAGGCCCGATTGCGTGAGCGATTACTGGCCCTTAACGAGCGGTTGAAGCGTTTCGGTCGCAAGAAGGCAGCTGCAGACGGCGAATCGGATTCATGATCCCCGCGGTTACGCGACCCGCGGGCAAGAGAAGACTGGACTGAATTACCTTATGGCCACCAAGTCAAAGACCAAGGACGATGGCGATGCTCCCCTGATCGACCTCAATGAGGCATCGGTGAAGAAGCTCATCGCGAAGGCGAAGAAGAAGGGCTACGTCACTTATGACGAGCTCAACGACGCTTTGCCGCAGGGTGAGATGAGCTCCGATCAGATCGAAGACATCCAGTCCGCCCTGTCAGACATGGGTGTGCAGATCGTCGAAAGCGACGAAGATGCCGAGGCTGCCGCTGAAGAAGCGGACGAGGTCGAGGAAATCACGACCGACACCAAAAAGGACAGCAAGGCTGCGGCCAAGCCTGCTGCCAAAAAGACCGCAACCGGAGAACGCACGGACGATCCGGTGCGCATGTATCTGCGCGAAATGGGTGCGGTCGAACTGCTCAGCCGCGAAGGCGAAATCGCCATCGCCAAGCGGATCGAGGCCGGACGCGACATGATGATCATGGGCCTGTGCCAGTCTCCGATCACCTTCCACGCGATCATCCAATGGTCGGAAGCCCTGAATGCCGAGGAAATGCAGCTACGCGAAATTCTCGATCTCGACGCCATGCTGTCGAAGGAACCCCCGGCCGACAAGCTGAACGACGACGCCGAAGACGATGACGATGACGGTGAAATCTCCGAAGAGACCGCCGGTCCGACCATCCGTGATGATGACGAGGATGAGGACGACGATTCCAATTCCGACGACGAAGATGGCGAAGAAGGTTCGTCCAAGAGCGACGATGACGAGGAAGAGGACAACACCATGTCCCTTGCTCAGATGGAAGCCGCGCTCAAGCCGGACGCCATCGAGCGCTTTGCTCGGATCACCGATCTGTTCGGAAAGTTCGAGAAGCTCCAGAAGGAACGCGTCGACGTGATGGCCCGCGGCGAGGCGTTCACGCCTGCCAAGGAAAAGAAATACGAGGCGCTTTCCGAGCAGCTTACGGCTGAAGTTGAGAGCGTTCAGTTCCACGCGACCAAAATCGAATTTCTGGTCGACAATCTTTACGCCTTCAATCGCCGCCTGACCGCATTGGGTGGGCAGATGCTTCGCCTTGCCGAACGCCACAAAGTGAAGCGTATCGATTTTCTCGATGCCTACATCGGCAATGAACTGGACGATAATTGGCTCACCGATCGCGCTAAGAAGGACAAGAAATGGGCGGCCTTCGCCGAGAAGGAAGCCGATGCTGTCGAGCGGATCCGCGCCGAGATTTCCGACATTGCCGGCCAGACTGGCATGGCACTCGAGGAATTCCGCCGGATCGTTAACATGGTCCAGAAAGGCGAGCGCGAGGCGCGTATCGCCAAGAAGGAAATGGTTGAGGCAAATCTTCGCCTCGTGATCTCCATTGCCAAAAAATACACCAATCGCGGTCTGCAATTCCTCGACCTTATCCAGGAAGGCAACATCGGTCTGATGAAGGCGGTCGACAAGTTCGAATACCGCCGCGGATACAAGTTCAGCACCTACGCAACCTGGTGGATTCGCCAGGCAATCACGCGTTCGATTGCCGATCAGGCGCGGACCATCCGTATCCCGGTCCACATGATCGAGACGATCAACAAGCTGGTCCGCTGCAGCCGTCAGTTCCTGCACGATCAGGGACGCGAGCCGACACCCGAAGAGATGGCCGAGAAGCTTTCCATGCCACTTGAAAAGGTGCGCAAGGTCATGAAGATCGCCAAAGAACCGATCAGTCTCGAGACACCGATAGGTGACGAGGAAGATTCGCATCTCGGCGATTTCATCGAGGACAAGAACGCGATTATTCCGGTCGACGCGGCGATCCAGGCCAACCTCAAGGAAACGGTCACCCGCGTTCTTGCCAGCCTTACGCCGCGTGAAGAGCGCGTCCTGCGCATGCGCTTCGGGATCGGTATGAATACGGACCACACGCTCGAGGAAGTGGGCCAGCAATTCTCGGTCACGCGTGAGCGTATTCGTCAGATCGAAGCCAAGGCGCTCCGCAAGCTCAAGCATCCCAGCCGGAGCAGAAAGATGCGGTCTTTCCTCGACCAGTAATACATATCCGCGTCAGGCAGCGGAGTGACCGAAATGTCACACGGCGAAATCCGCTGCCTGTCCCCCGGAACGGACTTTCTTTCCAAGCTTTTCCTTACTCAGTTGGATAGGTGAGCCAAATCCAGGTTCCCGATCCAGTTAGAAAAGCTGGTATTCCGGGGCACGCATGAATTTAGATTTCGAGAGTGTGCTTGCGCGCTCTCCCAACCCCTACGTTATTCTCGATGCATCTCTGGTCATTCAGTGGGCAAATGCAGCCTATCTGAGCGCCACGGAAAGCCGATGGGACGAGATCAAGCAGCGCGGAATTTTCGAAGCCTTCCCGAGCGAAGGTGAAAGTTATCGCCAGTTGAAGTCGTCTTTCGATCGAGTCCTCGAGACTGGCGAAGCTGACGAAATCGCTCGAATCCCGTATAATATTCCAAACGCCCAAGGCGGCTTTGACACCCATATATGGAGCGCCACTCACACGCCTTTTCTCGATGAGAATGGCGATGTCGAATATATTCTCCAGCATACGGTTCGCATCACAGGGTTGGAGCAATCGGGCTCGGAGCGCGACGCTGCCAGCGTCGCCCGGCGCGCCGAAGCGGTGGAGGAACGTTATCGGGGGGCCAGCAAGGAGCTGGATCGATTCCGTTCCCTGCTCGAACAAGCACCCGGGTTCGTAGCGGTGCTGAGTGGACGAGATCATCGATTTGTAATGGCGAATGCTGCGTATCGTCAGCTTGTCGGTCAGCGCAAGCTGGTTGGCAGAACGGTGCCGGAAGCGCTGCCGGAAGTTATCGATCAGGGGTTCATCCAGTTGCTCGACGACGTGCTCGACAAGAACGAGCCATACTTTGGCAAGAAAGAAAGGATCCTCCTGAATTCGGGCGAGGACGGAGAACTTGAGGCCCGGTTTCTCGAGTTCATCTACCAACCGATCCACGGTGGAGACGACTTCGAAGGCATTCTGGTTCAAGGGCATGATGTAACAGAAGAAGTGGCCTTTGAAGAACACCAGCGAATTTTGATCAATGAGCTCAACCACAGGGTCAAGAACACCCTTGCGGTCGTCCAAGGACTCGCAAAACAGTCCTTTCGCTCGGAGCCGGGTTCGACCGGAATAGACGCATTCTCCAATCGTCTCGCAGCTTTGGCGAGCGCGCATAATCTTCTGACCGAGCGAAGTTGGGAAGCTGCCGATCTGGAATCGATCGTCACCGGATCGCTGGCAGCCACCGCAGGCTCAGATTCGTCACGATACTCGCTCACAGGACCGAAAGTTGTTCTGGCTCCTCAAACTGCGGTCACGCTTTCAATGGTAGTGCACGAACTATGCACGAACGCCTTGAAATACGGTGCGTTGAGCGAGCCAGCCGGCTTCGTCGAGATCACTTGGCAAACGCAACCTGCCGAAACAGAAGGCACCTTGCTCATATTCGAATGGAGCGAACATGACGGACCGGTCGTAGTGGAGCCTCAAACCGGCGGTTTTGGATCACGACTGGTCAAGCGAGGTCTCGGAAGCCCGGACAGTCGCACGACCTTGGAATATCGAGCCAGCGGCCTCTATTGCCGGATTGAGGGCAAAGTATGAGCTTGAACGGAAAACATATCCTGGTGCTCGAAGACGAGCCGATCATCGCGTTCGCTCTGGAAGACATGCTGATCGAGGAAGGCGCCACAGTTTCGGTTTTCAGTTCGATCGAGCAGGCGCGCGAGGGCCGAGCAAACGAAACGTTCGATTATGCAATCCTCGATGTGAACCTGCATGGCTCAAAGAGTTATCCGCTGGCTTACGAGCTGAAGGCTGATGACATCCCTTTCGCATTTGCAACGGGGTACGGAGATGCAGAGCACCCAAAGGAGCTTGTGAATTCTGTGACGATCACAAAGCCATATTCGATCGTCCAAATAAGAGCGGCAATCGAAAGTCTGGAAAGCGCCAGCGACCGATAAGTTTCCGGTTGCATGCCAAAGTCATCCCTACGCATCCGCTCGATTGATAATGGGATCAAGGGGGTCGCGCGAATCGAAGGCAATGCCTATGTGCTCCCCCATGCGTATAGCCATTGCCTCCGACCACGCCGCAATCGACCTAAAGACAGAATTGCGCGAATGGTTGATCGAACAGGGTCACGAAGTGGCGGATCTCGGGCCAGACACCGGCGATAGCGTCGATTACCCCGATTTCGGCTACAAGCTTGCTAATGTGCTCGCTGACGGCACTGCGGAACGCGGAGTGGCGCTCTGCGGCTCCGGCATTGGTATTTCCATGAGCGTCAATCGCAATCCATCGGTTCGCTGTGCGCTTGTCTCGGAACCGCTCTCGGCTGTACTTTCGCGCGAACACAATGACGCAAACTGTATTGCGATGGGCGCCCGCCTGACCGGAAGCGACATGGCAAAGGCTTGCCTTACTGCATTTCTCGAAACCGAATTCGCCGGCGGTCGCCACCAGCGCCGCGTCGACAAGCTTTCCAAACCGGAGATCTGATTTGGCTACCAAGCCCGCCAATACCGACCGCGACCCTATGGATCGTTTCTGGCACGACACCCTTGCCGAGGCAGATCCAGAAATTCATGATGCAATCCGCAATGAACTGGCGCGTCAGCAGGACAAGATCGAGCTTATCGCGTCCGAAAATATCGCCTCGAGCGCCGTTCTTGAAGCAACCGGATCAGTATTCACGAACAAATATGCGGAAGGCTATCCCGGCAAGCGCTATTACGGCGGCTGCGATTATGCCGATGTAATCGAAACACTCGCCATCGAGCGCGCCAAGAAGCTGTTCGGCTGTGGTTTCGCCAATGTTCAGCCCAATTCAGGCAGCCAGATGAACCAGGCGGTATTTCTTGCGCTGCTACAGCCTGGCGATACGTTCATGGGGCTGGACCTCAATTCGGGCGGCCACCTGACCCATGGTTCTCCTGTCAACATGAGCGGCAAGTGGTTCAATCCTGTCAGCTACGGTGTTCGGAAGAACGATGAACTGATCGACATGGATGAGGTTATGGCGATTGCCAAAGCCAACAAGCCGAAGCTCATCATTGCAGGCGGAACGGCCTATTCCCGCGTTTGGGACTGGAAGGCTTTTCGTAAGGTAGCCGACGAGGTCGGCGCCTATCTCATGGTAGATATGAGCCACATTTCCGGACTGGTCGCTGGGGGCGCGCATCCCTCTCCCTTCCCCCACGCCCACGTCGTCACGACAACCACTCACAAGAGCTTGCGTGGTCCGCGCTCCGGCGTGATCCTTTGGGACGACGAAGACCTTACAAAGCCGTTCAACATGGCGGTTTTCCCCGGGATGCAGGGTGGGCCGCTGATGCATGTGGTTGCGGCGAAGGCCGTCGCATTCGGCGAAGCTCTGCGTCCGGATTTCAAAGACTATGCCAAGCGCGTTGTGGAGAACGCCCGCGCCTTGGCCGAAGGGATCGAAGCCAACGGCCTGCGCGTCGTTTCCGGGGGTACGGACAATCACTCCATGCTCGTTGACCTAACGGCCATGGACGTGACCGGCAAATCTGCAGAAGCCGGCCTCGATCGGGCATGGTTGACCTGCAACAAGAACGGCATTCCATACGATACGCGCAGCCCTTTTGTTACGAGCGGCATCCGCCTCGGCACTCCGGCGGGCACGACGCGCGGATTTGGCCCCGACGAGTTCCGCCAGATTGGTGCTCTTATATGTCAGGTGGTCGAAGGGCTCTCGCGCAATGGTCCGGAAGGCGACGGGCAGGTCGAAGAGCAGGTGCGTGGCAAAGTTGCCGAACTCTGCGCTGCCTTCCCCGTCTACCCCGGTCGCTAAGGAGACGAATGATGGAAAACAAAGAACCGCAGCATCAAGACCACGATCTTGTTTCGGATGCCAGCGCAGAGATCAAGGGAATGGCGAAGCAGGGGCTGAACCATCCGTCGACCAAACCAGTGCTGACCGGCGCGGCAGTCGGCGCGATCGCGGCCGGCATATTGCCGGTGGTGACCTGGCCCCTCGGTCTGGTCGCGGGCGCCGGCTTCATGCTCTACAAGCGCCTCCGACCGTAAATGCGTTGCCCATTTTGTGCGCATGACGACAGCCAGGTAAAGGACAGTCGTCCGACCGAGGATTCGACCTCGATCCGGCGGCGTCGCCAGTGCTCCAGCTGCGGCGCGCGGTTTACCACTTTCGAACGCGTGCAATTGCGCGAAGTGACGGTGGTCAAAAGCGGCGACCGTCGCCAGCCCTTCGACCGCAGCAAGCTAGAACAATCAATTTCGCTGGCCTGCCGCAAGCGCGATGTTCCGCAAGAACGGATCGACCAGCTCGTCAGCGGCATCCAGCGGCAGGTCGAAACTGCCGGCGAACCAGAAATTCCATCCAAACGTATCGGCGAGATGGTTATGGATGGACTGCGCGGACTGGACAGCGTCGCATATATTCGGTTCGCCTCGGTCTATCGCGACTTCAGCGAAGCCCGGGACTTTGAAGAATTCGCAAGCACTGTGCAGGAAGCGGCAGCCAATGAACGGGGCTGACGCCAGAAAACCGATCATCGTCCTCGTGCGCCCGCAACTAGGCGAGAATATCGGCAAGGCCGCACGTGCCATGCTCAACTTCGGCCTCACGGAAATGCGCTTGGTCGAGCCGCGCGATGGCTGGCCCAACCCCTCGGCTGGCCCGTCCGCGTCGGGCGCGGACATCGTGCTGGAAGGTGCAAGGGTTTTTGGATCGACTACCGATGCGGTGGCGGACTGCGCGCATGTCTACGCCACCACCGTCCGCAAACGGGGGGTTACGAAACCTGTCGTCACGCCCGAGGAAGCCAGTCAGGAAATTGCCGTCGCGCAAGGCCGCAGTGCAATCCTGTTCGGACCGGAGCGGTCCGGGCTGGAAACCGAGGATGTAGCGCTCGCGCGTGCTATCTTGACGGTGCCGATCAATCCGGAGTTCGGGTCGCTCAACCTCGCGCAGGCGGTGATCCTGTGTGCCTACGAATGGTCCAAGCATGAAACCCTGGTACAGCCGACCCAGGAAGAACTGTTGCCCCCTGCCCCACAGGAGGAGCTCGATGGCCTGATAGCACATTTGGAAAGCATGCTGGAACCAAAAGGCTATTTTCGTCCGGAAGCCCGCGCCGAAGCTACCCGGCGCACATTACGCGGTGTGTTGACCAAGCCTGCCTGGAATCATCTCGAAGTCCGTACCCTGAGAGGTGTACTGTCGTCACTTCAACGCGAACCTAAGCCCTGATCCTGTCCCATTCCTCCATTTCGTAGGCAATCGAGGTTTCGACCAGATCGTCCCACATCCGCGCGAGTTCATCAGCCGGAAGCGCACGGTTTTCTGCATCAGCGCGGGCGTTCTCGATCACCTCGGCCTTACGCCCTTCGTCGCGAACGACATTGCGATCCGTCTTGATCCGTGCAGCAGCTCGCATGTAACCGAACCGGCGATCGAGCAGTTCCATCAGTTCGCGGTCAGTCGTGTCCACTCCAATTCGCACCTCGCGCATGTCGGTGCAATCTTCCGGCAGTTTGAAATCGTCCTTCATGGTGCTGCGCAGTGCCGCGCTTGAACCGACTTGTCGAGCGCCTATCTTGCTGCTTGACGCGCTGCACAATTTTGCTACGAGCGCGCCTTCACAAATTGGCTCTGCACCCCGGTGAAGCGGAAGCCGCGTCGACCTCGAGGTTGACGGTGTGATGCCGGGTTAAATGGCCGCCACTGGGGCGGTCCAGCAAATTGAAGGAACTATTTATGACGAAGCGCACAAGCGCCAAGTACAAACTCGACCGCCGGATGGGTGAAAACATCTGGGGTCGTCCGAATTCCCCGGTCAACAAGCGTTCGTACGGCCCAGGCCAGCATGGCCAGCGTCGCAAGAGCAAGATGAGCGACTTCGGTCTGCAGCTTCGCGCCAAGCAGAAGCTCAAGGGCTACTACGGCGACGTAACGGAAAAGCAGTTCAAGCGCACCTACAAGGAAGCGTCGGCCATGAAGGGTGACACCGGTCAGAACCTGATCGGCCTGCTCGAACAGCGCCTCGACATGGTCGTTTACCGCGCCAAGTTCGCACCGACCATCTTCGCCGCCCGCCAGATCGTTAGCCACGGTCACATCTACCTCAACGGCGTGAAGACCAACATCGCTTCGGCGCGTGTGAAGGTTGGCGACGTGGTCAGCCTCGGCAGCAAAGCCAAGGAAATGGCTTTGGTCATCGAAGCACAGAGCCTTCCCGAACGTGAAATTCCCGATTATGTCGCGCCCGATGGTAACGACAAGGTGACTTTCACTCGCGTACCGAAGCTTGATGAAGTGCCCTATCCGGTGACCATGGAACCGAACTTGGTCGTCGAGTTCTACTCGCGCTGATCCTTTGGTTCATCGATATACGGAAAGGGCGGCCTCAGGGCCGCCTTTTTTGTATCAATTCACCGCATTTTCAAAGCCTTGGCAGGAACGCGGAAGGTGATTGGCGGTTCAGTTTTTACTATGACTCAATACCGCTTCATCACACCCAATCGTCGCGGCAAATGGTACGATAGCCTCAACGATGCGCAGGCGCGTGCGAATGTTATTGGTGCAGGCTTTCTGGACAGTGCCGGCACGTTCGTCCCGTATCGCGGGACGATACTGGAAATGCGCGAAAAAGAGCGGGTCTAGCTACTTACGTCCGGCCTGCAATCTGCAAGGACTTCCAGACCATTGCCGCAATTGCGATGGTGATAGCCCCGCCCCAGAACCAGTAGGGTAAGATCAACGCTTCCGCGATGCGTCCCGTATCCGATAGGGTAACTTGTCCATCTACCGCGGCGCCTGGACTGAACAGATAATCGATGTCCTGGTAAACGCTGACCGCTCCTTGCACGCCAAGGAACTCGATAGTGATCCTCTGCCATCTCCTCGTTGCTCTGGATGCAATCAAGAATGCACCTGCTGCAAAGAGCGGCAGCACGATCCAGCCGGCCATAGATCTGACCCAAATCAGGGTGCTCGCGATCAACGCTATCGCGAGGCCGAACAACATCACCTTGGTTGCACGGGGTGAGCGCGAAGCAATGATCAAGACGCAGCCCGCGATGGTGGGGCCGAGCAACCCGGAGGCAGCAACGATGGCCTGGCCGATACGCCCAAGGTCGCCGGAGCTTTCTGCAAATCCGGACCCGTTCGCAAAGATGACCAATCGTTCGAATTCAGCTCCAAGTGCAGCCGCCATGAGACCATGCGCCATCTCATGCCACCAGGTAGATAGCAGCGTAAAAGGCATGAGCGCCAACGTACCGATGGCCGTTTGCCACGCAACGATCGTCAACACCGCAAAGGCGATGATATACGTCTGCTCGCGTTTAACGGCGGGACCACTCGCGCCATCCGCATACGGAAGCCCCCATTGAGCAGAGGTAGGGCGGGTTTGAGGAGGCTTGGCCATTTTCACAAATTAGGCCAGTCCCGCTTCAGCGCAAGTAATCCCGGCGGAAATCCTTGGCAAAGGTAGCAAATCTCCCCTCCCCAATCGCATCGCGCATTGCCTGCATCAACTGCTGGTAGAAAGCGATATTATGCTCGGTCATCAGCATTGCACCGAGAATTTCCTGTGATTTCACGAGGTGGTGGAGATAGGCGCGCGAGTAGGTGTTACACGTGTCGCAAGTGCAGCGATTATCCAGAGGATCGGTGTCTTCCGCGAACCGCGCATTGCGAAGGTTCATCGGGCCGTTCCAGGTAAACGCTTGTCCATTTCGTCCGGAACGGCTTGGCAACACGCAGTCGAACATGTCGACACCGCGTTCAACCGCACCCACCAGGTCGTCCGGCTTACCCACGCCCATGAGATAACGAGGGCGATCCTGTGGAAGCTGCGCGGGGGCAAAGTCCAGTGTGGCGAACATGGCCTCCTGCCCCTCGCCCACGGCCAGACCGCCGATCGCATATCCATCGAACCCGATATCGGCCAGCTTATCGGCACTGATCTTGCGCAGATCTTCGTCGAGCGCGCCTTGCTGAATACCGAACAAGGCAGACCGTTCCGCATGTTTGCCGCCTGCGTTGAAACCCTCTCGACTCCGCTTCGCCCAACGCATGCTCATTTCCATGCTTGCGGCAATTTCGTCGCGCGGACGGTCGGCGCGGGGGCATTCGTCAAAAGCCATCACGATGTCGCTGCCCAGAAGCCGCTGGATTTCCATGCTGCGTTCCGGTGTCAGCATATGCTTCGACCCGTCGATGTGGCTGCGGAATTCCACACCCTTCTCAGTCAGCTTCCGCAGGTCCGACAGGCTCATAACCTGATAACCGCCGCTGTCGGTGAGGATCGGCCGGTCCCAGTTCATGAATTTGTGAAGGCCGCCGAGCTTTGCCACGCGCTCTGCTCCCGGGCGCAGCATCAGGTGGTAAGTATTGCCAAGGATTATGTCCGCGCCCGTCTTGCGCACCGTTTCAGGCTTCATGGCCTTTACGGTGGCCGCGGTGCCGACCGGCATGAAAGCCGGCGTACGGATCTGGCCGCGATACATGGAAATCGCACCCGTCCGCGCAGCACCATCGACCGCCTCAACGGCAAACGAAAAACGATTGGTCAATGTCAAATCTCAGAAGTCGTAAACGATCGATGCACGGGTTACCGTGTCGGTCGAAACAGCGCCTACTGCAGGGTTGCTGTCATAATCAATCGCATAGCTCATCCTCGCCCGAAGTTTTTCGGTAGCCTTGAAATCGAGGCCGGTGACCAGATTGAGCGTAGTATTGGAACTGTCCACGATGACGACCGCCTGCCCGCCGGTCTCGGCGACAGCATTTGCATCCTGCGTCAGGGTCACCCGGTCGAGAATCCGCCAGTCGAAATCGAGGCCTGCGAGGCCGGCCACGCGGTTTTCGACGCGCCCATCGGTGTAATCGGTAACGCGGTAAGCCGGTCCTGCCTTGAGCGACAGGCTGAGACTGTTTCCGTCGATCACCTGATATCCCAATCCCCCGGAAACAGAATACCGGCCGTCGATTCCTTGAAAGGCATCGCGATCATACTGTGCCAGTCCATAAGCAAAGATGCCCTCATCGAATTCCCACCGAGGCTCATAGGACGCGAAGTATTTCTCACGACTGGTGATACCATTCTGGCGTTGGTAATCGAAACGCGCTCTCAGGTGATGCGACCAGTCGATTCCCTGCCGCTTGAGATGAAGCGCAGCGGTAATGCCGGTCGTGTCGCTATTCCCTGTGGAATGGAACCCGCCCAATTCACCTTGCCCTGTCCACCGGTCGAGCAGGCCAGCTGTCCGAATGGCCTCTTCCTTCTCCTTCGCGGCCAAAGCGGCTTTTTCGGCTTTAGTTTTTGCCCACGCGCTTTCGATCGCGGCGATTTCCTCCCCATCGTCCGGCCATGTCTTGCGGGCCAAGTCCAGTACGGTCGCAATCTTGGCGTTATCGCCACTAGCCAGCGCTGTGTCGATCATCTGACGGGCAGCTTCGGGGAGCTCGGCATGTGCCGGTGATGCAAATGCGGCCGTGCAAGCCGCAAACGTAAATAGGGCGGTTCTCACAAACATGCCAGAAGCCTAGCGTGGCTCTTCGGCGCTCGCCACCCTGGATCGACAAAGCGCGTTCGTATTCAGGCGCGTAGCCGCCAACCTGTCTTGAAAATGTAGGCAATCACCGACACGCACAGGGCGAGAAAGCCCAAGGTGATACCGAAGCTGACCCAGATATTGACGTCGCTCGTCCCATAGAATGTCCAGCGCAATCCACTGACAAGATAAACGATCGGATTGGCTAGAGCGATGGTATCCCACGGCTTCGGCAGCATATCGATCGAATAGAACGTGCCTCCCAGAAACGTGAGCGGGGTAAGGAACAGCATCGGGATTATGCCGAGCTTTTCGAAGTTATCGGCCCAGATGCCGAGGATGAATCCGAAGAGACTGAAGGCGGCTGCGACCAGCATGATGTAGAACACCGCCAACACCGGATAAGTGATCGAATAATCGACGAACAGTCGGGCAGTAACCAATATGATCGTCGCGAGGATAAGGCTTTTTGTCATCGCCGCCCCCACGAACCCGATAAGCGTTTCGGTCACGCCGACAGGAGCGCTGAGCAATTCGTAGATCGTTCCGGTAAAGCGAGGCATATAAATGCCGAAGCTCGAATTGCTGGTGGTCTCTCCCAGCAGGGTGAGCATCAGCAGCCCCGGGATGATGAACGCACCATATTGCACCCCATCCAGATCGGGCATGCGCCCGCCGATCGCCGCTCCGAACACGATGAAATAGAGCGAGGTCGTGAGAACGGGTGCCAGCACCGACTGGAATGCCGTGCGAAGGAAGCGAATAAGCTCCCGGGTGTATATCGACCAGGTTGAGCGCCAGGAAATCATTGCGGTACCTCGCCGTCGCCAAGCAGGGATACGAAGATATCCTCGAGACTGCTCTCACGGGTGTCGATGCCGACGTAATCGATCCCCGCGCCGATGAGCGCCTTGGTCAATTCGGCGACTTCGGCCTTACCCTTTCCTGTCCCATCGCCCCCGCGGTAGCGAAGCACCGTTCCGCCCACTTCCAGTTCGACAGGGAACCGGCCGATATCTGGAGGCAGTGTGGCGAGGGGTTGCGCGAGGGTAATATGTGCCTCGGTTCGGCCGAGACGGGCCATCATGGCGTCTTTCTCGTCAACCATGAGCAGCTTGCCGCGATTGATGACACCGACGCGGTCGGCCATCATCTCGGCCTCTTCGATGTAATGGGTGGTCAGGATGATGGTGACGCCCCGCGCGCGCATCTTATCTATGATCGCCCACATACCCTTGCGCAGTTCCACGTCGACGCCGGCGGTGGGTTCGTCGAGGAAGAGGAGGTCGGGTTCGTGCGCGAGAGCCTTGGCGATGAGCACGCGGCGCTTCATTCCGCCCGACAGGGCCATGATCCGCTCACCGCGCTTTTCCCAGAGGCTGAGGCTGCGCAAGATCTCTTCGATCCGCTGCCTGTCGGGTGCGAGACCGAACAGGCCGCGTGAATAGCTGACGGCATGTTCGACCGGTTCGAACATGTCCGTGCTCAGTTCCTGCGGGACCAGCCCTATGCGGCTGCGTGCCTTGCGCCAGTCGGTTGCCAGATCGTGGCCGAACGCATGGATTGTACCCGAACTCGGCCGGACGAGACCGCAGACCGCACCGATAAGCGTGGTCTTGCCCGCGCCGTTGGGCCCGAGCAGCGCGAATATCTCGCCCTTCCGTACGCTGAGATCGACATTGTCGAGCGCCTTCAGCCCGCCGCGGTAGACCTTGGACAGGCCATTGAGTTCGAGAATCGGATCCACAGACCCCTAGTTAGCTGCGATCCAATTCCCGTGGAAGCCCGGCGGGATAAGATGCGGGATGTGTACGGACGCAACTGTCTCGAGGCTGTGGGCATCGAGGATTTCCAGCGCGCTCGTCCCGCGATTTCGATCGATGACATATCCCATGACCCAACCGTCACCTTCGGGCGCGCCAGCATCGCGCGGCACGAACACGAATTCCCCCGGGATGCGGCCATCACCAAAGTCGTGCTGGATACGCTCCCCGGTGACGAGGTCGTGGCGATAAAGCGGCATGGGCGCGACGAACTCGAGGTCGCCATCATCCGGCAGCCCCATGCTCCAGAGATAGCGATAGTCGGTAGTGAAGAAACGCTCGTCCGGGCGGGGAAATTCCTGCGGCGACGAATCCAGGACGTCGCGCTGGACCTGCCCGCCCTTGCCATCGACTGTCCAGCGTTCGAGACCGAGAGGCTTGCCATACGGTCCCGGCATGTCCCCATCGAAGATGGTTTCATACGCGCACAGGTCGATGACAACCTGGCCCCTATCGTCCTCGAAGCTGTTGCCGACGTGAAACGCGTAGCAAGGCTCAACTTCGTGCCACACGATCTGATCGCCCGTGCCGCCGCGCGGCAGGAGACCGACCCGGGCCTTGTGAGCGGGGTTCCAGCGGTAGGGAAACCTGTGCCCTGAAATGAGGGCGGGCATCGAGAAGGTGACCGGCAGATCAAGCACGACCACGAAATTTTCCGTCAGCGCGCAGTCGTGGATCGACGGGCCATGGCGGACGGCAATCTCCGTTTCCCGCAAGACCGTTCCATTCCGCGCCAGAACGACGTGGCGGATGGTATCGGCCGACATGCCATCGTAGCAGATTGCGTGGAATTCGCCGGTTGCCGGGCATTCATGGGGATGCGCGGTGAATGATCCCGTCAGACCCCCACCGAAATCCGAGTAAGCGACGCTCTCGAGATCGTCATCGAGCTGGACAGGGAAGCTGCTGGCTTCGACAAGCGCCATGATCTTGTCGCCGATTGCCAGAACATTGGTGTTCACCGTATCCCCGAAGCCGCGACGCGGTCCATCGACTGACTTGGGCCCGCCCTTCCCTTCGAGATCGCGCGATCGGATAAACCGGTTGCGATACCATATAGCGTCGCCGTTCTTCAGGCGCACACCGTGAACCATGCCATCGCCCAGGAACCAGTGATGCCCCTTATCTCCCTTGCCATACGGATTGGGGCCGATCCGAACGTAGCGACCGTCGAGTTCTGTAGGAATGCTGCCCGTGACGTGCAGATCGTCCAGCGTGAATTCTTCACGCAGCGGGGTGTGGACGCCGCTCAGGAACGGGTTGGTCCGGGCATCTGGTAACCTGTTCCGATTGACACCCGCCAGGGCCTGAATGGCGGGAGTGACAGCTTTACGGATTGTTTTTTCTATGACGCTTGCCATGACCGACTCACATTGGTTAAAGTGAACGGTGTAAACATAGGGTCTATGGTAACAGTGTCAACTTCGAGTGAAGCCTATCATCACGGCAATCTGCGCGAGGCGCTTGTCCTCGAAGGGCTGCGGGCTCTCGAAGGCCCCGACGGGAAGGCGCCTTCGCTGCGCGAATTGTCTCGCAAGGTGGGGGTTTCGCCGACGGCCGTCTACCGGCATTTTCCCGACAAACAGGCCCTGGACCAAGCGCTCGCACGGGAAGGACTGAAAATGCTCGGCAGCGAACAGGCCGCCGCCGCCCAAAAGGCCGGCGGAGGTGCCGCCGGTTTTGCCGAAACGGGCCGGGCCTATGTCCGCTTCGCCCTCGCCCACCCCGTGCTTTTCAGGCTGATGTTCACACAGGGCAAACCGGTCGACAAGGCCGAACCGGTGGACGAAGCGCGTGCCTTGCTGATCGCCAATACGCGGGCGCTCGCCAGCAACCCCGAGCGGGCCGAGACGCTTGCCTTACAGGCCTGGTCAATCGCCCACGGTATCGCCATGCTCATGCTGGACGGCAGAATTCCCGTCGACGACGCGCTTATCGACCGGATGCTCGATACGAAAAGCCTGTTCCCCGATCAGGGCAGCAAGAGCGAGGAATCGCCGTAACTGTAGAATCGATATTCGTTTTCGATCGCGTGCCGATAGGCCGACAGCATCCGTTCGCGCCCCATCAGCGCACTGACGAGCATGACCAGGGTCGATTTTGGAAGATGGAAGTTGGTCATCAATCCATCGACTGCCCGGAACTGATAGCCGGGCGTGATGAAGATGTCGGTATCGCCCGAAAATTCACCAATCATGCCATCGTCCCCGGTTGCGCTTTCCAATAGTCGCAGGCTGGTTGTCCCGACCGCGATCAATCGCCCGCCCGCCTTTCGCGCGGCATTCAGGCGGTCTGCAACGTCGCGGTCCACCCTGCCCCATTCGGAATGCATCGCGTGGTCGGCGGTATCATCGGCCTTGACCGGCAGGAACGTGCCTGCCCCGACATGAAGAGTCAGCGTTTCGCGCCCAATGCCGGCTGCATCCAGAGCGGCAATCAGTTCGGGCGTGAAATGAAGAGCCGCAGTGGGGGCGGCTACCGCGCCGTCCTCTGCCGCGAACATAGTCTGGTAATCCAGGCGATCCTGTTCGTCCGTATCGCGCTTTCCTGCGATATAGGGAGGCAGGGGCATCCGCCCGGCGCGTTCGAGCAGGACCTCGACCGGCTCTTCCCCTTCGAAGAACAGCACGAAGCTTCCATCGGCCAGACGCTCTTCAGCCACGGCGGTGACGCCGCCGCCAAATTCGGCAACATCGCCCGGCCTGAGCCGCTTGGCATTCCGGACGAAGGCCTGCCAGCGACGAAGATCGATGCGCTTGTGCAGCGTGGCGCCGATTTTAGCCTCGCCCCGCCGACCTTCGAGCTGTGCGGGAATAACGCGCGTATCGTTGAAAACGAGAACATCGCCGGCCCGCAGCATCTGAGGCAGGTCCCGCACGCCGCGATCCTCGAACGGGCCGCTTTCGCGCACGATCAACATGCGCGCAGCATCGCGCGGCCGCGCCGGGCGCAGCGCGATGCGTTCTACCGGCAGTTCGAAATCGAAGAGGTCTACTTTCATTGCGCCGCCCCTAGTGCGGGGTCAGCGCAATGAAAAGTCAGTTGCCGATCGGCGCGTTGAGATCGTCGATCGAAATATCCTGCTGCACCTGCGGCGCCGGCATCGCCGGGACCGGCTTGTTGTCGGCTGCGATCGACGCCTGAAGCACGCGGGTGGGATTGGCAGGCGGTTCGCCGCGCTGGATCGCATCCACCGCGGCCATGTTGGAAATGACCCGCCCGAAATTGGTGTAATTGTTGTCGAGGTTCAGGCGCGGATAAAAGACGATGAAGAACTGACTGTTCGCACTGTCCTCACTCGCCGCGCGAGCCATCGAAACCGTACCGCGCACATGCGGCATGCGGTTGAATTCCTCGGCGATGTCGGGAAGCTGCGAACCACCGGTACCCGTACCGGTCGGATCGCCCGTCTGTGCCATGAACCCATCGATGACGCGGTGGAAGATCACCCCGTCGTAGAAGCCCTGCCGGGTGAGGGTCTTGATACGCTCCACGTGGTGGGGTGCCCAGTCAGGCTTGAGGCGGATGGCAACCCGCTGGCCGTTCGACAGATCCAGCAGAAGAATGTTCTCGAGATCTTCATTGACGTTGAAGTTGACCGGCGAGAATGTCCGCGTGTCCTCAGCTTCGGTCGAGGCCGCAGCGTCCGCTGCATCACCGTCAGAAGTCGTAGCCGCAGGGGCAGTCGCTTCACTTTCGGTCGGAGCAGGGTCTTCCGCCACCTGTGCGGCTAGAGGCGCGGCACCGATTGTCAGCGCGGCAGCAATGGCTAGCGAAGTCTTGAGCATCGTCATTCCGTAGCAATGTCATGGATTGCCGACCCACTAGCGCGAGGCGTCTGTCCGTTCAATGAATAGGTGGAAATCATCCGTCAGCCGCCGCGCGGCCCCATCTTCTGGACTCGCGCTTCCACATCGGCCCGCACCGCAGGGGTGACGAACTTTTCGATCGGGCCGCCGTAAAACGCGATTTCCTTCACCAGCCTGCTGGCAATTGGCTGCAGTTCGACATCGGCCATGAGAAAGACCGTTTCGATCCGGTCGTTGAGCTGGCGGTTCATGCCGGTGAGCTGATATTCGTATTCGAAGTCCGTCACCCCGCGAATTCCGCGAACGACGATCCCTGCATTCATCTGTTCGGCGAAGTCCATCAACAGCGAGTTGAACCCGACCACGCGAATGGTGTCGCAGGCGATTTCGGCAACTTCGCGTTCGACCATGGCGATACGCTCGTCGTCGTCGAACATAGGGGATTTAGCGATATTGGTCGTCACCCCGATGATCAGTTCGTCGACCAGCTTGGCGCCCCGTTCGATGATGTCCATGTGCCCCAGCGTGATGGGGTCGAATGTTCCGGGATAAATGCCGATACGTTTGGACATCAATGATCTCTTTTCACGACGAAGTCGGCGAGTTCGACAAGAAGCCGTGCGTCTTCGCCGTAGCTTGAGAGGTGCCGACCCGCCTGTTCGACCAGCATCGTCGCCTGCGCGCGGGCCTGTTCAACACCCATCAGCGTCACGAAGGTCTGCTTGCCCTGCTCTTCATCCTTGCGCAGCGCCTTGCCGGCTTTCGCTTCGTCACCTTCCACGTCCAGCAGATCGTCCGCGATCTGGAAGGCGAGGCCGATATCGCGGGCATAGGCACGAAGATGCGCGCGCCCTTCGGGCGGCACACGGCCGAGCACTGCGCCCATTTCGACGCTGGCTGCAAGCAATGCCCCTGTCTTGAGTTGTTGCAATCTGGTGATCTGGCGAAGATCGTAATTCTCTTCCTGAGAGACGATATCCATCATTTGCCCCCCAGCCATGCCATCGTGGCCACTGGCCCGGGCCAGGGTGGCGACGAGTTCCGAGCGGACGAACGGATCCGCGCTGGTATCGAGCTGCGTCAGGATGTCGAAGGCCAGCGCGTGCAGGCAATCGCCTGCAAGGACTGCCGTTGCATCGCCGAACGCCTTGTGCACCGAAGGTTTTCCGTGCCGCATGGCATCGTCGTCCATGCAGGGAAGATCGTCATGGATAAGCGAATAGGCGTGGATCGCCTCCACCGCGCACCCTGCGTTGATTGCAGCATTGCGGTTTACGCCGAAGAGTTCCGAAGTCGCCACCAGAAGCAGGGGTCGCATGCGCTTGCCCGCGCCGATCGCGGCATAGCGCATCGCTTCGACGAGACGGGCCCTGCTATCGTCGGGAACGGGAAGAAAGGCATCGAAGGCGCTGTCTATGTCGCTCTGTACCCGCTCGAACGCCTCGCCCAGACGAGGAGGCATGGTCGTCATCACACTCATGCACCGCCGTCCGCGTCGAAAGGCTCGGTCCCAGTGGGCTTCCCATCGGCACCGGCGACGATCTTTTCGATCCGCGCCTGCGCCGAATCGAGTCGCGATTGGCACGCCTTGCGCAATTGCTCGCCGCGTTCGTACAGGTCGATGCTCTCGTCGAGCGGGACGTCACCGCTCTCGAGCCGTCGCACGACGCTTTCGAGCTCGCGTAGAGCCTGCTCGAAATTCAAATCCGAAATCTGTAACTGTTCCTCTGCCATCGGCGGGAAGCATTGACGGCCCACCTGCGCGCGGTCAAGTAAGGCGAAAAGAGGGGGAGCGAATATGACGTGGATTGTCGCCGCCGTCACAGCTGCTTTGGTTTTCGGGATCCTCGACGCGGCGTGGCTGGGTTGGGCCGGCCCCAACTTCTACCGCCCCCAGCTTGGCGGTCTGCTGGCGGAAAGCTTCCGCATGGTCCCCGCGCTGCTTTTCTACTGTGCCTATATCTGCGCGATCGTGTGGTTTGCCGTGCGTCCGGGATTGGCGGGCGGCATTGGGACAGCTGCCCTCAACGGCGCGCTGCTCGGCGCGATCTGTTATGCAACCTACGACCTGACGAACCAGGCGACCATGCGCAACTGGTCGACGATCGTCACATTGGTCGACATCTGCTGGGGCGCATTTGCGACTGCCGTGGCGGCCGGTGCGGCTACTTTCGCCGCCGACAGGTTCGGCTGAGCCGATGTTCATCGGTCACTTCGCCCCCGCCTTCCTCGCTCGCGGCATAACGGAAGAAGCGCCCAAGCTGGGCACGCTGTTCATCGCAGCGCAGCTGGTCGACTGGGCGTTCTTCACCTTCGCGATCGTCGGGATCGAGAAACTGCGGATCGTGCCCGGAATGACAGCGATGAACCCGCTCGATCTCTATCACATGCCGTACACCCACAGCCTTTCCGGCACTGCGGCATGGGCGTTGGGCTTCGCAATCGTGATCTGGCTCGTCTCGCGAAACGCCATCGCCGCGACATGGGGAGCCATCGTGGTATTGAGCCACTGGCTGCTGGATCTGATCGTGCACAGGCCAGATCTTACCCTTGCAGGCGGGGAAGAGAAATTCGGGCTGGGGCTGTGGAATTCGCCCTGGATCGAAATGCCGCTGGAGATCGGGATAACGCTGGCCGCCTTCTGCTTTTATATCAGGCGCACGAAAGGTCCGGTGGTCCCGCCGATCATTTTGCTGGGGACGATGCTGGTATTCCAGGCGATCAACTGGTTCGGCCCGCAGCCGCAGGAAGCAGGCACGGGGATATATGTGACCGCCCTGCTTTCCTTCGGCATTCTGACCGCCCTCGCCTTCTGGGTGCAGTCGACAAGATGGCATAAAAGTCTCGTGGGACTGGCAGTGTCGGGCGTGCGGCGCTAAGCGCGCGCGCATGGCAAACGTCGAATCCGCGATCACCCCCGAAGTCGTCGAACAGCACGGCCTCAGCTCCGAAGAATACCAACGCGTTCTGAACGCCCTCGGCCGGGAGCCCAATCTCGTGGAACTGGGCATCTTCTCGGTCATGTGGTCGGAACATTGTTCCTACAAGAGCAGCCGGCTGCATCTGAAGAAGCTGCCGACCGAGGCTCCGTGGGTCATCTGCGGTCCGGGCGAAAATGCCGGCGTGATCGATATCGGCGACGGGCAGGCCGCCATCTTCAAGATGGAAAGCCACAACCACCCCAGTTACATCGAACCCTATCAAGGCGCGGCGACCGGTGTCGGCGGCATATTGCGCGACGTGTTCACCATGGGCGCTCGCCCGGTGGCGAATGCCAACGCATTGCGCTTCGGGCGTCCCGATCACCCCAAGATGAAGCACCTGGTCAAGGGCGTGGTCTCGGGGATCGGCGGATATGGCAATTGCGTCGGTGTTCCGACCGTTGCCGGCGAAACCAACTTCCACCCGGCCTATGACGGCAATATCCTCGTCAATGCGATGACGGTGGGCGTCGCCGATGCAGACAAGATTTTCTACAGCGCCGCGACCGGTGTCGGCAATCCAATCGTCTATGTCGGCTCCAAGACCGGGCGCGACGGCATTCACGGCGCGACCATGGCTTCCGCCGATTTCGAAGAGGACGCGGAGGCCAAGCGCCCGACCGTGCAGGTCGGCGATCCCTTCACCGAGAAGCTGCTGATCGAAGCCTGTCTGGAGCTGATGGCCACCGACGCCATCGTCGCCATTCAGGACATGGGCGCCGCGGGTCTGACCTCGTCCAGCGTGGAGATGGCGACCAATGGCAAGGCCGGCATCCGGCTCGACATGGACAGGGTTCCTTGCCGCGAAGAAGGCATGACGCCCTATGAAATGATGCTGAGCGAAAGCCAGGAGCGCATGCTCATGGTGCTCAAGCCCGGCAAGGAAGAAATGGCTGCGGCCATCTTCAAGAAGTGGGAACTGGATTTCGCCGTCATCGGGGAAGTGACCGATACACGGCACATGGTGCTCGAATTCGGCGGCGAAGTCGTGTGCGACATCCCGCTCGGCCCGCTAGCCGCGGATGCGCCGGAATACGACCGCCCCTATATCTCGAAGGACGAATACACCGATTGGGCCGGTATCAAGCCGATGACCGAGCGGCCCGATACCGACGATGTCGGCGGCGATCTGATCAAGCTGCTCGCATCGCCCAACCTCTCGTCGCGCAGGTGGATTTCCGAACAGTACGACAGCCAGGTTGGCGCGGACACGCTGCAGACCGGCGGCGATGCGGGTGTGGTGCGGGTTCACGGCACGAAGAAGGCGCTGGCGATCAGCACCGACTGCACGCCGCGCTATGTCTTCGCCGATCCCTATGAAGGCGGTAAACAGGCCATTGCGGAGGCGTATCGCAACCTCTGCGCGGTCGGGGCACGCCCGCTGGCGGTGACGAACTGCCTCAACTTCGGCAACCCGCAGCGCCCGGAAATCATGAGCCAGTTCGTCCATGCCCTCGAAGGTATGGGCCGCGCCTGCCGCGTGCTCGATTTCCCGATCGTGTCCGGCAACGTCAGCCTGTATAACGAAAGCAAGGCGACCGGCGGCGGTAGCGCCATCCTGCCCACGCCCGCCATTGGCGGGGTCGGCCTGATCGGCGACTACGACAAGATGATGACCATGCCCTTCAAGGCCGAAGGCGAAGCCATCTATCTCATCCGCGCAGAACATTGGGCGACGCCCGATCCGGAGCGTTCGCATCTGGGCAAGTCGCTCTGGCTCAGCGAAATCCACGGCCGCGACGAAGGGCGCACACCGCCGACGGACCTCACGGTCGAAAAGAACGCCGGCAAGATCGTCCTCCAGCTTATCGCGGATGGCCTGGTCAGCGCGGTGCACGATGTTTCCGACGGCGGCCTTGCCGTCGCTCTGGCGGAAATGGCCATGGCTGGCGGGATCGGTGCCGACGTCGAATGGCACCTCGATTACACGCAGGCGCAGTGGTGGTTCGGCGAAGATCAGGGCCGCTACATCGTTACCGTGCCGGATACGCAGGCGCTGAATGAAGCGCTCGCCAAGGGAACGGAGAACGAGGACACGGCCTCGATCGGGTTCAGGCGGATCGGGAAGACGGGCGGCGATACGCTGTTTGGCAAGACGATCGCCGAACTGAAGGCGGCCCATACCTCGTTCTTTACAGAGTGGATGGAAGGCTGACGGTCCGCATCGGCATAGGGGGCTGGACGTATGAGCCCTGGCGCGGCGTCTTCTATCCCGACGGGCTGGTCCAGCGGCGGGAGTTGGAATACGCCGCGCAGCATCTTACTGCGATCGAGATAAATGCCACCTTCTATGGCCGGCAGAAGCCGGCCAGCTGGCGCAAATGGGGCGAGGCCGTACCGGAAGGTTTCCAGTTCACCGTCAAAGCCTCGCGCTATTCGACTGCGCGCAAGGTTCTGGCAGAAGGCGCTGATTCGATTGAGAAGTTTCTCAATCAGGGGTTTACCGAACTGGGCGACAAGCTGGGACCGATCCTGTGGCAATTCGCGCCGACCAAGCAATTCGAGCGAGACGATTTCGCCCGGTTTCTGGACCTCATTCCCGATAGCCAAGACGGCGCTCCGCTGCGTCATGCCCTTGAAATCCGGCATGAAAGTTTCGAAGATCCAACATTCTTCGAGCTTGCGCGCACGCGGAACATGGCGGTGGTTTTTGCCGATAGCGATGAATATCCTTGCATCGACGAGGCGACGGCGGATTTTTCCTATGCCCGGCTGCAACGCACTGAAGAATCAGTGGAAACCGGTTATGATGACAAGACTCTGGATGCGTGGGCCGACAAGGCGCGCGGGTGGTCCAAGGGCGGGCGCGATGCCTATGTGTTCTTCATCGCCGGCGCGAAAGTGCGCAATCCGACAGCGGCACGCATGCTGATCAAACGTATGATCTGAGGGCCGAACACCCCGCCATACAGAATGATGGCCTGCCGATCAGGCAGAAACGAGCTCCGGTTCCTGTTTCTGGGCGAGCAGATCGTAGGGATCGATGCCTTCTTCGCGCCAGATGCGGTGGCATTCGCGATACCAATGCGGTTCCGGGATGCGGAGTTCGGCCCTTGCCTGCTCGAGATTCTTGACCAGCAGTTCCCGGATCGAAAGTTCGACAAGCGGCGGGCAGGCCTTGCCGGTGCGATGAGCCTGGCGAACGGCCTTCATTACCGGCGCCCGGCTCTTCACGAGTTTCTTGAGATGCAACGAGCCTGCATAGCCCAGCAGGAGATGGCCCTGGCTCGGGCTCTGGCCGTGGGTGAACAGCAGCACGCATTGTTCGCCGAGGGCATCGCGGCCATAGCCGGTCAGCACATGCATGAGATCGTGGGTGTCGCGCTGGCGGAAGCCGAACCACTGGACCAGATCGTCATAGACCGGCCGCCCTGCCTTTTCGAATTCCGCGACGAGACCGGCGGCCGAGAGACCTTCGCTTTCCATGAAATCGCAATAGGCATGCGCGACCGAACCGGCCGGAGTTTTGCGCAGGGCATCGTGATCGTCGAGGATGGGAGGCAAAAATGGTTCGCTGCGCCGTAGAGCATCGCCATGCGGGCTGAGCGTCAGCGCGCGCACACGCGGGACGAACTGCCTGGAAGGCAGCGCATCGTAAATCCTGAAGACTTCTGCCGTGTTTTCCTTGTCCTTCAGCAGCTCGCGAAAATGCCGCACTGCTGCCAGCGGGCGATAGCGGGACCGAGGGCGAGTCGGATGGCGCAAGGGCGTGCCGTCAAAGGCAGTTTCCAGATCGATTGCGGCGGGAGACGTTCCGGTCATGCCGCCGGTTATAGCCGATCGGTCCTTCAAAGAAACTAGCCCCTTCGCTGGGGGAAGGCGCGTACCGGTTAGCCGGCAGCGAAATCCTCCACCCACTCGCTTTCCGGAATACCGAACAGCCGGAGTATAGCGGTGAGGTGTACACTGTTGATCCGTCCATTGGCCGCATCGCGGGCCCTGGGCTTGGCGCGATAGGCGATGCCGTAATCCGCAGCCTCGATCATGGGAACGTCGTTGGCGCCATCGCCCGTAGCCAGAACCCGCGCGCCTTCGCCGAGTTGTGCGCGTTCTTCTTCCAGCGTTGCGAGTTTGGTCGACGCATCGCTGACGGGCCCTGCAAGCAGACCGGTCAGCTTGCCGCCCGCGACACCGAGACGATTGCCCACGACCCGTTCGAAACCGAGATCTTCGGCAATGGGATCGGCAAAATGATGGAAACCGCCGGTGACCAGAACGGTGCGGCATCCCTTGCTGCGTAGCGTGGCGACAAGCGTGCGCGCGCCATCGACCGGCCGGATGCGTTCGGCCAGACAGCGGTGGATCGCGCTTTCTTCCAGCCCTTCGAGCAAGCCGACGCGTTCCTTGAGAGCGCTGCCGAAATCGAGTTCGCCCTGCATCGCCCGTTCGGTGATCGCGGCTACCTTGTCCTTCAGCCCGGCGAAGTCTGCGAGTTCATCGATACATTCCTGCCCGATCATGGTGGAATCCATGTCGGATACGAAGAGGCGTGGCACTTCGATTTCGTGATCGGAGATGAGCAGATCGCAATCGCCGAAATATTCGGTCAGGATTTCCGCCAGCTGCCCGCCGTCGCCATGCGGGAGCGAAAGCTGGAGCACGTCGCTGCAGAAATCGAGCATGCCCGCCATGGCCACCGGCATATCCGCCGCTGCACAGGCTTTCATTGCCGCGTCGAGGCGTGTTTCCACGCCGTCCATGTCTGCTATCAGCCGGGCAATGAGCACCAATATTTCTCCCGATTTGAAACCGGTCGCGCTCATCGCAGGGCCGACCGCCAGCGGCAAGAGCGATCTCGCGGTGAAGCTGGCACAGCGCCTCGGTCGCGAGGGACGCCATGGCGTCATAATCAATGCCGACAGCCAGCAGGTCTATCGCGACCTGCATATTCTGTCGGCGCGGCCCACCGAAGACGAGATGGGCGGGATCGAACATCGGCTGTTCGGAACATGGGACGGTGCCGAGCCCTGCTCTGCCGCCAACTGGGCCGATGCCGCCAAAGCCGCGATAGAGGAAGTGCACGCCGCCGGCAGCGTGCCGATCCTGTGCGGCGGGACCGGGCTGTACATGCGCACATTGCTGGACGGCATATCCCCGATCCCCGCGATCGATCCGCATGTGCGAGAAGCGGTGCGCCAGCTTTCGACCGAGGACCTGCGCGCCCGCCTGGTCGAGGAGGACCCGGAGGCCGCCGGACGTCTTGGCCCGCGCGACAGCCAGCGGATGGCCCGCGCGCTAGAGGTGGTGCGATCCACCGGCCATCCGATGATCTACTGGCAGGACCGCCAGTCCGGAGGGATCGCCGGTGAAATCGCACTGCACCCATTGGTATTGCTGCCGGAGCGCGAGTGGCTGAATGCCCGCTGCGACCTGCGGTTCGAGCGCATGCTCGACAAGGGGGCGCTGGCGGAAGTGGAGGCGCTGCTGGCGCGCGATCTCGACCCTGCCCTGCCCGTCATGCGCGCCATCGGCGTTCCGGAGATCAAGGCATTGCTTGAAGGAGATCTATCGCGCGCTGAAGCTATCGCCGCTGGCCAGCTTGCCACGCGCCAGTATGCCAAGCGCCAATATACATGGTTCCGCAATCAGCTGCCCCAGTCGTGGCCGAGGGCGGATAACAAAACTATCGCTGACAACGATTTTTTGTTTCTTTATTTCAATAAGGCGGTTGACCGTGAAATACGGCCCGCCTATCTGAGGCGTTGTCGGCCCGGCGCTTCAGACCCCAGCGTCGGGCCGATTTGTATCTTATGAAGACCCGAACGGGTCGGAGGTTGACGTGAGTATCGAGCGCAGCGGCGCAGCAATCCTGATCGAATGTCTCAAGCGGCAAGGTGTGGAATTCGTTTTCGGATACCCCGGCGGCGCGGTGCTGCCGATCTACGACGAGCTATTCGCGGACGACGGCATTCGGCATATTCTGGTACGTCACGAAGCGGGCGCCGCGCATGCTGCGGAAGGATACGCCCGTTCCACCGGCAAGCCCGGGGTGGTGCTGGTAACCAGCGGGCCGGGCGCGACCAATGCCGTCACCGGTATCGCCGATGCCTATATGGATTCGATTCCCATGGTGGTGATCACCGGACAGGTACCCACGGCGCTGATCGGGACCGATGCCTTCCAGGAAGCGGATACGATCGGTCTGACGCGGCATTGCACCAAGCACAATTACCTCGTGAAGGACCCCGAGCGGCTGGGCGCGACCATCGAGGAAGCGTTCCGCATCGCCACATCCGGCCGACCCGGCCCCGTGGTCGTCGATATTCCGAAAGACGTGCAGATCGCCTTGGCGAGCTGGGACGGTCAAGACGAAAGCCCCCTTCCCTCGCACCGCTATCAGCCCCGCATGGTGGGCGCCGCCGATGAAATCGCGGAGGCGGTCGAGATGCTGGCCGGGGCAGAACGCCCGGTATTCTATACCGGCGGCGGCGTGATCAATGCCGGCCCGCGGGCGACCCAGTTGCTGCGCAAGCTGCAGGACATGACGGGCGCACCGGTTACCAGCACGCTGATGGGACTGGGCGCGTTCCCCGCCGACCATCCGGACTGGCTGGGCATGCTGGGCATGCACGGCACATACGAAGCCAACATGACCATGAACCGGGCCGACCTGATCATTGCGATCGGGGCCCGCTTCGACGACCGCGTGACCGGACGGCTGGATGCCTTCGCGCCCGAAGCGAAGAAGGTTCACATCGATATCGACCGCGCGAGCATCAACAAGATCGTCCCCGTCGATCTCGGCATCATCGGCGACTGCGCCCATGTGCTCGAACAGATCGTGGAAGCCTGGGGCAATCGCAAACCCCGCGACCTGTCCGAATGGAAGGCGCGCATCCTGGGCTGGAAAGCACGCGACTGCCTGGCGTATCCGGAGCGCGGAAGCGACCAGATCATGCCGCAGAAGAGCATCGAGCGCCTGTTCGCGCTGACGAAGGACCGCGATCCGATCATCACCACCGAAGTGGGCCAGCACCAGATGTGGGCGGCACAGTATTTCCGCTTCATGCAGCCGAACAGGTGGCTGACCAGCGGCGGTCTGGGCACGATGGGATATGGCCTGCCCGCCGCGATCGGCGCGCAACTGGGCAATCCCGACAGCCTGGTGATCGATATTGCCGGTGAAGCCAGCATCCAGATGAACATCCAGGAGCTGGGCACGGCCAGCCAGTATCGCCTGCCGGTGAAGATCTTCATCCTCAATAACGAGTACATGGGCATGGTCCGCCAATGGCAGGAACTCACCTACGAGAGCCGCTATTCCAACAGCTATTCCGACAGCCTGCCCGATTTCGTGAAACTTGCGGAAGCCTATGGCTGGAAAGGCATCCGCATCGAGGATGAAAGCCAGCTGGATGCGGGGATCGAGGCCATGCTGGCGCATGACGGCCCGGTGATGGTCGATTGTCAGGTGGCCAAGGAAGCCAACTGCTTCCCGATGATCCCCAGCGGGGCGGCGCACACCGACATGCTGCTTTACGGAGACGAAGTGGGCGGTACCATGGATGATGAAGCGAAGGCGCTGGTCTGATGGGAATGCAGCAGAAAATACCGCCGCAGTTTGCGGATCGCGCAGAACGGCGCGTGTGGTTCACCCGTGACGATGCCGACCGGTTGCTGAACTGGATCGAGGATAACGGCCAGCGTTTCCTGGGCATGGAAGTCGCGGAAAAGCAGGACGACGAAGCCTGGGTCCTGCTGCCCGACACGCTCGACCTCAGCCGCCAGACGGATAATTTCGAAGCCGTGCGGCGCGGCCGCGATTTCCTGCGCGACTACGACGGCGAAGGGCGCATGTTCGAACCCCTGTGGCAGGATCGCGAACAATGAAGATCGCCATGCAGGCCGCCGAGCGGCACGTTCTCAATGTCATCGTCGACAACGAGCCGGGTATCCTGGCCAAGATCACGGGCATGTTCACTGCGCGCGGGTACAATATCGACAGCCTGACCGTGGCCGACATTTCGGAAGACCACGCGATCAGCCGGATCACCATCGTCACCAACGGCCCCGAGCCGGTGATCGACCAGATCCGCGCCCAGCTCGAACGGCTGGTGCCGGTGCACAAGGTGATCGACCTCACGGAAAGCGGCGCCCATGTGGAACGCGAACTGGCGCTGGTGAAGGTGGCCGGGAAAGGCGACAACCGGGTCGAGGCGCTGCGCATTGCCGAACTGTTCCGCGCCAATGTGGTCGATACCACGACCCGCAGCTTCGTCTTCGAACTCACGGGTTCGCCCGACAAGATCAACAGCTTCATCGCTCTCATGCGCGAACTCGGCCTCGTCGAGGTCGGTCGTTCCGGGATCGTGGGCATGATGCGCGGTCCTGCACAGGACTGACGCCAAAGTTTTCAAGAGGAATCCAATGCAAGTTTATTACGATACCGATTGCGACACCAACCTGATCAAGGACAAGAAGGTCGCCATTGTGGGCTATGGCAGCCAGGGGCATGCCCATGCGCAGAACCTGCGTGACAGCGGTGTCGGCGAAGTCGTCATCGCGCTGCGCGAAGGATCAGCGACGGCAAAAAAGGCCGAGGGCGCAGGGTTCACGGTGAAGACGGTATCCGAGGCCGCGGAATGGGCCGATGTGCTGATGATCCTTGCCCCGGACGAGCATCAGGCCGCAATCTACGCCAACGAGGTCGCAGGCAAGATGAAGCCGGGCAGCGCGCTGGCCTTCGCTCACGGGCTCAACATCCATTTCGGCCTGATCGATCCTCCGGCCGACGTCGACGTGATCATGATCGCGCCCAAGGGCCCGGGTCACACCGTGCGCGGCGAATACATCAAGGGCGGCGGCGTGCCCTGCCTGATCGCGGTGCACCAGGAAAGCGAGCAGTCGGGCGGCCAGGGTTATGCGAAACAGCTCGCCCTGTCCTATGCCAGTGCCGTGGGCGGCGGGCGTTCGGGCATCATCGAAACCGACTTCAAGGAAGAATGCGAGACCGATCTGTTCGGTGAGCAGGCCGTATTGTGCGGCGGTATCACGCACCTGATCCAGGCGGGTTTCGAAACGCTGGTGGAAGCGGGATATGCGCCCGAGATGGCCTATTTCGAATGCCTGCACGAAACCAAGCTGATCGTCGATCTGCTGTACGAAGGCGGCATCGCCAACATGCGCTATTCGATCAGCAACACGGCCGAATACGGCGACATCAAGACCGGCCCGCGCATCATCACGGACGAAACGAAGGCCGAGATGAAGCGGGTGCTGAAGGATATCCAGTCGGGCCGGTTCGTGAAGGATTTCGTGCTCGACAATCAGGCCGGCCAGCCCGAACTCAAGGCAAGCCGCAAGGCCGCCGAAGCGCATCCGATCGAGCAGACCGGGGCGCAGCTTCGCGCCATGATGCCATGGATCGGCGCGAACAAGCTGGTCGACAAGGACAAGAACTGACGGATCGGGCGCAAGCGGGGCGCTGCGGGGTTACCCCCGTGTGCCTTCTTGCGCCCTTCCCACGCGATGCGCACACTCCGGCCCGGATCTGCAACAGGAGACTGCATCAATGACTTTCCCCATCAAACTGCGCCACGCATTGCCGCTTGCCGGCGGACTTGCCCTCGTTCTGGCCGCCCCGGGTTTTGCCGACGATGCCCCCGCCATCCCCGGCCAGGTCGATGTCTCGCGCGTCACGGCCGGCACCTATGCGACCGATCCCGGACACACGCTGGTAAGCTGGCGGCTCAACCACTTCGGCTTCAACGACTATTTCGGCCTGTTCGGCGACATCGAGGGGACGCTGCAGCTGGACCCGGCGAACCCTGAAGCCGCCAGCCTCGACGTGACCATCCCGATCGCGGACGTGACCGTCGCATCCGCCGGCCTCAAGGACCACCTGCTCAGAGCGGGCAAGGACGGCGGCGAACCCGATTTCTTCGGCCCCAACCCCGATGCCGCGCGCTTCGTTTCGACATCGGTCACCCGCTCGGGCGAAACGGGCGCCACCATCGTCGGCGACCTGACCATGAACGGCGTCACGCGGCCCGTCACGATCGCTGCCGAATTCACCGGCGCAGGGGCCAACCCCATGAGCAAGAAGGAAACGATCGGCTTCGAGGGGACCACGACGATCAACCGCAGCGATTTCGGCCTGTCGACCTTCGTGCCGATGGTATCGGACGAGGTCGAACTGACGATCAGCGCCGCGTTCGAAAAACAATGAAAGACAGGCGCGTCCATGGCACCGGGTCATGGACGCGCCCGCTTGCCCGCCACACTAGCCGGGCCGATCGATCGTCATGAAGCTTCGCGATTGTCATAATATCGGCGATTTCAGGGCGCTTGCCGAGCGGCGTCTGCCCTGGCCGGTATTCGATTATATCGACGGTGCGGCCGACGATGAGATCACGAAGGCACGCAACACCAGCGCCTTCGACGATGTTGATCTAGTACCCGATGTTCTCGCAGGTGTGGGCGATATCGACACGTCCTGCATGATCATGGGGCGCAGGAGCGCCCTCCCCCTCATGCTGAGCCCAACTGCGCTGCAGCGCGCGTTTCACCGCGATGGCGAACGCGCGGTCGCATTGGCCGCGGAGAAATTCGGCGTGTGGTTCGGCATATCCAGCCTTGCCACTCACTCCATCGAAGAGATTGCAGCGCTGACGGGCGGGCCCAAGCTGTTCCAGCTCTACGTGCACAAGGACAAGGGGCTGAACGCCAGCATGATCGAGCGGTGCCAGGCGGCGAAGTTCGATGCGCTTGCGCTGACCGTCGATACAATCGTGTCCGGCAAACGCGAGCGGTGCCTGCGATCAGGCTTCACCACGCCGCCCCGCTTCACCCCGAGCGCGCTGTGGAGTTACGCCACGCGCCCGCGCTGGACGATGGATTACGTCTTCGGTCCGAAATTCCGCCTGCCCAATCTCGACGGCTATGTGCAGGAAGGTACAGGCAGGCCCGTAAGCATCCAGGATTATTTCAACACCATGCTCGATACGAACATGGACTGGGATACCGCCGCGCGGATCCGGCAGGATTGGGGCGGCCCGTTCGCGCTCAAGGGTATCATGAGCGCTGCCGACGCGCGGCGGGCGGTTGAAATCGGCGCCGATGCGATCCTGATTTCCAATCATGGCGGTCGGCAGCTCGACGGCAGTCGCGCGCCGTTCGACCAGCTTCGCGAAATCGTCGACGCGGTCGGGGGCGAGATCGAGATCATTCTCGATGGCGGGGTCCGGCGCGGGACGCACGCCCTCAAAAGCGTGGCGGCTGGCGCAACCGCCGCATCTGGCGGGCGGCTTTATCTCTACGCACTGGCAGCCGCCGGTCAGGCTGGCGTGGAGCGCGCGGTGAATATCCTCAAGGAAGAGATCGAGCGGGGGATGCGGCTGATGGGCGTCACGTCGCTCTCGCAACTGACGCCGGACAGGCTGCGCTGGCGCTAACCTTCGGTCGCCTTCTTCGATGCCGCTACCACGCGGGTCATATCCGCCAACAGGATTGTGCTGGTAGCCTTGGCCAACACAGTGCCATCCGTTTGCTTCAAGTGCCCTTCGTAGAAGCTTGTGCGCTTGCCGTGGCGCTCGACCCAGGCTTCGGCAATGACCAGGCCAGGCCGCGTCGGCGCGAAAAAGCTGACCTTGAGTTCGAGCGTCATCGGCACGATCCCCGGCCCGTTCTTCGCGATGGCAGCATGCGCCATGGCCGCATCGATCCACCCGCTAATGAAGCCACCCTGCACTACACCGCCTGAATGGCATTGCTCCCGCTTCGCTTCGTATTCGAGAGTTGCCCGCCCTTCAGGATCGGTTTCAACGATGCGCACCAGCCCCATCGTTTCATAAAGCGAATGCGCTTCGGCCATTGTCTGTCCTTGTGGATGAGAAATATAATTTCTCGGGATGCCCAAGACTGTTTTTCTTTACAACCCATACATCCTTTCGCATAGCGATGCGCATGAACGGCGCACTCGGCCTTATTCTGCGACTTACACGCCCTTGGGCGTGACAGCTTGCGTGCCTGCCCGGGTGCGCTGAGCGCCCAAGGGACGAAGTTTCACCCGCAAGTTTCCGCAAGATCCGAGATTTTCCAGATGTCCATGCTCCGCGACCCGAGCACCAAATATTCGCCCTTTCCGCAGGTCCCTCTGACCGACCGGCACTGGCCGACGCGCACCATAACGGCCCCACCCCGCTGGCTGTCGACCGATCTGCGCGACGGTAATCAGGCCATCGTCGACCCCATGGACGCGCACAAGAAAACCCGCTTTTTCGATCTGCTCGTCGACGTTGGCGTGAAGGAAATCGAAGTCGGGTTCCCCAGCGCAGGCGCGACCGAGTTCGATTTCATTTCCGGCCTCGTGAAGTCGGGCCGGATCCCCGACGACGTGATGGTCCAGGTACTGACGCAAAGCCGTGAAGACCTGATCCGAACCAGCTTTGCCAGTCTGACCGGCGCGCGGGCGGCCATCGTTCACCTGTACAATGCCGTCAGCCCCGCTTGGCGCGAAGTGGTGTTCAACATGACCCGCGATCAGGTGCGGGACATCGCGGTTCAAGGCGCAAAGGTGATGCGCGATGAGGCAGGTCGTCAACCGAATACGGATTGGCATTTTCAGTATAGTCCGGAAACCTTCTCGACTGCCGAACTCGATTTCAGTCTCGAGGTTTGTGAAGCGGTTATGGATGTACTGGCCCCGACGCCGGACCATCCCATAATCCTCAACCTGCCTGCAACAGTCGAGGCGGCCACCCCGAACATCTACGCCGACCAGGTCGAATATTTCATCCGCAACCTGCCCAATCGCGAAAGTGCGGTGATCTCTCTTCACACCCATAACGATCGCGGCACCGGCGTCGCGGCAGCCGAATTGGCACTGATGGCAGGCGCAGACCGGGTCGAAGGATGCCTGTTCGGGAATGGAGAACGCACCGGCAATTGCTGCCTCGTGACAATGGCGCTGAACATGTACACGCAGGGCGTCGATCCCAAGCTCGACTTTTCAGACATCGACGGCGTTATCGAGACCGTCGAATATTGCAACGAACTGCCCGTCCATCAGCGCCATCCCTATGGCGGCGAGCTGGTCTATACCGCCTTCTCCGGCAGTCATCAGGACGCCATCAAGAAAGGGTTCGCAGCGCTCGAAACACAGAATGATCCGCATTGGCGCGTACCATACCTGCCGATCGATCCCGCCGATCTGGGCCGCAGCTACGAAGCCGTGATCCGCGTAAATTCGCAATCCGGAAAAGGCGGGTTTGCCTGGGTTCTGGAACAGGATCAGGGTCTCAAGCTGCCCAAGAAGATGCAGGCCGATTTCAGCCCGCATGTGCAACGCATGGCGGACCGTCTGGGGCGCGAACTCAATGCCGCCGACATCTGGGAGGCCTTCAGGACGGCCTACCATGTCCAGACGCGCCCAAAGCATTTCCAGTTGGTCGAATACGAAGAGCGTCGGGCAAGCGACGGAACCCGCCTCTTCACAGGCACGATCGCTGTGGAAGGGCAGGAACAGACGGTGTCGGGCCGCGGCAACGGGCTTATTTCATCGGTGGTGAGCACGATCGAGGACGCTTTCGGACTGAGCCTGGAAGTCGTCGATTATACCGAACACGCTCTGACGACCGGACGCGACAGCCGTGCGGCGGCCTATCTGGAATGCCGTACTGCCGAGGGACGCACGATCTGGGGCTGCGGGATCGACGAGGACATCGCAACGGCCAGTGTTCGAGCCGTGCTCAGCGCGGCCAATTCGGCGGTTGTGCCGACCTAGCGGATAGCGCGCAGAGGCGATGCGGGCAGGTCGTTCGTGTCCGCTGGCACGAAATGCCCCATGTGCTGGGCAAAGCGCAGACAATTGCGGCCGGCAGCCTTTGCCGAATAGAGCGGGCCGTCGGCCGCCTGCATGGCCATCGACGAACTGCACCGTTCTGATATCCGCGCGATACCTATGCTGGCAGTGACGTTGAAATGTCCGCCGTCATTGTCGGCCATCACGTTGCGCAGAATGGCAAGACGCAGGCGCTCGCAAATGATGGCCATGTTATCAACAGCCGAGCCGACGGCAACCAGCCCGAATTCTTCGCCGCCTATGCGAGCAAAGAAGCAATCGTCGCTCGCACTGTCACACATGATTCCAGCGACCTGCTGCAGCACTTTGTCTCCCACCGCATGTCCATAGGAATCATTGATCGCCTTGAAGTGATCGAGATCGATCAGGGCGAACCCGAATGGCCTTTCGTCGGCAAATTCGAGCTGCTCTTCCAGCACGCCGAGAAGGGCCCGGCGATTGGGCAGGCCTGTCAGCACATCGGTTCGCGCTTCCCGAGATATCTGGATTTCAGCGAGCTTGCGCTCGGTGACGTCGCGAATGGTCACGACAAAGGTCGGGGCCTGCTTCCTTGCAGGTTCGATGGCCCGCAATTTCGCTTCGAGCCAGCGTGTCTGTCCACCCCGCTCGACCGAGCGTTCGATGATTTCCGTTTGGCCTGGACATCTGGCAGCCAACGCGAGCGCATCGACGACAATCTTGCGGTCGAACGTACCGAAGAACGCTGCAAGATGCCGACCTTCGACCGCGTCGTGCCCGCTCAGCCGCGTCGAGGCCGGCGATGCGAAGCGGATCGTTCCGCTTTCATCCAGATGGAGGAGAGCATCGTCGGAATGATCGGCAATCAACCGTTGCATTGCTTCCCGGTTGACCAGTTCCTGCATGAACCGCTGTCGCTGCTTGAGCGCCACGGCTAGAGGAAACGATATCAGCAGGAGCACGCTGAGGTAGAACTGAACGAACAGGACTTTCTGCCACAGTGCGAGGTGGAGTTCGGCAAAGACACCGACATCCAGCCCGAGCGTCACGGCCGAAAATGCCGTTATGATCAGGACGGTGATCGATGCACCGAAGCGACCGAAATGGTAGCTTGCCAGTACCAGCGGTACGATCGGCAAAAACAGCGACGGCAATGTCGACTGAAGAAGAGCACAGGCTGAAATTGCCAGGGTTAGCAGGACGACGGCGGAGAAGGAGAACACTTTCCCGACTTCTCTGACCCGCATGACCAGGGGCTCACGGTACGACGTCAGCAGCAGGGCAAGCGGCATTACCAGCAGGGTGCCGAGGCCATGACCCACCAGCCATGAGAAAGCGTGAAATTGTGCGCTTCCGCCCACGATCTGCGTGACCAGCAGCCCACCGGGAATGGCCGCCGCGAACGGGCCCACAACTCCTGCCAGCAATCCGAGCCATACGATCCCGCGCTCGCTTTCGATATAGTCGCGCTCAGGCCGGATCCGCACCAGCAGCCAGGCAATGAACCAGGCTTCGAACACATTGATCAGCGCCAGAGGAAAGGCCCAGACTGGTCCGAACCCGAAGAGGCTGGTCGCAGCTGTGCTCATCATGGTGAGAAAGGCAGCGGCCATGAAGTGCTGGTCGCGCGGCAGGGCCAGGAACAGCGCCGAAGCGATCGCAGTTCCCAGCCACACGAAGGCCAGGCCACCCGTGAAGCGGGTCCAGAAGATCGTGCAGCAGGTAACGGCAAGAAAGAGCGTTCCGTAGGCCACGATACGCATCGCGGCGCGCATAGTTCGATCCGCAATCGCCATGAGCGTCTGGATACAGTCCGGCAGTTAATCGCGCGAAGGGAAGCATATTGGTGAGATCACGTAGTCGGCCGCGATCCTCACCACGGCGTCGAACCAATGGGCGAACCAATTGGACGGACTCGCCAATTTCGCTTGTCAGGGCCGTGCCACTTCAGGTTTACATCGCTGCAAAGAAGAAAAGGGAAGAGGCTGACGATGACCGAAGACATTCTTGAACCCGATTTGCCGATCATCGATCCGCATCATCATTTATGGGATTTGCGGCCCCTGATCCCGGCATTCCCCGAACCGCGACACGATTTCATCGATGCCATCGCCGGGGCAGCTTACTACACCTTCGACGAACTGCATTCGGACACGCATAGCGGCCATAACATCATCGGCACCGTGTTCATGGAATGCGGTGCCTTTTACGACGCAAATCGCGGCGACGCGATGAAACCCGTGGGCGAGGTCGAATTCGTGAACGGCGTGGCGGCACAGGGCGCGAGCGGGCTCTACGGCGATTACCGGCCTTGTGCCGCAATCATCGGCCATGCCGACCTTACACTGGGCGAAGCAGTCAATCCGGTGATCGAAGCGCTGGTTGCAGCTGGCAACGGGAGGTTCAAGGGGATCCGCCATGCAGGCGCCTGGGATGCCGATGCAGAGGTCCTCGGACCTCCGTTTCACGCTCCGGAAGGTCTTTACGGATCGGATGCCTTTCGCGCCGGCTTTGCCGCTTATGCCGAGCACGGACTGACTTTCGATGCCTGGCTGCTCGAGCCGCAACTCGGCGATGTGCTGGAGCTGGCAAAAGCGTTTCCCGATCAGCAGATCGTTCTCGACCATTGCGGTACGCCGCTCAACATTGCCAGCTATCGCGGAAAGCTGGACGAACGCTTCGACACGTGGCGCGCATCGATCAACGCGATTGGCGAATGCCCGAATGTCGCGGTAAAACTGGGCGGTCTTGCCATGGCGTTTTGCGGCATGCCCGAAGACGGACCTGCAGCAGGCGATGGGTCAGAAAAACTCGCCAAAATGTGGCAGCCCTATATCGAGACTTGCATCGAAGCTTTCGGCACAGACCGGGCGATGTTCGAATCGAATTATCCCGTCGACCGGTGGGGCGCGAGTTATCCGGTGTTGTGGAATGCATTCAAACGGCTTGCTCAAGGTTACAGCGCCGAGGAAAAGAGTGCGTTGTTTGCAGGCAATGCCGCGCGCATTTACGACATCGAGCACATTCTTCCCGCCGCTTGACGTTTACGTAACGTCACCCTCGACAACGGGACGAAGCCGCCATAACCCCTCCTCGATCACACGAGAGAGGACCTACCGCCATGACCCTGCCCGCCCCCTTCGACAAGCTGCGCCTGCCGGTCATCGGCTCGCCGCTCTTCATCGTATCGGGTCCGGAACTGGTCATTGCGCAATGCAAGGCGGGGATCATCGGGTCTTTCCCCGCGCTCAATGCCCGCCCGCAAACCCAGGTCGACGAATGGCTGCATCAGATCACCGAAGAACTGGCCGCACATAATCGCGACAATCCCGATCGTCCGGCGGCGCCCTATGCCGTGAACCAGATCGTGCACAAGTCGAACGACCGGCTCGAAGCGGACATGGCGACCTGCGCGAAATGGCAGGTGCCCTTGGTCATCACCTCGCTCGGCGCGCGCGAAGAGGTGTTCAGCGCCGTCAAAGGCTGGGGCGGCATTTCCATGCACGACGTCATCAACGACCGGTTTGCGCGCAAGGCTATCGAGAAGGGTGCTACCGGCCTCATCCCCGTGGCAGCGGGCGCGGGCGGCCATGCAGGTGTCCTCAGCCCGTTCGCGCTGATGCAGGAAATACGCGAATGGTTCGACGGGCTGGTGGCCCTGTCTGGCTCGATCGCGCATGGGCGCTCGATCCTGGCGGCCCAGGCGCTGGGCGCGAATTTCGCTTATATCGGATCGCCCTGGATCGCCGCCACCGAAGCCAATGCCGACGAACGCTACAAGCAGGCAATCGTGGAAGGGCGTGCCGACGGCATCGTTTATACGAACCTGTTTACCGGTGTGCATGGAAACTATCTGCGCTCGAGCATCGAAGGCGCCGGCCTCGATCCGGAAAATCTTCCGGTCAGCGATCCGAGCAAGATGAACTTCGGCAGCGGGGGCAATACCAAGGCCAAGGCCTGGAAAGACATATGGGGTTCGGGTCAGGGCATCGGAACGGTCACGAAAAGTGCGCCGGTCGAAGAAACCGTCTCCCGGCTTGAACGCGAGTATCAGGCGGCCAAGACGGAACTGGCGAAAACTATCGGCTAACGGGCGCGCGCCGCAACTGCCAGTTCGGCAGATTTTGGTGCGGGTCTCACGCCAATGGTTGCCGTCCGATCATCCGGTTCAAGTCGGATTACGCAGCCATCCTCCAGCCAGCGGTCTTCCGCAACATCGGGGGCGCCGTAGCCTGCCAGATCGTGGGCGATGCTCGCAGCCATACGCATGGCAGCGGCGTCGTCATTGCAAAGATCTTTGTCGATGACGAGCTCCCGTCCGAAGAGGAAGGTCAGTCCATCGGTTCTCCGCGTACCGTCCGCTTCGCTGTAAAGCCCGAACAGGCCGGGCGCGGGAATTTGCCCGCCGGCCAGCCAAGCATTGACCGCATCAATGAACGTCGATGCTGCAATCGCAGTTCTGGCGGGCGTCCAGCACACGGCGCGCACCCCGTCGATACGTTCCGCAAGCTTTATGCCGAGACTCAGCATCGTGCGGATGACGGGCAAGGCATTTGCGCCGCCTGACAGATGCGGCGCCGGATAAAGGCCCATCACATCACAACCCGACAGATCTTCAACGCGACAATCGAATGCATAGTGGATGCGCGGAGGAGAAATCGGAGCATCCGATGCGAGGCCATGGATATCGAATGTCAGGCCATCGACAATGACTTCCACAATTTCCGAGGCATTCAATATGCGGGGAATGCTCACATCGGCACGCGGTATATCCGCTATCATTCTATGCAGGGCGTCACGATCGGGCCGACCGCCCGGATCGAGCAGCAGCAGGAGACCCGGCAGGGTCGATTGTCCCGCTTCATCGTAAGACGCTTCTTTCACCGCTCGATCCCCGTTCGATAAATTGTCAGAAAATACCCTGGGCGAGGCCTTCCGCCATCGCTTCGCCCATTTGCCTCGCCTGCTCGATGTCGCATTGGGCAACAGTCTTTTCGGCCAGAATTTCCTCCGGTTCCTGCGCGTCCGTATTCACGATCCAGGCCTCGGTCGCACGTTTCAGCCGCCATCCAGTTGCGATACGGTCGATCTGGCGCTGCGCCCCTTCGCCATCCGACCCGGCGGCGATGATGGTTGCATAGGGTCGCCCTTCGATCTGCCCCAGAACGGGATAATAGCAGCGGTCGAACATTTCTTTCATCGCGCCGCTCATGCTGGCGAGATTTTCAGGACAACAAAAAAGATATCCGCCGGCAGACAGCAGGTCGGCGGGGGCGCAATCTTCTGCGTGCAGCAGCACGCCGCCCTCGCCCGCACCGTCGGCAGCCGCTCTGGCCAGTTGTTCGCTGGTGCCGGTCCGGCTGTGCCAGACGATGAGGAGGGATCCGGTAGACATTCGCACAGCATCGCCAGCGCCTGTAGATTGTCAATGCATGCACCTTTCGCATCGTCGGCCGACAGAGTATTGCCGGGCCATGCCATCACAGGCCCTTTCCAACGTATTCGGTGTATCCACTTCCCTCACGGGGCGCGCCTGGTGCTGGCGAGGCGGCAATATGGAACTCGGCAACGCCCCTTCGCTCGGCGATAATATCGTGCGCCAGCTCCTATTGTCGCGCGGGGTCGCACCGCAGGATATCGACCGCCACCTGACCCCCACACTGCGCAACTTCCTGCCCGATCCGTCGCTTTTTCGCGATATGGACACCGCGGCGGACCGGATCGCACAGGCTGTCCTCTCCGGCGAAAAGATCACTATCTACGGCGATTACGATGTCGATGGCGCGACCAGTTCCGCGCTGCTGATCCGGTTGTTGCGCGATCTCGGCGTGGATGCCGGCTATTATATTCCGGATCGACTGCTCGAAGGATACGGCCCATCGGGCGAGGCGCTGGTTAAACTGGGCGAGGAAGGTTCGAGCCTGATCGTCACCGTCGATTGCGGCGCGATGGCGCATGAGGCGCTGGGCATGGCGCATGATGCAGGCATCGATGTAATCGTCGTCGATCATCATAAATGCTCTCCCGACCTTCCCAAAACGGTTGCGCTGGTCAATCCGAACCGGCTCGATGAGGAAGACGAGGCTGCATCGCATGGCCATCTGGCCGCGGTCGGTGTCGCGTTCCTGCTCGCCATTGCCGTGGTGCGAACATTACGGAACCGCAGTTACTTCGAAAATCGCAAGGAGCCAGACCTGCTGGCGCTGCTGGATGTGGTGGCGCTGGGCACTGTGGCAGACGTAGCGGCTCTGCACGGCCTCAATCGCGCGTTCGTGGCGCAAGGCCTGAAAGTCATGGCGAAGCGCGACAACATCGGCATGGCCGCGTTGATCGATGCCAGTCGGCTCAAGCGCGCCCCGGCCTGCTCCGATCTCGGGTTCGCTCTTGGCCCCCGAATCAACGCTGGCGGACGGGTCGGCGAATCGACATTGGGCGTTCGGCTGCTGACGACGCGCGATCCCGACGAGGCGCGCGAAATTGCTGCACAGCTTTCGGCCCTGAACGATGAACGCCGCGCGATCGAGGCGGCTGTTCAGGAAGCTGCCGAAGAACAGCTAGCCGCCCAGCACAATCGTGCCGTCCATCTTGTTGCGGGCGAAGGGTGGCATCCGGGCGTTATCGGTATCGTGGCTGGCCGCATCAAGGAAAAGACCGGCAAGCCATCGCTTGTCATCGCTCTCGACGGGCAAACCGGCAAAGGGTCGGGACGCTCGATTACCGGAGTGGATCTGGGTGCAGCGATCATCCGCGCACGAAGCGAAGGAATGCTCGTTGCAGGCGGCGGACACGCCATGGCGGCGGGCTTGACTGTCGATAGCGACCAGATCGAACGATTTGCAGACTGGCTCGATTCCACTCTGGAAGGACAGGTTGCGCGGGCCACGGCGAGCCGCGAAATGGCGCTCGATCTTTCGGTGGCGCCTGGCGGCCTGACACCGGAACTGGTCAATTCACTCGAAGAAGCCGGCCCTTACGGGGTGGGCTGGCCCGGACCGCGCATTGCCGTAGGGCCGGTGCGGCTGGTCAAATGCGATATTGTCGGCAACGATCACGTCCGGCTGATCGCTGCTGGCGACGATGGAAAGAGCTTCAAGGGAATCGCCTTCCGTGCAGCAGAGAGCGAAATGGGCCAGGCCCTGCTGCACGCCTCGAAGGGGCGCAAACTGTGGCTCGCCGGGCGTGTGAAGATCGACGATTGGGGCAGCCGTCCCCAGGCGGAGCTTCACCTTGAAGACGCTGCTTGGGCGGATCGATAATATTGCGTGCATTCCAGGGTTGACGACCCGCACCCCCGCGCCTAATTGCCCCGCCACGCCACCGACCCGCCAAGCGGGCGTGGCCCGTTCGTCTAGCGGTTAGGACGCGGCCCTTTCACGGCTGAAACACGGGTTCGATTCCCGTACGGGTCACCACGGTGGTGGTATTGCTTCTGCAATCCGCGAAAAGCGCCACTCCTGTGGCCCGTTCGTCTAGCGGTTAGGACGCGGCCCTTTCACGGCTGAAACACGGGTTCGATTCCCGTACGGGTCACCACTTCCACAATCTTGGAAACAAAGCAGGTGGCGCATATCGTCGCGGCCCGCTAAGCCGCGACCGCGATGAGCGAGCCGAGCTTCCCCTGGTCAGGATTTGTGCTGGCGTTCGTCGCCTGCATCATTCTCGCGACTCTCGGCGTAGATCTGATCTATGTCGGGCTCGTCCTGCTGGTATGGGTTGGTTCTCTCTATCTCGTGGCTGCTCGGCCCCCCGAAGCAAAGGCTGCCCCTGCCGGCCCGGCTTTTACGCGCGACAACATGGCAGACCTCTTCGAACATTCCGAAACGCCGGTCGTCATCACCGAACGAGACCGGGTCATCATTGCAAATCTTTCGGCGCGCACTCTGCTCGGCAGCCATATCGTCGGGCAGGATGTACGAATGGCTCTGCGCCAGCCCGAAGCAATCCGATTGCTTGCACGCGATAGCGAAGGCGGTGCAGTTGTCCGCGGCCTCAATCGCCGTACCGATATCTGGCGGATCAATCGCAAGACCCTGCCCGGTGGGCTGGCCGTTATCGAGTTCGTAAACAAGACGGCCGAAGCGGATATTTCGCGGGCGCACACGGATTTCGTCGCCAATGCCAGCCACGAACTACGGACGCCATTGGCTTCGATTATCGGTTACGTCGAAACATTGCGCGAAGACGTCGAAAGCCTCGAACCGAACATGGCAGACAAGTTTCTCGGCACTATCCAGCGCGAGGCGAAGCGTCTGCAGGATCTCGTCAGCGATCTTATGTCTCTGTCGCGAATCGAAGCTGAGAAGCACGATCTGCCCAGCGATACGCTCGATTTAACGAAACTGGCGGAACGTGCGGCCAGCGACGCAGCCAATGGCGAACGATCGGGTCTGCTCGATTTCGAATCAACCGGAGCGTTCCCGGTCCGCGGCGACCGGCAACAACTCGAACAGCTTGTTCGCAATCTCGTCGACAATGGATTCAAATACGGCGCATCGGATCAACCTCTAGCCGTCCGCCTCCATCCACAGGGCGAGAATCGGGTCCGCTTGACGGTCACCGATCGCGGAGAAGGCATTGCTGCGGAACATATCCCTCACCTTACCCGGCGGTTCTATCGCACCGATCCCGGCCGCAGCCGTGCATCCGGGGGAACAGGGCTTGGTCTCGCGATCGTAAAGCACATCGTCGAACGGCATCGCGGACGGCTGGATATCGACAGCACGCTTGGCGAAGGTACGCGGGTTACGGTAATTCTGCCGCTTGAGAAAGATGACACGGCCGAGTGATCGATTGATCGCGCGCTTTCAGTGGATACTCATTTCCATTGGCACATGTCACAGAAGTGTAATTTCCCGGTCATAGGGGCGTCGTTAGATCGTAATCTTCCGTCCGAAAAAGAGCTGCACCAATGGCTGTTCTCAACCGAGTGATATTGCCGGCTAGCTTGTTCGCCCTATTCCTGGCGAGCCCGGCTTACGCGCAGGACAATTCCGTTTCGACCGTCAAGGTCGCGGCGGCGCGTCCTCAACTTGCGATCACGAAGTCTCGGGTCAAGCTGCCGGTCGGCAAGATCAGGGTGGCGCCGAACGCGGCGTATGAAACGCAAGGCGCACCGGCCCCGACCGGTAAGAGCAAGGATAACGGCTGGAGCTTCGAACCGCATGGGCGGCTCATGCTCGACGGCGGTTTCATAGATGCCCCCGCCTCGACCGGCGTGGACGACGGGTTCGCTCACGAGGTCCGTCGTGCGCGTCTGGGTGCAGCGGGCGATATTCCTGGCGGGTTCGGCTATAAGGTGGAACTGGGCTTCGTGAACAAGATAGGCGAAGTCTTCGACGCCGACCTTTCTTACACGACCGGCCCGGTGGAAATTATCGTCGGTCAACACAACAGCTTCCAGTCTCTCGAAGAACTGACCAGCAGCCTGCACACCTCGTTTATCGAACGCGCCGCCTTCACCGACGCCTTCGATCTGCGGCGCAAGCTTGGCGTTTCGGCCACCTATTCGAAGGACGCCCTGCTCATCCAAGGCGGGTTCTTCACCGACAACATCGAAGATACGGCCGACGATAACCGCGGCGTCGATATCCGTGCGGTCTACATGCCCAAGACAGGTGCGACCCAATGGCATATCGGCGGATCGTTTCATTACAACGATCTTGGCCAGCCCGACGCGACAGTCAGATACCGTCAGCGCCCGCTTGTCCATTTTACGGAAAAGCGCTTCCTCGACACGCGCAGGATCACTGCACAGAGCGAGACCAGTTTGGGTGTGGAGACAGCGGTGGTTCGGGGACGCTTTCACGCCGCCGCAGAGGGATACTGGCAATTCGTCGATGTCACCAGCACTGCGAACGATCCCGGGTTCTTCGGCGGTTCCGTCGAAGCGGGTGTGTTTCTGACAAAGGATTCGCGCACCTACAAAAAAGGCAAATTCGACCGCGTCAAGCCCAACGCGCCGCTGGGCAAAGGCGGAATCGGGTCGGTCCAGTTCAACGTTCGCTACGACCACCTGGATCTGAACGATGCCGGCATACTAGGGGGCAAGCAGGCCGGATATTTCGCATCACTGATCTGGAAGCCGACGGCCTATACCCTTTTGCTCGTGAACTACGGACGTCTCCACTACACCGATGCCGCTATTCCCGCGATCGACGGTGACAGCAATTACGATGTCGACGTCCTCGGCGTGCGTGCCCAGGTCGATTTCTGATCGCACGGCACGGTTCAAGTCAAATATCTGTCGCAACCATGTAATATAGAAGCGCTTTGGCGCAGCTAGCTATCAATCCCCGAGGGCATCCCATGACCAAGACAAAATCTTTCATCTTCGCTGCCGTATCCGCCGTGGCTCTTGCTGCCTGTGGCGGCGCCGATGGCGGCTCGCGCGATTCCATTCGTGCAGTCGGTTCTTCGACGGTCTTCCCCTTCGCCAAGGCGGTATCGGAATCCTTCGTTCGTACGCACCCCGATTTCCGTTCGCCGATTATCGAAGCGACCGGTACTGGTGGTGGCATGAAGCTCTTCTGCGCAGGTCTGGGGGCCAGCACCCCGGACATGACACATGCTTCGCGCCGCATGAAAGCCAGCGAATTCGCAGGTTGTCAGGCCAATGGTGTGACCGACATCATCGAAGTTCAGGTGGGCCTCGACGGCATCGCCTTCGCTTCGGCGAAGAACGGCATCACCATGAACCTGACACCGAAAATCGTTTACGAAGCTCTGGCAGCGTCGCCCTATGGCAAACCGCAAACCGCCAAGACCTGGTCCGATGTGGATCCCTCGCTGCCGGACCTGCCGATCCTGGTGTACGGCCCGCCTTCCACCTCCGGCACACGCGACGCGCTGAAAGAACTGGTTCTGGAAGCAGGCTGTGAAACCGATCCGAACATGGAAGCGCTGAAGGAAACCGACAAGGATCGTTTCGGCCAGCTCTGCACCGAAGTCCGGTCGGACGGCGCATATGTCGATCAGGGCGAGCAGGACAACCTGATCGTCCAGAAGATCGAAGGCAATCCCAATGCCGTCGGGATCTTCGGCTACAGCTACCTCGAAGAAAATTCGAACAAGGTTCAGGGCCTCCACATGAACGGCGTAGCCCCGACGTACGAAAACATCTCGAGCTTCGAATATCCGGGCGCCCGCCCGCTGTATGTCTACGTCAAGAAAGCGCATCTCGATGCGATCCCCGGCCTGAAGCAATATCTCGCCGAGTGGACGAAGATGTGGGCAAAGGATGGCGATCTGGCCAAGATTGGTCTTGTCGCCTCGCCTGACGACGTTATGGCGGCCAACCAGAAAGCAGCCACAGAGTTCACCACGCTCGACGGCGCGCAGCTCAAGTAAGGTCTGAATACACTTATGTCGCCCGCCATTCTGCTTCTCCTGGCCCTCGGGCTCGGGCTTGCCGGATGGCTGGCGGCCCGTGCGCGTGCGTGGACCTTCCGCCGGTCCAGCGCCGATGGCCGCATTGCCAGCCTCCCGAACTATCATGCCTGGTATGTCGCCCTGTGGGTGGTTCTGCCCGTTCTGGCATTTGTAGCCTTGTGGAGCGCGATCGCGCCCGGTCTGGTCAGCCAGTCCGTGCTCGCCAGCCCCGCAGCGGCGGAGCTTCCTTCCTTCGGGTTCCAGCGCCAGACGATTCTCAACGAAGCGCGGGCCGTGGCTACCGGTGCAGCACCCGGCGTTTTCAATCCGCAGGCCGCGGGTCTGGTCGAACCGTTTCGCGATGCCTTGTCCCACTATAATCTGATCGGCGTCGTCGTAACGCTGCTGATCGCGTTCCTGGGGGGCGTCTGGGCATTCCTGCGCCTCAAGCCCGATTTTGCGGCCCGTTCGAAGGTCGAAAGGATCGTGATGGCGATCCTGCTGGGCGCTTCGCTGGTCGCGATCCTCACCACGCTCGGCATTCTCGCCAGCCTGATCTTCGAAACGATCCGCTTCTTCGGGATGGTTTCGCCGATCGATTTTCTGTTCGGTACGCACTGGGGCCCAGACCCCATGGCCAATGCCGCCAACCCCGACAGCAGTCGCTACGGCGCGGTGCCCCTCTTTTGGGGGACGTTGTTCATCGGCGCGATCATCGCGATGATCGTGGCCATCCCCCTCGGCCTGATGAGCGCGATCTATCTGACGCAATATGCCGACCCGGCCCTGCGCAAATGGATCAAGCCTGCGCTTGAAATCCTCGCCGGTGTGCCGACCGTGGTTTACGGTTATTTCGCCGCGCTGACCATTGCTCCGGCCATCCGCAACATCGCTATCGCTCTAGGCGCGACGAACCCGTCCAGCGAAAGTGCGCTTGCCGCAGGCCTGGTGATGGGCGTGATGATCATTCCCTTCGTTTCGTCCATGGCGGACGACAGCATTGCCGCCGTGCCCCAATCCATGCGTGACGGAAGTCTCGCCATGGGCGCGACGACGAACGAAACCATCCGCCGCGTCCTCGTACCCGCGGCCCTGCCCGGCATCGTTGCCGGTATCATGCTCGCTGTCAGCCGCGCGATCGGTGAAACGATGATCGTGGTGATGGCCGCATCGACTGCCGCCAATCTCACTGCCAACCCGCTCGAATCGATGACCACGGTCACTGTGCAGATCGTGGCCATGCTCACGGGCGAGGGAAGTTTCGATCATCCCGCCACTCTGAGCGCCTTTGCGCTGGGGTTTGTCCTGTTCATGGTCACGCTGGGCCTCAACTTTATCGCACTCCGCGTCGTCAAGAGGTACCGCGAAGCTTATGACTGAGCGTCTCGATCCCACGCGCCAGGCCGCTTTCGAAGCTCGCCTGAAGAAACGCTACGCTGCGGAACGTCGCTTCAAGGCATTTGGCCTTGGCGCGATCCTGTTCTCGGTCGCCGTGTTGCTGTTCCTGCTCGGGACGATGACGCTCAACGGCATTGGCGGTTTCCAGCGCGTCGAGCTCGAAGTTCCGATCGACTTCACACAGGCCGGCATCGCGGCAGATCCCGCAACTATGGATCAGCCGGGCGCAATCCAAACCCTCGAAGCGCAAGGGCTGCGCGACGTCGTTCAGTATTTCGCGCAGGAAAATCTCGGCGAAGAAGCGGCTTCTCAGCTTGGCGGTCAGGCCTGGCGCGATGTTGCCGACGAAATCATCGGCAATCCTTCCGTCCTGCAGACCCAGGCAAGTTTCTGGCTCCCGGCATCTGCAAGTCTGGCTTCTGGTTATCAGGGCGAAGGTTCGCCTGAAATGCGGGCGCTGGCCGCGCAGCTTTCCGAACGCGGGCAGATCGCAAAACGGTTCGATGCCGGGTTCCTGACCCGTTCGGACGCCACCAACCCGCAGCAGGTGGGCATCTGGGGGGCGCTGAAGGGCTCGATCCTGACCATGCTCATCACCCTTGCGCTGGCCTTCCCGATCGGTGTCCTCGCTGCGCTCTACTTGGAAGAGTATGCACCGAAGAACCGGTGGACGGACGTGATCGAACTGTCGATCAACAATCTGGCGGCGGTTCCATCGATCATCTTCGGTCTGCTTGGCCTTGCCGTATTTCTGACCCTTTTCCCTAACCTGCGATCCGCGCCGATCATCGGGGGCATGACGCTGGCGTTGATGACGATGCCCGTTATCGTCATCGCCGGACGCAACGCGATCAAGGCCGTACCGCCGAGCATTCGCGACGGGGCGCTGGCTGTCGGCGCATCGCCCGTACAGGTGGTCTTCCACCATGTCCTGCCACTCGCCCTTCCCGGCATACTTACCGGTACCATTATCGGCATGGCCCGCGCTCTGGGCGAAACCGCACCGCTGCTGATGATCGGCATGCGCGCTTTCGTCGCGACCCCGCCCGACGGATTTACATCGCCGGCAACCGTGCTGCCGATGCAGATTTTCCTCTGGTCGGATGAAATCGACCGCGGCTTCGTGGAACGCACGAGTGCGGCAATCATCGTACTATTGTTGTTCCTGCTCGTCATGAACGGGCTCGCCATCTACCTGCGTAACAAATTCGAGAAAACCTGGTGACCGTAGTCCACGACAACCTCGAGAAGACCGAAGCCAAGATGAGCGCCAAGGCGGTTTCCGTCTTCTATGGCGACAAGAAGGCTATCGACGAGGTCTCGATCGATATCCCGACCCAGTATGTGACGGCGTTCATCGGTCCATCCGGTTGCGGCAAGTCGACCTTCCTGCGCACGCTCAACCGTATGAACGACACGATCCCTTCGGCCCGCGTCGAAGGTGAGATCGAACTGGATGGCCGGGACATATACCGCTCCGGCATGGATGTGGTGCAATTGCGCGCAAGGGTTGGCATGGTTTTCCAGAAACCCAATCCATTCCCCAAATCGATCTACGAAAACATCGCCTACGGCCCGAAGATCCACGGCTTGGCCGAGGGCAAGGACGAACTCGATGCCATCGTGGAAAAATCGCTCAGGCGCGCGGGCCTGTGGGAAGAGGTGAAGGATCGCCTTCAGGATAGCGGCACCGCCCTGTCAGGGGGGCAACAACAGCGTCTTTGTATTGCCCGCGCTATCGCGGTCGATCCGGAGGTGATCCTGATGGACGAACCCTGCTCGGCCCTCGACCCGATCGCGACTGCCAAGATCGAGGAACTGATTGCCGAACTCAATGGCCGTTATGCCATCGTGATCGTTACCCATTCCATGCAGCAAGCCGCACGTGTCAGTCAGCGTACCGCTTTCTTCCACTTGGGAAAAATGGTGGAATATGGTCGTACTTCTGACATATTTACCAATCCGCACGAACAGCGCACCCAGGATTACATCACTGGGCGCTACGGATAAGGCCATGAATTCGATGCAAGAACACACTGTAAAGGCCTTCGACGAAGATATTACGCGGCTGCGCGGCCTAATCGCCGAAATGGGCGGGCTCGCCGAAGCGGCTGTCGAGCGTTCGCTCGAGGCCTTGGTCAAGGGCGACGACGAACTTGCCGACCTGGTCATCAAGGGCGACAAGAAGATCGACGCGCTCGAAACCGAGATCGATAAACTCGCGGTCCGTATCATCGCCCTCCGCGCACCCATGGCCGACGATCTGCGCGAAGTGATCGCCGCGCTCAAGATTGCCGGCGTCGTCGAACGGATCGGCGATTATTCGAAGAACATCGCGAAGGCGAGCAAGCAGATCGGCCCCAACCGCAAGCAGTTCGAACCGCTCACGCTGCTCCCCGCCATGGCCGAAGTCGCCGCGGAAATGGTTCACGATGTGTTGACCGCCTATGCCGCACGCGATGCCGAACTTGCCCGCGAAGTCATCGCGACGGACGAGAAGGTCGACGCTTTCTACAACTCGATTTTCCGCAACCTCGTCAGTCACATGGTCGAAAACCCTTCCACGATCTCGAGCGCGGCACAGATGCTCTTCATTGCGCGCAATCTCGAACGTGTCGGCGATCATGCAACGAATGTTGCTGAAATGGTGCATTTTGCCGCAACCGGAAACTATCCGCCCGACGAGGACAGTTGACACAAAACTGTAGTTCAAAGGTCATAAAGCCATGCCGACCGAGATAGAGAACTCCCGGAAAGGCAAGGATTTGCACGCGGCCAAACTATTGTTGGTAGAGGACGATCCGGCCCTCTCCGAACTGCTCGAATATCGCTTCACCAATGAAGGCTACAACGTCCGCACGACGTCGGATGGCGATGAAGCCCTGCTTCTCGCATCGGAAGACGTGCCAGACCTGGTTATCCTGGACTGGATGATCGAAGGTACCAGCGGGATCGAAGTCTGCCGCCGCTTGCGACGGGACAAGGATACCGCGCATGTTCCGATCATCATGCTTACCGCGCGCGAGGCAGAGGATGATCGTATCCGCGGTCTCGATACCGGCGCGGACGATTACCTCACCAAACCCTTTTCGCCACGCGAACTTCTCGCGCGGGTTGCCGCTGTCATGCGGCGCATCCGCCCTGCCCTGGCGGGGGAAAGCATCGAAGTCGGCGATATCCTGCTCGATCCCGTAGCGCACAAGGTCACCCGCCGTGGCCGCACGCTGCAACTCGGACCGACCGAATACCGGCTGCTGAAATTCTTCATGGAAAGCCCGGGTCGGGTCTTCAGCCGTGGGCAATTGCTCGACGGCGTGTGGGGTACCGAAAGCGAAATCGAACTGCGAACGGTCGACGTACATATTCGCCGTTTGCGCAAGGCGATCGAGATCGAAGGCGCAAAGGATCCGGTTCGTACCGTCCGCAGCGCAGGTTACTCGCTGGAAGCGTAGCGACCTATCGGCAGACGCTGCGCCAGCGAGGGCTCATGTCGAGATGGAAATGATCGGCATGGGCCGCGTTGTAATCGGGTGACAGGACAGTCGAAAAACTGTCGCAGGCATCATCGCGCACCCTTCGCAGGAATTGGGCTTTATCGCCTTCTCCCGACCAGTCGTTCAGCACACTGATCCGCGTGCCATCCGCAAGGACGAAACCCGCAATATCTATCGCATTGGCAGTCGCGTGTTCACTCCACGGGCCGGAATCACGTCCGTAGAGACGACGGCAGGAATACGCCCCAAGATGCTCTATACGTTGAATTTCCGAACCAAAGATTTCTTCGGCCAGCGGCGCCACTGCCTCGCGTTCCCACAACAGCAGCGCAATCGATGCCGAACATGTCACAGGCGGACTATTCGGCGACAACGGGAGCCCGGTAAGGACGGTACGATCTTCCCGCCTGCAAGCACCTTCGCCCGCCGGCTCGAGTATTTCATGGACCACATCGCTGCGGTCGAGAACGCCCCGGCATTCGGCCACATCCTCACGCAGGGATTGCAACTTGGCTTCCGTCGCCCACCCCACAGGATCGCGTAGGTCCAGTGGCGCCCAGGGGTCATGCTCGGGATGTTCGGCTAGCCACACGCGGCCAGCTATCAGCAGGCTGGCCAAGATCAGGAATACCAGAACCCGGCGGTCACCGGTGAACTTGCCGATGCGTTTGGAAAAATGCGCCTTTACCATCGATATTCCAACACTTCGCCCTTCCCGATGGTACTCGGCTGCTACCTATGTTTCTAAGTAGCTGTGGTCGCGGCAAATTGTTCCTCACCTAACGATGCTTGCACAGAACCGGCGTGGTGGATGCGGGTCACGCTCGCTGAGCGATTTCCTTGAGACGTTGTCGCACCGCCCGCAGGTCGTTGTCGAACAAGCGCACCTGTTCATCCCTGGCGGCCCCATCCAGACGCAGCAGATAGGATGGGTGCGCTGTCACCCACAACTCACTGCCGTCCTCTAGCTGGATCGGAGCGCCCCGAGCCTTGGAAATACTGACCGTTTTTCCCAGCATGCCCCGTGCTGCACTGGCCCCCATCGCCAGCACCAGTTTCGGCTGAACGATCGCTCTTTCGCTTTCCATCCACCACCGACACGTATCGATTTCCTTTGCTGCCGGGCTCTGGTGAATGCGCCGTTTACCGCGCTGAACATATTTGAAATGTTTTACGGCGTTGGTGACGTAAGCCGCGCTTCGATCGATCCCCGCCGTCTGCAGATGATCGTCGAGCAATTGTCCCGCTGGGCCGACGAAGGGTCGGCCCTTCATATCCTCCTGATCACCCGGCTGTTCGCCCACGATCATCAAGGCAGCGTCCTGCGGCCCTTCGCCCATGACGGCGTGATTATCGAGCAATCCGATCGGGCATTTTCGACAGGCTGATATAGCCTTGTCGATCGCGGCCAAAGTCTCCGGCCGCTCGTCGAATTCCAGCGCTCCCTTCTCGACCATTTTCGCCTCACGGGATTGGGCCCCTGCGACGAGCTCGGGAATTAGCGCCGCTTCAGGCATGTTCTTCCAGTATTTCTTCGGCATTTCTTTCAGCATCGCGCCGATCTTGAGACGCGCCGGATTGAAGATGGACGCGTAATAAGTGCGCCATAAATCCTCCATGGGATCGCCTTGCGGAGCATCGGAGCGCTCTGCCGCCGGCCCCTCGGTCATGGTTTCGCCGTCCCAGTGAAGGCTTCCGCGAGGCGTAAGGATCGACCAGCGCATATTGGCAAACCTGCGCATGAAGAAACCCGCATTGGCGCGCAGAATATGATGGTCAGGCTCGAACCAGGCAACGTATCGATCACCGCCTTCTGCCTCATCCGCTTCAACTAGGCGAAACCGCACAAATGCATGCATCTTGTGACTGTCGCGCCGAACATTCTTGTCGAGCTCCTCGATCTTGCGGACATCGTCGTCAGCCTTGTCCTCCATCATCCCTGGATTTGCCTGCAACCGCCATAACAGCCGGTACAACAGCGCGAACCTCTCCGGATCGGAATGAAGCGCGGCATTTCTTGCCAGGTTCACGAACCGCCGGTTGGCACGTACAGGGGGCGCACCTGAAGTCGGCGCAGGAACACCATGGTCACCTTGCGCGAAAAGGTCGCCGCTCCCTCCCGGTTCGATCCAGGAAATACGATCGGGCGGAACCCGAGCCTGGATCAGCGCTCGTGCACAATCGCGCCAGAAATCGAAATCATCCGCTGCCGGCAGATGCACCACATGGAAACTGTCAGCGCGCGCGGCCTGGAGCATGGTCATGCCGAAAACAGCTCCAGCTGCTCGGTCTTGGGCGCAAGCATCGTGCGCAGGTCTGCGCGGTCCGTCAGCATTAAAGGACGCCAATCCACGGTGCAGATGAACGGTCGAACCTTGGTGATGGACAACGTAAGCCGCGCCACATCGTCGAGCCGCAACGTCCGGTGCCTGCGACTGGCAAGGATCTTGTGAACCGCTTTTACGCCCAGGCCAGGCACGCGCAGCAATTGCTCCTTCGTGGCGCGATTTACATCCACGGGGAACTGCTCCCGAAACTTGAGCGCCCAGGCAAGCTTGGGGTCGATGTCCAGCGGCAGATTTCCATCCGCTTCTGTCGCCTGCATCACCTCGGCCGGCTTGTAGCCGTAAAACCGCATCAACCAGTCCGATTGGTATAGCCTGTGTTCGCGGATTAACGGCGGCCGCTTCAACGGGAGAACCGCGCTCGCATCGGGAATGGGAGAAAACGCGCTGTAATATACGCGCCGCAGTTTGAAACTGTCGTAAAGCCGGCTCGCCTTGCCCACGATATCGCTGTCCGTCGCCGTGTCCGCGCCAACGATCATCTGCGTGGATTGCCCCGCCGGAGCAAAACGCGGCGCATGTTTGAACTTCTTGCGCGCATCTTTCAGCTCGGCGATATCGCTGGTCACCTTGCCCATCGCCCCTTCGATCTGTCCGGAATTCTTGTCCGGCGCGAGGCGGGTCAAGCCGCTATCGGTGGGCAGTTCCACATTGATCGAAACGCGGTCGGCATACAGCCCGGCCTGATGCACGATTTCCGCATCCGCTTCGGGAATGGTCTTGAGATGGATATAACCGCGAAAGTCATGTTCTTCGCGAAGGATGCGCGCCACTTCAACCAGCTGCTCCATCGTGTGATTGGAGCTTTTCACGATGCCTGACGAAAGGAACAGCCCCTCGATATAATTACGCCGATAGAACGCCAGTGTCAGATCCACCACTTCCTGCGGGGTGAACCGGGCGCGCGCGACGTTCGAACTCTTGCGATTGATACAGTAGTGGCAATCGAACACGCAGTAATTGGTCAGCAGGATTTTCAGCAGACTGATGCAGCGGCCGTCCGGCGCATAGGCGTGACAAATGCCCATCCCCTCCGTCGACCCGATCCCCTTCCCGCCGACCGAATTGCGTTTCGACGTTCCCGAAGATGCGCAGGATGCATCGTATTTCGCCGCATCCGCGAGAATTTCGAGCTTCTGAAGGGTAGAGGCAGAGGCCATTTGTTCTATATATGTTCAACATGGCCCGTTGCAAATATCGTTTGATATAATTCGCCCCCCTCTTCGTTTTCCCTGCGTGCACCCGCGGGACCGAACGGACGTGTCGATCATTGCATGAAGACAAATCTCACGAGGAGTCGATCAATGAAACACGCCGAAGGAAATCCGGAAGACCTCAAGAAAAAGTTCTGGAAGTCGCTGGCAGACAGCCCATTTCTGTTCCTCCAGCTCACGAACGACAGCTCCACTGCGGTGCCGATGAGCCCGCAGCTCGACAAGGATGCCAACAGTTCGATCTGGTTCTTCACCCACACCAAGAGCGACTTTGCGAAGCTCGGTTCCGCCACCGCGACCTTCGAAGGAAAGGGCCACGACATGTTCGCCCGCTTCAACGGCACGCTGGTGAAGGAAACCAGTCAGGAGCGGTTCGACCAGTTCTGGAATAATTTCATCGAAGCCTGGTACGATGGCGGCAAGACCGATCCCGATATCCTGTTCCTGCGCATGGATCTGGGCGATGCGGAAATCTGGGACGGCGACATCGGCCTCCTGAATACCGCGAAGATGGCATTGGGCATGACGGTCCACGACGAAGCGGAAAAACGCCACGTCGACACGGTCGATATCTGATCCAACCGTCTCTCGAACCGAAAAGGGGCGCCTCACCGGGCGCCCCTTCTTGTATCAGTCCTTCTTCCTGCCAGGCTCGATCGGCACCATCGTCTCGTCTCCGGCAACATCGTCGATCACTTCGACGATGCCCTGCCCCAGATGGCTGTGCCTCCGCGAATAGAGTACATAGATCACCACGCCGATGATCCCCCACCCCGGCAGGAACAGCATGGCGGCACTCGGCAGGTTGAAGAACAGCAGCACGCAGCCGATGATCGTCAGCGGCGCGATGACCCACACCATGGGCACCTTGAAGTGCCGCTTGCGCCCCGGATCCCTCACGCGGAGCACCATGACAGCCACTGCCACCATCAGGAAGGCATAGAGCGTTCCCGCGTTCGAGATATCCGCCAGCTGACCGACCGGGAAGAATGCCGCCCCGATGGCCACCGCAAGACCGGTGATGATGGTCACGACATGCGGCGTTTTGAACCGTGGGTGCACCCGGCTCAGCCGTTCGGGCAGCAGCCCGTCGCGGCTCATCACGAAGAAGATGCGCGTCTGCCCGAAAATCAGCACCAGGATGACCGAAGGCAGCGCGAGGAAGGCTGCCAGCCCGATCGCATTGCCGAAGCCGGAAAAGCCCAGCATCTTGAGCACATGGGCCAGCGGTTCGTTCGAACAGACCAGCGCATCGGCATATTCCGGCATCGCACACTGGCGCGCCAGTTCGGGCGATCCCGCTTCCAGCGGAATGCCCATCGCATCCATGATCGGCTGCCCGCCGATGGTCCCGATCGCACCCGCGGCGACAAGGATGTAGAAGATCGTGCAGAACAGCAGCGATCCGACCAGCCCGATGGGCACGTTGCGTTGCGGGTTCTTGGTTTCCTCCGCCGCGGTCGAAACCGCATCGAAACCGACATAGGCGAAGAACATGGTCGCCGCGGCACCGACTGCACCCACCCCGGTTCCCCAACCACCGAAGACCCCGGCCGGCAGAAACGGGTTGAAATGCGACGCTTCGAACTCCGAACTCGTCAGCGTGATCGCCACGAACGCGGTCAGCGCCGTAACCTTCACGATGACGAGGACGGCATTGACCTTGGCGCTTTCACTCGTGCCGATGACCAGCAGGCCCGTCACCAGCAGCGCGATCACCAGCGCAGGAAGGTTGATGAACCCGCCTGCGGCCCCGCCCAGAGCCAGCGGCCCCGCGCTCAACCAGGCGGGCAGATGAATACCCAGTCCTCCCAGCACGGTCCCCGAGAAATAGCCTGACCAGCCTACCGACACCGCCGATGCGGCGATGGCGTATTCCATGATCAGTGCCCAGCCCACCGTCCAGGCGAAGAATTCGCCGATGGTGGCGTAACTGTAGGTATAGGCCGATCCGGCGACCGGTATCATCGCGGCAATTTCGGCATAGCAGAGCGCAGCCACGATGCAGACGCCGCCGGCTATGGCGAAGGCGATCATCAGGCCGGGCCCGGCCTTTTGTGCCCCGACGGCGGTCAGCACGAAAATGCCCGTGCCGATAACGCAACCGATGCCCATCAGGGTGAGCTGGAACCAGCCAAGCGACCGGCTCAGCGACTTCTTCTCCGCTGCGGCCAGAATGGCGTCGAGCGGTTTTACTCTGTCGAAAATCATGCGGCCTATGGCCCCCCACAGGCCCGCCGCAGGACTACCCTGCTCCGCCAGCCGGACTACGGCAATTAAATGCTAATTCCTCGCCCGAAAAGCCGAATTCGTATCAAGTACCCAGAATTGAGGGAAACAGGCCGGTTGCAAGGATGATGGCAACCGCCAGCGGGCACAGCCACGCGATCAGGAAACGCCAAATGCCGAAGGCCAGCGGGGACAGCCCCGTCGTGGTCAGCAGCAGGTTCTTGTCCGCTTTCCACCCGATGAAGATCGACGTCAGCAGCGCGCCGACCGGCAGCATCACCTTGCCGGTAAATCCATCGACCGTGTCCAGAATGTCGGTATCCGCGAACAGGCTCCAGAATCCCAGCGGGCGCACATCGGCCCACACATTGTAACCCAGCAGGCAGGCTATCCCCATCAGGAAGGCACCACCGCCGAAGATCAGCGCGGATTTCGGGCGGCTCCAGCCACGCTCGCCGATGCCCCAGGCCGTCGGCACTTCCAGCAGCGAAATCGAACTGGTTACCGCCGCCACCAGGATGAGGACAAAAAACAGGAAACCGAACAGGGCGCCGCCCGGCATGGTCTGGAATGCAAAAGGCAAAGTCTGGAACACCAGCGTCGGCCCCGCTGCGGGATCGAGGCCCACAGCGAACACGATCGGGAAGATCATCAGGCCGGCCAAGAGGGCCACGCAGGTATCGGCAACTGCGATCAGGGCCGATGTCGGGCCAAGGCCGCTGCCTTCCTTGATATAAGATCCGTAGGTTATCAGCCCGGCAACCCCCAGCGACAGCGAGAACAGGGCCTGCCCAAGGGCGGAATTCATGACCTGCGGGGTCAGCTTCGACCAGTCCGGCGTGAACAGAAATGCAGCGGCCTGGCCGATGTCTCCCTCGATGGCGCCATACAGCACCAGCCCGACCAGCAGGACGAAGAACATGGGCATCAGGTAGGTCGCCGCCTTCTCGATACCCGAACTCACACCGCGCGCGACGATATAGAGCGTCAGTCCCATGAAGACGAAGTGGACGCCCAGCAGCAGACCGGGGCTGGCGAACATGTCGCTCAGCCGCTGCTGGATCTGATCCTGGCTTTCACCGGCCAGCGCGCCTCTGAAGGGGTCACCGGCCAGAATGGCCTGGACCAGATCGCCGCCCATGATGCCCGCGTAATAGAGCACCCAGCCCGCCACCACGGAATAGAACGAAACGATCAGGAAGGCCGCCAGCGCGCCCACGCCGCCGAAAATCGCCCAGCTTGGCGATGCCTTGGACTGTGCGGCCACGCGCCGGATCGATCCCACGGCGTCCGTCTGTCCCGCCTTGCCGATGAACACTTCGGACAGGACCAGCGGCAGACCCAGCAGGAACACGCACGCGATATAGAAGATTACGAAGGCGCCGCCGCCACTTTCCCCGGCAAGCGTGGGGAAGCGCCAGATGTTCCCCAACCCCACTGCAGCCCCTACCGCAGCAAGGATGAATGCCGAACGCGAGGACCAGCCTTCGCTTGTCGAAGTGGTGGTTGCGACCATCGTTTTTACACCTCCCGGATCGCGACTATTGCTGCCGCGCGCATGAAATTTGCGCCCTTAGACACGGAATACCGTGGAATTCCAAGCTTCGCTTTGCCATCGTCCACGCGATTGCTACTGGAGCGACCATGTCTACAACCTTCCAGCTCGATACCAGCACCAGCCGTGCCAATCCCACACCGCAGCCGATGAAGCGGCTTACCGTGCCCAAGATCCGGGCGCACAAGGCGGACGGGGAAACGCGCGAACCGCTGGTGATGCTCACGGCCTACACCGCGCGCCAGGCGCAACTGCTTGATGCGCATTGCGATATCCTGCTGGTGGGCGATTCTCTGGCTCAGGTCATCTATGGACTGCCCACCACCATCCCCGTCACGCTCGACATGATGGCCAATCACGCCGCGGCCGTCGTGCGGGGCAGCTATCACTCCGTTGTCGTGGTCGACATGCCATTCGGATCGTACGAACAGTCGCCCCAGCAGGCGTTCGAAAGCGCCACTTTCCTGCTCAAGCAGTCGGGCGCAGCCGCGGTCAAGCTCGAAGGCGGCGAACAGATGGCCGAAACCGTGGCCTTCCTCAATCAGCGGGGCATTCCCGTCATGGGCCATGTCGGCCTCACCCCACAGGCGGTCAATGTGCTCGGTGGCTACGGCGCGCGCGGCCGCGACGATGCGGAAGCGACCAAGATCGTTGGCGATGCCCAGGCGCTCGACAAGGCAGGGGCCTTCGCCATTGTTCTGGAAGGCGTGCTCGAACCGATCGCGATAGAAGCGACGAAGACGGTTTCCTGTCCTACCATCGGCATCGGCGCTTCCGCCCAATGCGATGGGCAGGTCCTCGTGACCGAAGACATGCTGGGCATGTTCGATCGTGTCCCCCGCTTCGTGAAGAAGTATGAAGACATCGCCGGCGTCATCGAACGCACGGTGGTAAAATACGCCGAAGAAGTGCGTGCGCGCAGTTTCCCGACCTCCGATCAAACCTATCAGCCCAAGGGCTGACCAAACGAGCATCTCCCATGGAAACCATGCGCAAATACTACGCGTTCTCCTTCGCCTTTACCGCGGTCTGCTTTGCGCTGGCTGGATGGTATGGCTGGGCGAGCACCGGATCGATCACCGCCACCCTCGGCATTCTGTGGATCGTCCTTGTCCTCTCGATCCTCGAAGTTTCGCTCAGCTTCGATAATGCTGTGGTCAACGCCACCGTGCTGCGCGATATGGATCCGGTCTGGCAGCAGCGCTTCCTGACCATCGGAATCCTGATCGCGGTCTTCGGCATGCGCATCGTCTTTCCCATTGCGATCGTCGCCATCGCGGCAAAGGTCGGACCTCTCGAGGCGGTTTCCCTGTCCCTCAACAATCCCGCCGAATACGAACGCATCGTGTCCGATGCGCACATCGGCATCGCCGGTTTCGGCGGTGCCTTCCTGGCGATGGTGGGGATGACCTTCTTCTTCGACAACGACAAGGAAGTGCACTGGATCGCGGCGGTCGAAAAAACGATTAACAAATTCTCCAATGTTCCCGCGATCGAAATCGGGCTCGTGCTCGTGCTGGTCTACACGGTCTCGATCATGCTGGCGCCGGCCGATGCCATTACCTTCCTCACCGCTGCCATCCTCGGTCTCGTGACCTTCATTGCCGTGCACGCCATCGCGGCCCTGATCGAGGAACGCGAAGCGGCCAAGAAGGCCACCGGCGAAATCGTCAAATCAGGCCTCGGCGGTTTCCTCTATCTGGAAGTCCTCGACGCCAGCTTCAGCTTCGACGGGGTGATCGGCGCCTTCGCGCTGTCGAACAACATGATCATCATCGCTCTGGGCCTGTCTGTCGGGGCAATGTTCGTCCGTTCGATGACGATCCATCTGGTGCGCACCGGCACGCTGGCCCAATATCGCTACCTTGAACACGGCGCGTTCTGGGCGATCATCGTGCTCGGGATCATCATGCTGCTGTCGGCCCGCTACCATATTCCGGAAACGATCACCGGTCTGCTGGGCGCCGTTCTTATCGGCCTCAGCTTCGCGTGGTCGGTGCGGCACAATCGCCGCCATCCCGAAGATGCGATGACGCCGCCAGCCGACTAGCGATCGGCGCTGCCACCACCAGCTGGAACAGGTGATAGAGCAGCAGCGCCACCACAATGAATCCCGCCTGGTCGGCAGGAAAAAGGATGGTGGCGAGCGGCGCGCCCACTGCTGCGCTCTTCTGCGCGCCGGCAAATAGGAAAGAAATGCGATCCGGGCGGGCGAGGCCAAGAGCCTTGCCCGTCAGCCATGCCCCGATGTTCGCGACGAACAGAAACGTTGCGACCAGCCCTGCGATACCCAGCCAGTCGAGCGCATCTACCCGGGTCCAGATACCCTGCTCTACCGCACCCGAAAACGCCACGTAGATCGCTGCCGAAATCACGAAGCGATCGACCCACACGATCTTTCCCTTGTGCCTGTTGGTGAACGCGACCGTCCGGCTTTGCAGTAACTGCCCGATTGCGAAGGGCAGCACCAGCAGCAGCATGATCTTGACGAAAGCGTCCATCCCCACATCCCCGCTGCCGCTCCCGCCCAGTGCCAGAAACACCGGGACCGTCACGAACACGCCAAGGATGTTGAGCAGCGCCGCGGCCACCACCGACAGCGCGACATTGCCTCCGGCCAGCGAACTGTAGGATGTCGCTGACTGGACGGTGGACGGCAGCACGCCCAGATACAGAAAACCCAGCGCCACGGATGGCGCCAGCCAGGCACTCGCAAGCGACGACAGTGCCAGTCCGATCACCGCCATCGCGCCGAAGACCCACAGAATCAGGGGCAGCAGGAACCGCCAGTTGGCGACACCGGCCACGATGTCGCCGCGCGCTATCCGCATTCCGTTCAGCAGAAACAGGACGAAGATCGCGGCATTCGCCACAGCCTGGGCTACTCCCCGCGCGTCGCCTGTCGCAGGCAGCAGGGCGGCAAGTGCAATGGCGGTGACCAGCATGCGCAGCATCGGGTCCGACAGGACTGTTCTGAAACTCATGGACCGCCCTCTGCCGCGCCGTGGGGCGGGTGTCGAGAGGTTCAGATCGCTGTCACAGACCTCAACTTCGCTTCAAGTTCAATCCGCTTCGGGTCATTCTCGGGCAGAACCGCGATGAGCGCGGAAATTGCATAGGGGTTCATCGGCTGCAATTCGTGCGCTGCCAGGGCGAAGGACAGTGCCTCTTCCTGATCGCCCAGTTCCCGCGCCGCCACACTGCGCGCGGCCAGCACCCAGGGCACGCGCCCCATGCCGGATTGCATGGCATGATCCAGCAGCGGCACCGCCCTCGCCCATTCCCCTTCCGCTGCCAGGGCATCGGCCAGCATGGCGGCGGCCTCACCGTTCATCGGGTTACCCTGCACATATGTCTCGATCATACGCCGAGCATCTGCCGGGGTGTTCTGTACCCCGATCAAACGTATGATCAGCACCCATCCGCGTCTGATTTCGGCAGATCGCTCATAGGCCGTGCGCGCAGCCGCCCGGTTACCCGATGCCAGTTCCGCGTCGCCCAGGATCGAAAACGCATCGGCCGAACCGGGAAACCGGCGCGCGAAATCCCGCGCCTTCGCCACACCCGCCGCCGGGTCTCCACGAGCAATCGCCGTCCGCACGAAATTGCGCGTCTCGACCCCGCCTCCGTTGTCCGAACTGTTTGTATTTACGGCAGGAAGTACCACCATGCCGCCTTGCGATACCGCCGCCAGATCGAGGAATTCGGCGGCCGCATCCCGGTCGCCCAGCGCTTCGTAGGCCCGCCCGACCAGAGTGCGCAGATACGCAGACCCGCCATTCCCCGCAGCAGTCTCCGCAAACCGCGAAACTAGTTCCTGCTCCCCGCCACTGCGCGACAGCGCGTAAGCCAGCAAATCCCGAACCCTCCGGTTATCCGCCTGCCCCCCACCATAAATCCGATCCAGAGCCCTCACCGCACTCGCATAGTTCTCCTCCTGCAAATCGATGATGGCCGATAGGATTTGCGCTGACGGCACCCTCCTTTCGACGAGGTTGGACCGCCCAAGCAGGTCGCGCGCCAATCGGAAATTTCCGCTACGCGCCGCGATGACTGCCTGGATGAAAAGCCCCTGCGCTGTACCAACCGCGCTGCCGTCGCCCCCGCGCAGAACTCGAAGCGCCTCTGCCGCCTCCCCCGCATCCCCAAGAGTAGCCGCAAGCTCGACGCGCAAGGAAACGTCGTCAGGCTGCCGCTCGACGACATCGCGCAGGAAGCGAACGCCCGATAGCATACCTTGGGCGTCGCGGATCAGCTGGCCACGAAATCGCAGCGCTCCGCCGTTCTCGGGATCCAATTCCAGTGCGCGCTCTACCGCCTGTGAAGCCTGCACTTGCTCGCCGCGACGATAGCGCAGCCGCCCGATTTCGACCCAAAGTTCAGAATTCGCCGGGTCTGCCTCGTAAGAACTGTCGAATGCTCGCGCTGCCGCGGCTAAATTGCCCTCGGCCATCTCGATGCGTCCCAGCAGCAAATGGCGCTCTGCGGCGGCCCTTGCGGGAAAATCCTCCCCTTCAAGCCAGTTTCGCGCGCCTGCGAAGTCTCCTTCCCCCAATGCAGCTTCCGCAAAGTCGAGCGAAAGCTCTCGCCGGGGAACACCGGCAGCGAGCGCATGGTCGAGGTGAATTCTGGCGATGCCAGGGTTGCCGTTGGCCAATTCCACCCGCGCTTTATCTACCTCTGACTGGGTATCCTGCGGTTGCCCGCAAGCTCCCAGCACCAGACAGTTCAACGCCAACAGCGAGAAAGCCCTGAGGCTAAGTCTGAAGGTCATACTGCTTGAGAAGGTCGTACAGCGTCGGGCGGCTGATACCGAGCAACTTTGCCGTGTTCGAAATATTCCCCTCGCTCCGCGCGAGCGCTTGCCGGATCAGCCGACGATCCGCCTGCTCCCGCGCGGCTTTGATATTGAGGGTGATGTCTGCGCCATCATCACCGGCCTGTTCCAGATCCAGATCCTCGACTGATACCAATTTAGCATCGGCCATGATTACCGCCCGCTTGACGCGGTTCTCGAGCTCGCGGACGTTTCCAGGCCAGCTCCAATTGTCGATTGCCGCAAGTGCATCCGGTGCAAAGCCCTTTACCTTGAGGTTCATCTCGTCGGCAAACCGGGCCAGGAAATATTTGGCCAGCAGGATGGCATCGCCCGTCCGCTCGGCAAGCGTAGGCACCTTGATCACCATCTCCGCAAGGCGGTAGAACAAATCTTCTCGGAATGTTCCATCCGAAATCATGGCTTCAAGGTTCTGGTGGGTGGCACACACGATCCTAGTATCGACGGGGATCGTTTTTCGACCACCAAGCCGTTCGATGTTCCGCTCCTGCAGAAACCGTAACAACTTCACCTGAAGAGGTAGTGGGATATCGCCGACTTCGTCGAGGAACAGCGTGCCACCGTGAGCAAGCTCGATCTTGCCTTCAGTAGTCTTGACTGCCCCGGTGAACGCGCCCTTTTCATGACCGAACAACTCGCTTTCCAAAAGGGTTTCCGGGATGGCGGCGCAATTGATTGCGACGAACGCGCCATGTCGGCGCTCGCTGCAATCATGCACGCCTCTCGCCAGAAGCTCCTTGCCCGTACCACTGGCGCCAAGGAGCATGACCGACACATTGGTGGGTGCGACCCGCTCTATCGTTCGTGCGACTTTGGCCATCTCCGGGGCTGCAGTAACCATAGCCCCCAGTACCGTCCGGTCTTCGCCAACCTGTTGAGCCAGTCGCCGGTTCTCGGTCTCAAGCTGATACAAGCGGTATGCGCGCTGGACGATCAGCCCCAGCGTGTCGATGTCTACGGGCTTCTGATAGAAGTCATAAGCCCCTCGATTGACAGCGCGCAGAGCGCTTTCACGCGCCCCATGCCCCGACGCAACGATGACTTTAGTGTCCGGCTTCAACGCCATGATCGCCTCGAGGACGGCAAAGCCCTCGCTTGTGCCGTCGGGATCCGGCGGCAACCCGAGATCGAGAGTCACTACTGCTGGCTCTTCCGTTCTCAGCGCGTCGATCGCCGCTTCGCGCGTACCGACAATGACAACATCGAAATCTTCGTATGCCCATTTGAGTTGGGCCTGAAGTCCTTCATCGTCCTCGACGATCAGAAGTTTGGGCTTGGACTGCGCCATCATGCCACCTTGCGTTCGCGAACATCGGCGCGATCGAATAATTTCGCCGCAGAAAGAAGCGGCAGACTTATTGTAAAGCGCGTGCCTAGGCCCTCGCGGGATTCCACATCCAATCGGCCTCCCATGGCACGAACAAGTTCGCGTGCTTCGAAGGCACCAATTCCGAAGCCCCCGGCTTTTGACGAAACGAACGGCTTGAAAAGGCCGCTGCGGAGAAAATTTGGCGACATACCGTGACCGTTGTCTGCAATAAGGATCAAGCCCGCGATTCCATCGGAGTATGCAGCCAGCATGATCGGGGCATCGGTATCACTGGCCTCGATCGCATTCTGGATCAGGTGGTTCAGAGCCTGCTCCAGAGCCTTCGAATTACCTTCGACCCTAGCGGTTTCCGACCGAAGTACAGTTACGGGATGGATCTGCCCGAATTGATCGGCGAGCCGCTCTACAGTGTTGGAAAGTTCGAGAACCTCGCTCGCGCCGGTTTCGGGTCGGGTGTATTTCCCCAACCTGGCGAGCAACGCATTGAGTTTGTCCGCACTACTCCGCAAGGTGACGAGCATATCTTTTCGGAATTCAGGATTTTCGGCGTGTTTTTCGGCGTTTCGCAAAAGCAGCGACATCTGGCTCGATAAATTCTTGATGTCGTGCATGACGAAAGCGATGCGTCGGTTGAATTCGTCGAACCTCCCCGCCTCCAGTAATGCAGCCTGACCGGATTGTTCGGCAAGATAGCTGGCAAGCTGCCGGCCGACGACCTTAAGCAGATCGAAATCCTCCCAGTCGAGCTTTCGCTCTACCAATGGTCGGGACAATATCGCGAGTCCAACGAGGCGATCGAAATGGAGCAGTGGGACGATTGCCCAAGCTTGCCTATCCTCGCGCAACCACTCCGGTATCAGAACCTGTTCGCCACAACGGTCGACGTTTTCGCGTAGCTCATCCAGCGCGACAATCAGCTCGTTGCGTTCGAGAAGTTCACCAAGCTCGGCAGGAGCAGCTTGTACCGGCACCTTTATCTCGGACCATTGCCAGTTCGCGGCAAGTTGTAGTGTACCGTCATCATCCGGGGTGAGCAGAATGCCGGCTTGACTGTCGGTGATGTCTGCAAGAGCCTTGATCAAACGCTCTTGCAGTGTCGAATTATCGAGGCCGGTCGCACCAATCGTATGCGTGAACCTGATCCACTCCGTCCGATAATCGTACCGATGCTTGAACAGGTGCTTGACCGCGGTCACTCTCAACCATCCACGCAGGCGGGCAGACGGCAGCCAGATCAGCGCGAGTGCGCCGGCTGCTATGATGAGCCCCACTTGCGTCATGCGGGCGAGATCGCCCGTGAAGGTATCGAAAGATCGTGCAAGCGCGATCATCACGATCAGATAGGCTGCTATCACCATGAGAGAGAGAAATCGGAAAGTGATTGCCCGCGATGGTCGGAATTCCAACCCGGATGCATTGCGATTGAACCCCATCGCAAAGGGTACTGCGCAAATCGCAGCGGCCAATCCGCGGAGTGCATCCAGTTCGAGCGGCACCGCCCCCGTCACATAAGCGATCGTGAAATAGTTGAGATCGAAAACCCAAAACCACGCGAGTGCCGCCACATTCCAGCGCAGGATTTGCCGAGAGGATGTGGCGGCGCCAACATAGAGATTATGGAGCAATACCAGCGCGCCAACGCAAACCAGAATGCGAAACAAGGACGCGGTGTCGAAGATCGCAATAAGGTCAGTGCCGGGCACATTCTGTCGAGCGATCAGGAGCAAAGCTATTTGCAAAATTTCGACGAGTACGAGCGCGATTGCTGTCGGGCGCACCAATCGCAGCGTTTCATCGCGGCCATCATTGGCGAAAAGCCGGTATAACATGAACAGCCACGCCAGATTACGCGCGACCTCGCTCAATTCCACGATCGGCCGACTTGGTCCAAAGCTTGCTGCTGCAAAGCACCAGTTGGCAGTCAACGCCAAGGCCACGACAGCGGGCATGCGATCAGTTCGGCCTGCATCGCCCCTGCTGCCAATCCACAGCGCCGAGAGAGCGCAGCTTATCGCGCCTACCGTATATCCGACATAGGCCAGACTTGCGATCCAGGTGGTCATCTGGCGCCATCCGGCCACAGGATTACACGAGCTGTCTGCAAGAGGATGAGGAGATCGAGAAAAGGCGTGTAGTTCTTGGCGTAGTAGAGATCGTATTCAAGCTTATGCCGCGCATCTTCGATGCTTGCACCGTAAGGATAATTGATCTGCGCCCACCCGGTTATCCCAGGTTTTACAACATGTCGTTCGGCGTAATAGGGAAGCTCGCGTTCCAGATCGCTTACGAATGCGGGCACTTCGGGGCGAGGCCCGACGAAGCTCATTTCCCCTTTGAGCACACTCCATACCTGCGGCAGTTCATCGATGCGAACCTTGCGGATGAGACGTCCGATGCGGGTTATGCGTGGATCATCCTTCTCGGCCCACTTCGCCCCTGCCGCTTCCGCATCGGTACGCATCGAACGCAATTTAACGAGTGTGAAATTCTGGCCGTAAAGACCGACACGGGTCTGGCGAAAAAACGCAGGCCCCTTCGTTTCGAGTTTTATCAGAACGGAAAAGATAGCGATCAAGGGAACGCCGATCGTAAGTATCATCAGGCTGACGACGATGTCGAAAAAGCGCTTCCCAATGCTGGAAAGCCTCTGGCCAGCGGAGAATCCATCCGAGAAAATCAGCCAACTTGGATTAAGCGTGTCCAGGTCGACGCGGCCCAGTTCTCGTTCGAGAAAGCTCGAGAAATCGTTTACGTAGACACCGTTGGTCTTGACCCGCAACAAGTCCTTGAGCGGCAGGGAATTGCGCCGCTCTTCCAGCGCGAGCACTACTTCGGTCGCACCGACCCGAAGAATGAATTTTCCGAGATCGGATATGGATTCACGCGGGACCGCGGTTTCGATCGTGCTGGCGCTATCGCCCATTGCCACGAATGCACCAACAGCAAACCCGCTGTCCTGCCTCTGCGAGAGGCGCAGCAGCCGTTCCGCTCGCTTGCCCGAACCCAGCACGAGGATCGTTCGACGGAAAGCGTCCGCACCCAGCATGCGGCCAGCCAATATGCGATTGGCAACAAGCAACAGGATAGCGATGCCCATGGCATACAACAGGACCGAGCGCCAAAGTGCCGACCCTGGCAGAACGAAGTTCATCAATGCGATCGCGAGCACACCAAGGCTGACGGCGACGAGCAAACGTGCAGTGGCAAAGCGTATGGAGCGTAGCGCTTCCGGGCCGTAGGTCCCGACCGCAATCATGGCCAGCCATACCACACCGGCAAAGCCGACCAGTTCCGGAATGCGCTCGGCGAGCGCCCCGGCATCGACAGATATCTGCGTTACGCGCAGCCGCCATGCACCTTCGCCTGCTATGAAGAGCAGAACCAGATCTATTACTGATAGCAACACCACATTGTATGAAATGTAGTGTTTGAACAGGCGGATCATCCGGGGCCGGCTCGCAATTGGCTAGTGTCGGAATTCCTGACTAGCAAACATAGAGTGAACCGTCGGTAAATTTTACACTGGCAATAAGCGTGGCGCTATCAAGCGCACTGAAATGGCTTCAGTTGGCCACCGCGTCCTCAACCGCATTTCCGGCATTTTGCGCAGCTTCCCCCACTTGCCCAGCGGCGATGCCGACCTGATCGGCAGCACCGGCAATCGCATTGTCCTTTGCGACCTCGGCGTTATTCATTTGCGACAGGAAGAAAATGCCGACGATCGCCACGACTAGCACCAACAGGATTATGGCCCAATTCGTGCCACCGCTGCGATTGGCCCCGTCGGATACAACAGTATGCGTGGTATGGGTATTGCCGGCTGAATCGGTGGTTTCCGTAATGCGTTCTTCGGTCATACCATATTTCCCTGAGATCTATCTATGCACCGAAAACGCGCCCTCTCGGGCCTGAGTTCCGCCGAGGTGACCGATTATTGGTTAACGTCTTCAAGCTCGAAGGGTGTGATACCTCGCCTCGATCTGTCGACGATAAGCTTGCGCCCAACGGGAGGAAGCGAGCGCTGACTGCAGCGAATGCGATGGCATGCAGCGCAACCCGGGCCGATGGGCTGTGCATTATCGGACCGCAGCGAAACTCCGCGAGCTTGCGCCAAGTCTTCGGCCAATACAGCTTCCACCCCGATCGCAACGACAAACTGTGCATCGCCGGGCGATCCGCTTCCCTCAACCGTTCGGGCCATGGTCAGCCAGCCACCATCCCGGTCACCGGTATTATCGGGGGCCACCAGCTGAACTTGCAATTCGCCCGCACGATTGAAAGCCCGGTGCGCATGCCACAGGGGGCAGCTTACGGCAGAATCGATGAAGCGCGCAGTACTGGCCCCCGCAAAGGTCTTGGAAAACTGCCCAGCACGGTCGAGCCGCACCATGAAGAACGGCAGGCCGCGTTGCCCAACCCGCTGAAGCGTGGTCAGCCGATGGGCGAGCTGTTCGAAGCTGACGCCAAAGCGCCTTTCAAGAAGAGTAAGATCATATCCGGTCGCCTCGCAAGCGCGCAGGAACCGACTGTAGGGCATCAGCAAAGCTGCGGCGAAGTACCCGTTGAGATGGCGCGCGAACAACGCTCGCGCGGTTTCCTCTTCAAACTTGGCACCCTTGGCAACCGAGTCGACCAAATCGGCAAATTCAAGATTGGCGATTTGCAGAGCGAGCTGAAAATTACGCGAAGGAATACTCAGCATTTCCGACAGCTGAACCTGCCGTGCGTGGAGATCGAGGCGGCGGAGGCTGTCGGGCATCACATCGCGGGGGAGGATCCTGACAGAAAGCTGATGGCGCTCGCGCAAACGCTCGGTGAGAGCCACGCCGATATCCCCTCGCGACAAGCGCAGTTCATCCGCCAGCTCCTCTGCCGCCGTATCGAGATCTGCAAAATGATTGCGCCACCGCTCCACCTCGCGTCGCGATGCTGCCAAAGGGTCGTTTGCGACTGATCCGATCGGTCCTGCGCTGTCGTACAGGCGAGCAAATGCGGCTGCGACTTGAGGGGCCGAGGCGAGGAATTCATGCGCCTCTTCCCGGTCTATTCCTAAATCGGCAAAACGTTCATCGGCAAGGCGCCGGGCCAGTCCTTCAATTCCGCCAATAGCTTCATCTTCGCGAAGTGACCTTGGGTCGAAGTCAAATTGCTCGACCAGTTGCACCATAACGCGCGCGCTGATCGGTCGCTGGTTGCGCTCGATCAAGTTCAGGTAGCTAGGGGAAATGCCTAGGCGTCCGGCAGCTGCGGCTTGGGTCAGGCTTTCCCGTTTGCGAAGCCTTCGAAGGGCGGGACCGGCGAAAAGAGCTGCTTCAACCATCTGTAACTTTCTTCACATATTTACATACAGACTAGCGATCCACGGCGCGATATGACAAGTTATTCTGTAAATTTCCCTATCGTTCACCGCTACGGCCAGCCAGAAGCATCGACAGGCGATCAAGCCTATAGCGACAAGGAGCACTCCCGTGACCTACTCGGCCCGGATCAATGAAATGAACGAAACCATCGCAGCAAACGGTGCGCCATGGGCTGCGATCGATGCTCAAAGCGCTGCGCGCATGGTCGTTCAAAACCGTTTCCGCACCGGGCTCGACATTGCGCGCTACACTGCGCGGATCATGCGCGAAGACATGGATGCGTATGATCAGGATCCTGCAAACTACACGCAGTCGCTCGGTACGTGGCACGGCTTCATCGCTCAGCAGAAGATGATTTCGATCAAGAAGCACTTCGGCAGCACCAAACGCCGTTACCTCTACCTGTCCGGATGGATGGTCGCCGCGCTGCGTAGCGAATTCGGACCGCTTCCAGATCAATCGATGCACGAGAAGACCAGCGTCCCTGCGCTGATCGAAGAACTCTACACCTTCTTGAAACAGGCGGATGCACGCGAACTCGGCGGTCTGTTCCGCGAACTCGACGCGGCGAAGGAAGCAGGAGATGCGGTCAACACCCATCGCCTTCTGAAAGCGATCGACGAGCATCAGACGCATGTCGTCCCGATCATCGCCGATATCGACGCGGGGTTCGGCAATGCCGAGGCAACCTACCTTCTTGCAAAGAAGATGATCGAGGCCGGTGCCTGCGCTCTCCAGATCGAAAATCAGGTTTCGGATGAAAAACAGTGTGGCCATCAGGATGGCAAGGTGACTGTGCCGCACGAGGATTTCCTTCAGAAAATCCGCGCCATTCGCTACGCATTTCTGGAACTCGGCGTTCCCGATGGCATCATTGTCGCCCGTACGGACAGCCTCGGTGCCGGTCTGACTAAGCAAATCGCCTATTCAACCGAACCCGGCGACATTGGCGATCAGTACAACAGCTTTCTCGATTGCGACGAGGTCGATCCGGCACGCATTACCAATGGCCAGGTCTTCATCAGCCGCGACGGCAAGCTATTGGCGCCCAAGCGCCTGCCCTCGAACCTGTACCAATTCCGGTCCGGCACGGGTGAGGATCGCTGCGTGCTCGATTGCATCACCGCACTTCAGAACGGGGCCGACCTTTTATGGATCGAAACGGAAAAACCGCATGTCGAACAGATTGCCGGTATGGTGGATCGTGTCCGCGAGGTCGTTCCTAACGCCAAGCTGGTTTACAACAATTCGCCCAGCTTCAATTGGACATTGAACTTCCGTCAGCAGGTCTACGATGCATGGGCAGAAGCTGGAAAGGACGTTTCGGCGTTCGATCGCGCCAAACTGATGAGTGTAGATTACGACGGCACCGAGCTTGCGGCTGAAGCAGACGAGAAGATTCGTACTTTCCAGGCAGATGCCGCGAAGCGTGCGGGTATTTTCCACCACCTCATCACCCTACCGACCTATCACACAGCGGCTCTCAGCACTGATAACCTCGCTCGCGAATACTTCGGTGAACAGGCCATGCTCGGTTACGTCAAGAACGTGCAACGTGAGGAGATCCGCCAGGGCATCGCTTGTGTGAAACACCAGAATATGGCCGGCTCCGACATCGGGGACGATCACAAGGAGTACTTTGCCGGTGAAGCAGCCCTCAAGGCTGGCGGCGAAGACAACACAATGAACCAGTTCGCTGCAGCGTAAGGAGAGAGAGGATGACGACCATGACAGACGACACTCCCAAGACCGAGCCTGGCCGCGCCCGCGCGCTGTTCTCCACCGCAGACTTTCGCCTTTTGCGTACTGCCCTGACGCATTACGCGCGCCAGACTGAAGACCGGGAAGAATTGGCGAAGATCAACGCCCTCCATCACCGGTTGGGGACCTATGTTCCGTCTGACGGCTAAAAACTGACACGCTTTCTCCTGGGGAGGAGAATACGGCCGTCGGAGCGCCCCAACGCTCCGGCGGCCACACTTTTAGGTAAATCAGGCCCCTTTGCGTGGCATCAGTTCGATGGCGGCGCTGGCCAAGGCCTCGGCCCCCGTTTCGATCACTTTCTCAGCATCAGGGGCCCAGAATGGCGAATGCAAGGAAGGAAGCGGTTTACCCTCGCTCTCCAGCGCATCGAGCATCGGCTGGGTCGTTCCGCTAATCCAGAAGATCATCGAATCGACATCTTCCGGGGCAGCGCGCCGAAACTGGCTGAAATCTTCGCCCCCCATCACCGCGGGCCATTCCATCACACGGTCTTCGCCAAACCTTTGTTTGAACTTGCTTGCAACTTCGGCAGTGAAGTCGGGATCGTTGAAAGTGGAGGGGGTGTAGGGATCTTCCACCGTCACTTCCGGCATCAATTCCTCAGGCACACCGGCTGCAATAGCCTCCCCTCGCGCGACCCGGCGGATGCCGTCCAGTAACAACTGACGGCTCTCATCGGAATAACTGCGCACGGTTAGTTGCAATTTGGCTTCGTCACTTATGATGTTGTGCTTTGCGCCCGAATGGAAGCTTCCGACCGTGATCACAGCCGGGTCCAGCGGCGAAGAGTCACGGCTGACCACAGTCTGCAACTTCATGACAATCGCGCTGGCCAGCACAATCGGATCCTTCGTTGTATGCGGATAGGCGCCGTGCCCCCCGACGCCCTTCACGTCGATGTCGACACTATCCACATTGGCCAAGGCGTAACCGGGAGTATAACCGATCGTGCCGGCAGGGGCAGGTGCTGCGGCGTCATGGAATGCCAGAGCATAATCAGGTTTCGGAAAGCGCGTGTACAGGCCGTCCTCGATCATCGCGAGCGCGCCAAGTCCGATCTCTTCGGCCGGCTGCAAGACCATGACGAGAGTACCCTGCCACTCGTTTTTATGCTTCACCAGAAGCTGCGCAGCGCCGATAAAACCCGCCATGTGCGTGTCATGCCCACAAGCATGCATCACCCCAGTGGTCACTCCGCTTGCCGGAGTAGCGGTTACTTTGGAAGCAAACGGCAGACCCGTCTGTTCGACCACGGGAAGACCATCCATATCTGCGCGCAAGAGGACTGTCGGGCCTTCTCCGTTCTTCATTACCGAGACGACACCCGTTTTCCCGACGTTCTCGGTAACCTCGAAACCCAATGCGCGCATACGCTTGGCCAGCTTGGCCGCTGTTTCATGCTCTTCGAAACTCAATTCCGGATTGGCGTGAAGATCCCGGTAAAGCTCCATCAGTTCGGGCATGTCGCCTTCAAGATCTGCTCTCAGATCATTTGCGCTCACTGGCGAAGCGAGCATCACTGCAATTGCAGCAAGGCTAGTGGAAATTGATTTCGACATACCCTTTATTCTCCCCAATCGATCTGCTCGCGAGCGTCTCGCGGGCTGTAGTGCAATTAATCCGGTCCAGTGACCATTACCGAAGACCAACGGTCAGCGGGCACTCTACAGCCCGTAGGTCACGACAAGCGCGAGCGACAATACCGTAACCATGATCAGGACGAGCGGCACCCCCGTGCGCACGTAATCTCTGAATTCGTATGATCCCTCGGCCATGATCAACATATTGGTCTGATACGCAATAGGCGTCGCATAACACAAATTGCACCCGAACAGCACAGCCAGCACCAAGGGCTCCGGCGGAAGATCCAGCTTGCTGGCGATAGCAAAAGCTATTGGAGTGCCCACGGTGGCCGCCGTGGCATTCGACGCAAAATTGGTCAGGAACGTCATGGCCAGCATGATGGCGGCCAGCGCCGCCCCCGGGGAAAGGTAATCGAGCCCCGCCGCCATGACCCCGCCGATCCAGTCGGCTGCACCACTCTCGAGAATGATCCTGCCCAAAGCAATACTGGCGGCCACTAGAACGATTACGCTACCTGATAGCCCGCGCCCCACCCGATCGAACTTCACGCAGCCGGTAACAAACATGAGTATCGCGCCTGCGAGCGATGCAATGGCAATTGGAACTAGCCCGATCGACGCCAGCGTGATCGACCCACCCATTATGCCCGCGGCGAGCACTGCCTTCGAACGACGCGGCAGCTCCCGCATCCCCTCGAGCTGGAGCAGACTGTCCGATCGCGCGAAATGCTGCATGTCGTCGGCCAGCCCCATGACCAGCAGCACGTCCCCTTCGGCAAAACGAAGATCGCCGCCTTCTGAGAACTGCTCCTTTTCACCCACCAGACGATCAGGGCGATGAGTGCCGATGACCGCGACCCCATAGAGATCGGCAATACCCGAGCTCGGGAGCGTCCGACCGATGAGCCGCGAATCCGCCGTGACGATCATTTCGCCCACGGCGATATCGGTCCCGGTTTCATCCGACCTGCGGCGGATACGATCGATCACCCAGCTTGGCGCAGCATCTCCGCGCAAGGTTGCCATCGCTTCTTCGATCGCTTCGTGCGTACCGGTCATGCGGAGGCGGTGCTGGGGGCGAAGCAGGCCCACTGGAACGTCGTGGAACTCGATCCCCGCCGGCAAGCGAGTACTCAGTTCGGATAGCTCGCGGCCATTGAGCACGGAATTTTCAGTCACACGAAGTCTGGCTTCGAACAAGCGCTGGGCATGAACCGTTTCGATACGGTTGTCGCCCAGCATGCGCGGCATAACAATCCATATGAATGGCAGCGCAACCACAGCGGCGATCAGCACGATCGGGGTGAAATGGAAGACACCCATTTCCGGCATGCCGAGATCCACCGCGATCGATACGACTAGGATGTTGGTCGATGTACCGATCGTCGTCGCCATTCCGCCTATAAGCGATGCTGCATTGAGCGGGATGAGCGTTTTCGACGCAGCCATCGCACCGCGCATGGCGAGGTGAACGAAGATCGGCATCAAGAGCACAAGCACAGGAGTATTATTGATGCCCATCGACAGCAGGAATGTGACTACCAGCGAGAACAGCAGGCCGAGCTGTAGATTGACCTTGAACAGCCGCTCCAGAAACCTGGCGGCAGGTTCGAGAGCGCCGGTAACAACCAGCCCTCTGCCCATGATCATGAGCGCGCAGATGGTAATCAGGGCGTAATGGCCGAAGCCGGAAAATGCCAAGCCGAGACCATCGATAGGTTGCGTGTCAGGTAGAGGAAAGAAATACAGACCAACCGCGATTACCGCGATCGTGAGCAAAGAGATGATCTCGACCGACATCCGGCCACGCGCGAAAGCCACGAACATCGCGGTCGTCACGGCCATTGCAGCAATTGCGTGGTAGGAAGGAACCCCGATCATCCAATAACCTGCCTTCCAAACTATCCTCTTAGTAGCAAGGAATAGTTTGGTACCCCTGGCCGGACTCGAACCGGCACTTCAGAAGAAACTCGATTTTGAGTCGAGCGCGTCTACCAATTCCGCCACAGGGGCACTGGGTCGGGAGCGCGGCGGATAGCTTGCAGTTGCGGCCTGTTCAAGCGCCGCGTTGCAATTGCTGATCAGAAATCCATACCGATGGCGATGTGGGCAAGCCGCGGAGCATCTTTGAACCTAGCTCCGATTGCCCCGACGGAAAGTACCGGCCCTCGGTCTGCCAGCTCGACTTGCACCGCTGGCGGATTGAAATCGCGTAGATCCACATTGCGAGGCAGAACAGGCTGCATCGGCGTGACTTTGACTTGCTTCAGCGAAACGGGTGATGCCATGTCGGCCAGATTGAAATCGTGGGGATGCAACGCAGGCCCGCGTGGCATTCCCGAGGCGGCAGGTTGCGCTATTGCAGGTGCGGTGCACCCTGCAAAAACCATGGCAACACCCAACACTTTCAACATGCGCGACCTCTTGAGTTTCGGCACTCAAGAGACGTTGCCTGGCAGGGTTTGGTTCCCCGCCTCGCTCGCCCTGTAATTCTAAGCCTTGAGAGCGTTTACGAGGAGCTTGTGCAGCTTGGAATGCAATGTGTCATTGGCGGCGAGAACCTGAGCCGCATGGATGGGCTCCGACCGGCCACGGAAATCGGAAACGAAGCCGCCTGCTTCACGAACGATAAGGCAACCAGCGGCAGTATCCCAATCGTTGAGATCGCTTTCCCAGAAGCCGTCAAAGCGGCCGGCCGCGAGCCATGCGAGGTCAAGCGATGCCGCGCCGTAGCGCCGGATACCTGCAACCTGAGGACCGATCGCGCCGAAGATCTTGGTCCATTCGCCGAAATTGCCATGACCTTGAAAGGGGATGCCGGTCGCGATCAGGGCTTCGGAAAGACTGCGACGCGCAGACACCCGTAACCGTCCATCATGCAGCCAGGCGCCGCGGCTCTTTTCGGCCCAGAAGGTTTCGTCGGTGACGGGGTTGTAGACGACTGCAGCCGTGACATCGCCCCAGCCTCCACCGCCGAGCTTCGGTTCCTGGACGGCGATGCTGATAGCGAAATGCGGAATGCCATGCAGGAAGTTGCTGGTGCCGTCGAGCGGATCGACAATCCACCGGGGCTTGTTCTCGTCCCCTTCGATCACACCGGCTTCTTCCATCACGAATCCCCAATCCGGCCGTGCGGCGAGAAGTTCGTCGTAGATGGTGCGTTCGGCGATCCGATCCGCCTTCGATACGAAGTCTGCCGGCCCCTTATGGCTGACCTGGAGGTGCTCGACCTCTCCGAAGTCGCGACGCAGGCGGCCACCCGCCTTGCGCGCTGCCTTTTCCATTACGCGGATGACACCCGATAAAACGGCCATGGGAACTCTCTTATTCGGTCAGCACTTCGGTGGAACCGGCTACGAAATCGGTTTGGCCGATCTCAACTTCGGTCGAACTTTGTGCCGTCGGTATTCAGGGACTGGACGGCGAAATATCGCCTATCCGGCTTTGCCGACGTAGCTTTGTTCATAAACGTCGACGATGATCCGCGTTCCGCTTTCGATATGCGGCGGGACCATGATGCGTACACCGTTATCCAACACGGCGGGCTTGTAACTCGACGAAGCGGTCTGCCCCTTCACCACGGCGTCGGCCTCGACGATTTCAGCTTCGATCTGCGCCGGCAGTTCCACCGAGATGGGCTTTTCTTCCCACAGTTCGAGCTTCACCTGCATGCCGTCCTGCAGGAAGGGGCGCGCATCGCCCAACAGGTCGCTCGGCAGGTTGATCTGTTCGTAGCTTTCCTGATCCATGAAGACCAGCATGTCGCCATCTTCATAGAGGAACTGGTAGTCCTTGGTATCGAGGCGGACCTTTTCGACCGTGTCGGCGCTGCGGAAGCGCACATTGGTCTTGCGGCCATCCTGCAGGTTCTTCATTTCGACCTGCATGTAGGCGCCACCCTTGCCAGGCTGCGTGTGCTGAATCTTGGCGACTTTCCAGATGCCGCCTTCGTATTCGATGATATTGCCCGGACGAATGTCCACGCCGCTGATCTTCATGGGAAGCTACCTTCAACTTATAAAAGAGCATGTCCGCCCACAGGCGGGACTATGCCGCGCGCCTTAGCCGAGCAAACCCGTGCGGGCAAGCGAGTGGAAAAACGCGGCGAACATCGCTATATCGTCATTCGGATACCGGACATGAAACAGACCAACAGATTCATCCTGCTCGCCGCGCTTGCAGCCGCAACGACTGCACCGGCTTCCGCGCAAGGCCGCCTGGCCCTGCTAGACCAGGGCGAATATATCTGCGCCTTGCCGGGCGATGCCTCCGGTTCGGCCTGGCTCGAACAGGATGCCCGCGACTTTACCATCATTGGCGGCTCAAGCTATCGCTCAGGCAACAGTGCCGGGACCTATCTCATGGAAGGCAAGCAAGTGACCTTCACGCGGGGCCCCATGCGCGGCATGAAATTCATGCGATTAGGTTCCGGCATTCTTCAAGAGGTCGGAAACGATGGCAAACTCGGGCGCCTGCGCTGCCATCGTTCGGGCCCGGTAAAAAATTGATCACCTGTTGCTTAGTAGCGGAAACGGATTGATCGCAGTCGCCGGTTCCCACCATTCTGCATCTTTGGTCGTCTGTAATATCGCGAAGTGCAGATGTGGCGCATCTTCCGAGGCGTTACCAGAACTTCCCACCGTTCCGATCCGCTGACCACGGCGGACCCGCTGACCTTCTTTCAGACCCTGCGCATAATCATCGAGATGCGCATAGTAATAGATCGTTTCGCCATCGACCGAGCGGACATAAATCGTCTTCCCGCCCGCGTCGGACTGAAACAGCCGTTCGATTACACCCGGCGTAGCTGATAGTACGCTGGTCCCCTTGGGGGCCATGATGTCGAGCGCCTCGTGAAGACGCGAGCCGCCATCACGCGAATCGCTATAGGTATCGCTAAGATCGCTCGGGCGGATGTTCTGCACCGGGATCAGCAACTGGTTTGGCTGTACGGTGACTGTCGATTCCGCAACCGGAGTATCCAGCGGCTCCGCGCCCGCAGTTTCACTCGGTGTAGGGCTAGGAGCAGCGGCCGCTGGCCGGGTCACCTTGATCTGGCTGGAACTGTTGGCATTTTCGATAAGGCTGCCACCTGCCACGATCCATACCGCGCTGGTCAGCGTGGCGGTGATCACAATGGTCAAAATCCGGTCGACGATCTTCATCAGGCGAGACTAGCGGCTTACGCTTCGAAAATCACCTGAGTCGATTGCGAGACCATCCCGGCAAGCCGCGCAGCGTCCCAATTGGTCAGGCGGACACAGCCACTGCTCTGCGCACGGCCGATAGTTTCGGGGTCGGGCGTTCCATGGATGCCATAGTGATCCTTGCTGAGATCGATCCACACCACGCCCACGGGTGAATTCGGACCCGGCGCAAATTCGTGTGTGCCATCGTCTGACCCGTTCTTGCCCAGCACCTCGGGGTCGTAACTATATGTCGGATTGTAGGCTTCGCCGACGATGTCCCATTCTCCCAGCGGCAGCGGGTACTGGCTCGACCCGGAGCTGACGGTGAACAAGGCGACCAGCTTGTCGCCTTGATAAGCCTTCAACGTCTTTCCCGCCTTGCTCACTACGATACGGTCCACTTCTGGCTGCTCTGTCCCTACGCCCAGGGAGGCCAGCGTCTTTTGCCAATCGCTATTGTTTACCGATCCGGGCTTGATTCGATCTGCCCCGATGTTCGGCACACGGATTTCCTGCCCCGCAGTAAAATAATCCTGGGATTGAGGCGTCTCGGACGAGCCGGACGCGACCGAACGTGGTTGAGCCGCCCCTTGTGTGCGTGAGGTGCCTGCCTGCGGGTTCAACTGCTTGAGAACATCCACAGTGGTATGGAACCGCTCGGCCAGTCGCTCATCCAGCGATGTATATCCCAGCTTCTTCAGCTTCGCCATATCGGCGGGATCGTCGGGAATTTCGGAATACTGCGCGCTCGACCAGTTGGAAGGAATGGTTACCACGCGTGTAGCGGGAATCTTTTCCCATTTCGAGAGGGCAGCCTTGGTCGCATCGTCGAGCTCGCCGGTGGTTTTGAGGTCATTGGCCTCCTGAAAACCACGCAAGGCATTCTCTGTGCTCATGCCCATTTTCCCGTCGATCACGCCAGGACCAAAGCCAACCCGATCGAGAACCACCTGAGCCTGCATGATGGGGCGTTCTTCTTCTGCAACGGCAGCCGCGTTACGATCAGCATCGGAGCCGTTGAGATGCGCATCGTCGTTCGACGCCATCGTGTCGGCCAGATTGTCCGAGCCATAGGTGTCGTAACCTAGGTCTGTGCTACCTCTCGCAGCAACAGCTGTGTCGCTTTCGCTGTCGTTGTCCTGTCCCTGAATGCCACACGCGGCTAGAGCGAGTGAGGACACAGCGACGAAAATCATTGAACGCACGGGGGAAGTCTCCTGAACCGGGACGTGGCCCGCCCCTTCAGGATAGCAAACTCATGCCGTCCCGATTTGCTCCGCAAAGGCTTTGATCGCCGCGACTTCGTCACCGTTCCAGACCGAACCTGAGACAGCGAGGAAGTCGGCCCCCGCATCGATCAGCGGCTTGCAGTTTTCAGGCGTTATACCACCAATGGCAACGCACGGGATTTCGAACAGCGTGCTCCACCATTCGAGAATTTCCAGATCAGGACGGTGCTCGCTCGCCTTCGTCGTGCTGTCGAAGAATGCACCGAACGCGACGTAATCCGCGCCGGCCTCACCCGCCTCCATCGCCAGATGCTTCGATGCGTGACAGGTAACCCCGATCTGGATGTCGCGGCCAAGTTCTTCCCTGGCATCTTTCGGTTCGCCGTCGCCCTGCCCCAGATGCACACCATCCGCGTTCAGCCGCTTTGCCAGAGCAACATCGTCGTTCACGATGAAGGCCACGTCACGTGCAGCGCAGATCGCCTGCAGGGGCTCCGCCAGCTTCGCGGCTCCGTGCTGGTCGATGCCCTTCACGCGAAACTGGAACGCGGTCGCAATCCCGGTTCCCGCATCGAGCGCTCGTTCCAGTCGCTGGGGGAAATCACCCGAAACATCGAGCGGCGAAATGAGGTAAAGCTGGCAATCTGTCATAGACCGCGTCCTCTAATGCGATCCTCTCAATTCGTCACGCGTTCAGAACTCCGAAAGCGTGACGATCGTTTATCGGGTCGTATGAAAGCCCTATTCGCCGCCGCCATCCTCGCGCCGCTATCTGCCTGCGCGATTATCCCGGACACACCCATGTCGAACGGAGATGCGGCCTCGCGAGGCACTGCAGTCGGGATCAACCAACCCGTCTGGACCGGCGATACGATCCTGACGCCCCTGGCCGTCACGGAAGACAGCCGCTGCCCTATGAATGCGCGCTGCGTTTGGGCCGGAAAGCTCACCGTGTCGACGCGGATCGCCGCCACACACTGGAAGCAGACAGCCCCTCTGACCCTGGGCGAACCTTACGAGATACTCGGGCGGACGTACGTGCTTGTTTCGGCTACACCTGAAAAAACGACCGACCGGGAAATCCCGGTCGGCGAATATCGCTTCGTATTCGAGCAGCGCTGACGCCTGAGAATCAGGCGACGCTGGCAGCGTGGATCTGGTCGATGGCACTCGACAAGGTGCCGTCGAATTCCTCGTCACTTTGCGAGGCTCGCAGGTCCTGCAAGAGGCCTCGGCTGAAACTTGCGATCATTCCCGGATTCTTTGCAAGTTCGCGGCAAGCGTCTTCTGTCGAATAACCACCCGAAAGTGCGACGACGCGCAGCACCTTGGGGTGTTTTGCGAGCGTTGCATATAATCCGGCTTCCTTGGGGATCGAGAGTTTCAACATGACCTGCTGACCGGCGGGCAGTGCCTCAAGACCCTCCTCGATCGCCTCCAGCATGATTGTCTCACCCTCGGCGCGGTCGGCAGCAGTGATGTCATACTCCGGTTCCAGCATCGGGATCAGACCGCAGCTCAAGATCCTTGCGCCTTCGGCAAACTGCTGGCGAACGGCTGCCTTGATACCGACCGGGTCCGCCGACTTGATGACGCTACGCATCTTGGTGCCGAATACCCCCAGTTCTCGCGCGCGGTTGCACATGTCTTCAAGGCCGGGGTTGGGCTTCATCAGCTGGGCGCCGTCGTGTTCGTCCTCGAGACCCTTGTCGACCTTGAGAAACGGCACGATGCCGCGCTCATTCAGGCGTTCCGGAACGCTCTTGCCGGCGCTCTCGCCCTCCATGGTCTTTTCAAAAAGAATTGCGCCGATGACCTTGCCGTTGCCGAAGCAAGGGGCCTCGATAATGCGCTGACGCATTTCGTGGATCAGGCCGAACATCTCTTCTTCGCTCGTCCACGCGCCGTCTTCGACGCCGTAACCCTTGAGTGCCTTGGGGGTCGACCCGCCGGACTGGTCAAGTGCTGCAATAAAGCCTTGGCCCTGTGCGATACGCGCCTTCATTTCATCGAAAGTCATCTCGGAACCCCGTCACTCGATTGTGGTCATGCATTCGTATGCGCCGCACATACAAAGGCGCTTTCGCACCTGCAACAGCCGATCGGTAACTTATCGCCAAGCCGATCGTATTTCGTATTGAGCGAAGGAGACGACATGCCGAACGACAAGAACGATCCGCATACCAGCAGCGATCAGACCGATTTCTCTGATCTAAAAGCGCTGACAATCAACTGTACCCTCAAGCTCGGCCCTGAAGGCTCGCACACCGACAAGCTACTCGGTATTGCCGAAGCCATTCTCGCGCGGAATGGCGTAGCGATCGAACAAGTTCGCTTGGTCGATCACAACATCGCCCCGGGCGTGTTCCCCGACATGACCGAACACGGCGCCGACCATGATGATTGGCCGAATATCTGGGACAAGGTGAAGGCCGCCGATATTCTCGTGGTCGGCACGCCCATCTGGCTTGGCGAGAAATCCAGCGTCTGCCAGCGCTTGATCGAGAGGCTCTACGCCCACTCGGGTCAGACCAACGACAAGGGCCAGTACGTTTTCTATGGCAAGGTCGGTGGCTGCATCGTGACCGGCAATGAAGACGGCATCAAGCACGTGGGTATGGGCGTGCTCTACTCGCTACAGCATGTCGGTTATACCATTCCTCCACAAGCTGATGCCGGCTGGGTGGGCGAAGCCGGACCGGGGCCGAGCTATGGCGATGCCAGGGAAGATGGTGAGGGATATGTCGGCTTCGACAATGACTTCACCCGTCGCAACACCACATTCATGACCTGGAACCTGATGCACATGGCACGCATGCTCAAGGATGCTGGAGGCATTCCTGCCCATGGGAATTCGGTCGATCTGTGGAACGATGGGCGCCGGTTCGATGCGCCAAATCCCGAATATCGGTGATCAGTCGCCAATCCTGTCGGCTCGCTTGCCGGTTTTGCGGATAATGCCGGAAAAGCTGAGCAGCGGCGTTCCATCGCCCGTCACGATGCCGCGTACGAACACGGTTTTACCGCCGCCGCGCGTCACTTCCCCCCTGCCCTCAATGCGCTGCCCGACCTTGCCCGCGGCCAGGAAATCGCCTGCCAGGTTCATCGTCACGCCGTAGCTGTCACGCATTTCGTTGCGGGCGATGGTGAACAGCGCGGCGTCTGCAAAGGTCATCAGGCAACCGCCGTGCATGAAGCCTGCACCATTCATGTGACGTTGCTCGGCGACGAAGGCACAAATCCAGTCGCCGTTCGTGTCCTGCTTTTCGTAGAACGGTCCCGCGGTCTGCTCGAACGCGTCAGATTTCCAGGTGGACCACCCCGACCATTCGCCTTCGGTGATCGCGATTGGACCGTGGCTGGGCTCGACGATCTCGGTCATATCCGCGTGCTCCTAAGCCGACAGTGCGGCAACGCCGGGCAAGGGCTTGCCTTCCATCCACTCCAGGAAAGCCCCGCCGGCCGTGGAAACGAAAGTAAATTCGTCCTTCACACCGGCATGCGCCAGCGCCGCGACCGTATCGCCGCCGCCGGCAACCGATGTCAGCGAACCATCCTGCGTGAGCGCTGCAGCCGTCTTGGCAAGCGCAACCGTCGCCGCATCAAACGGCTGGGTTTCGAATGCGCCGAGCGGCCCGTTCCAGACCAGCGTCCGGCACGTCTTGAGCACGTCGCCAAGCGCTTCGACCGCGAGCGGACCTACGTCGAGGATCATTTCGTCGGCGGCGACTTCATGCACATTGCAGGTCCGCATGCTCGGCGGATTGGCGGCGAATTCTTTCGCTACCACCACATCGTAAGGCAGATGCACAGTGCATCCTGCATGGTCCGCCTCGTCCATTATGCGGTTGGCAGTGTCGGTCAGATCGTGCTCGCACAGCGATTTGCCAACATCCACTCCCTTCGCCGCCAGGAAGGTGTTGGCCATGCCCCCGCCGATGATGAGGTGCTGGACCTTACCGACCAGATTGTGGAGCACCTCGAGCTTGGTCGAAACCTTCGCTCCCCCGACGACAGCCGCGACCGGCGCCTCTGGATTGCCTAGCGCCGCATCCAGCGCTTTTAGTTCGGCCTCCATGGCGCGGCCTGCATATGCCGGGAGAAGACGCGCCAACCCTTCGGTCGACGCGTGCGCGCGGTGCGCGGCAGAAAACGCATCGTTCACATAGAAATCGCCATTCGTCGCGATACCCTTGGCGAACTCCGGATCGTTGGCTTCTTCGCCGGGCCAGAAGCGGACATTGTCGAGCAGCCCGATATCGCCATCGCGCAGGATCCCGATCGATTGTTCGACGACCGGCCCCATGACTTCGGGGATGAACATGATTTCACGGTCGAGCACCCGCTCGATATCGCCCTGCACCATGCTCGTGCTCATGGTCGAATGGCGCTGACCCTTCGGTCGGCCGAAATGGGCAAGCAACAAGACCTTGGCACCTTTATCGGCCAGTTCGAGGATGGTCGGTTTGACAACCTCGACACGGGTGACGTCCGATGCCCGGCCTTCCTGCATCGGAAGATTGAGATCGACGCGCACCAGCGCAACCTTGCCGGTGATCTCGCCAAGGTCGTCCAGGGTCCTGAAGCTGCTCATGCCAATGTCCTTAGAGGAACTTCGCCATCACGCCGGCGGTGTCGATCATGCGGTTGGAGAAGCCCCATTCGTTGTCGTACCAGCTCACGACGCGGGCGAGCTTGCCCTCCATCACGCTGGTTTCGAGGCTATCGATGGTCGAGCTGGCCGGATAGTGGTTGAAGTCGGAGGAAACCAGCGGCTGGTCGGTGTAATCGAGCACACCCTTCATCTTGCCTTCCGCCGCGGCCTTCAATGCCGCATTCAGTTCCTCGGCGCTGGTGTCGCGGCCGGGGGTAAAGACGAGATCGACAAGGCTTACATTCGGCGTCGGCACACGCACGCTCGACCCGTCGAGCTTGCCTGCCAGTTCGGGCAGTACGAGGCCGACCGCGCGGGCAGCGCCAGTGGTGGTCGGGATCATGTTCTGCGCCCCGCCGCGTGCGCGGCGCATGTCGCCATGCATCTGGTCGAGCATGCGCTGGTCGTTGGTGTAGCTGTGGATCGTGGTCATGAATCCACGCTCGATACCGACGGTTTCGTGCAGCACCTTGGCCATCGGCGAAAGGCAGTTGGTCGTGCAACTGGCATTGGAGACGATCACGTCTTCCGCTGTGAGGGTCTCGTCATTGACGCCGAACACGATCGTCGCGGAAACACCCTTTGCCGGGGCTGAGATCAGTACGCGCTTGGCGCCTGCATCGAGATGCGGGCGGCACGCCTCGTCCGACTGGAAGAAACCGGTGCATTCCAGCACGATGTCCACGCCCTGCTCGCCATGCGGCAGTTTGCCGGGCTCGCGCTCGCTGGTCACGGCAATCGACTTGCCGTTCACGATGATCGCGTTGTTGCCCACTTCGACAGTGCCGGGGAAGCGCCCATGCGTCGAATCGTACTGAAACAGGATCGCGTTCGATTTCGTATCCGCCAGATCGTTGATGCTGACGAGATCCAGATCATGGTCGTCGCGCTCGAGAATGGCGCGCGCCACGAGGCGGCCGATACGTCCGAAACCGTTGATTGCAACCTTGGTCGCCATTGGAAAGAACTCCTGCTTAAGCGTTCAGTTTATTCGTGATTTGCGGAACGATCGCGTCCGCAGTGAGGCCGAATTTTTCAAACAGATCTTCGGCGGGTGCGCTAGCACCGAACCGATCGATCCCGATGCGCAAGCCATTGGTCATCGTATAGCGATCCCACCCGAAGGTGGTGCCCGCTTCGATGCTCACCCGCAAAACTTCGTCGGGCGAAACATCCGGAAGAATGTCGGCGCGATAGGCATCGTCCTGCTCGTCGAAAAGCTGCGTGCACACCATCGATACGACATCGGCACCGATACCGTCCGCTTCCAGCCTTTCCGCGCATTCCATCGCCACATGCAGTTCTGATCCGGTCGCAATCAGGATGACACGCCGCGCAGCCTGCGCCGCTTTGAGCCGGTAACCACCGCGCCCGGTCATGTTTTCGGAAAGCTGGTGCGTCCGCATCTGCGGCAGGTTCTGGCGGCTCAGCGCGAGCACCGTCGGGCGATCGGGCTGGCGCAGCGCTATGTCCCAGCATTCCGCGGTTTCGACCGCGTCGGCGGGCCGCATGACGAGCAGATTGGGCATCATGCGCAGGGATTGGACATGCTCGATGGGCTGATGGGTCGGGCCGTCTTCCCCCAATCCGATGCTGTCATGAGTCATGACATAAACGACGCGCGCCTGCTGCAGGGCCGACAACCGGATGGCCGCACGGCAATAATCGGTGAACACCAGAAACGTACCGCCATAAGGGATGACGCCGCCGTGCAGTGCCATGCCGTTCATCGCTGCGGCCATGCCGAATTCGCGAATACCGTAATAGACATAGCGGCCGCTGTAATCATCGGCCGTGAACGGGCCGATACCGCCTGCCTTGGTGTTGTTCGAACCGGTAAGGTCGGCACTGCCGCCGATCGTTTCGGGAAGGCCGGTGTTGATTTCCGCCAAGGCCATTTCGCTGGCCTTGCGCGTTGCAACCTTCTGAGGTTGATCGATCAACCCCTTGATATATTTGTCGAGGCTGAAGTCCTTGGGCAGCTCGCCCGCCATCCGGCGCTGGAACTCCGCCTTCTGCGCATACCCGTCGAGGCGCATCTGCCATTCGCTGTGCGCCCGCGCGCCGTCGTCCGCCGTGCCGCGCCAGTCCGACAGCACTTCTTCGGGAATTTCGAAAGGTGCCGATTCCCAGCCCAGTACACCGCGCGCCGCGGTAATTTCGTCATCGCCCAGTGGTGCGCCGTGCGTCGCGCTGGTTCCCTGCTTGTTGGGCGCCCCCTTTCCGATCACCGTTTTGCAGGCGATGAGCGACGGGCGTTCATCGGCGACCGCTTCGTCGATCGCCCGGCGAATGTCGTCGAAATCGTGGCCGTCGCAGCTAACTACATGCCATCCGGTCGCTTCGTAACGCGCCTTGATGTTTTCGCTGGTCGAAAGGTCGGTCGTCCCGTCGATGGTGATGTTGTTGTCGTCCCAGAACACTGTCAGACGGCCCAGCTTGAGGTGCCCGGCAAGGCCGATCGCTTCGTGATTGATGCCTTCCATCAGGCAACCGTCACCGGCAATCACCCAAGTGCGATGATCGACGATCTCGTCACCAAACGTCGCATTGAGATGACGTTCGGCCATGGCCATTCCGACGGACATCGCCAGGCCCTGGCCCAGCGGGCCGGTCGTGCTTTCCACGCCGTCGAGTAGGAAGTTTTCCGGATGCCCGGCGCAAGGGCTGCCGATCTGACGGAAATTGCGGATGTCTTCCATCGTCGGACGTTCGTATCCCGACAGATGAAGAAGCGAATAAATCAGCATCGAACCGTGTCCGGCCGACAGCACGAAGCGGTCCCGATCGGCCCAGCCGGGGGCCTTGGGATCATGCTTGAGATACTCGCTCCACAACACGGTCGCCACATCGGCCATACCCATCGGCATTCCCGGATGCCCTGAGTTTGCAGCCTGTACCGCATCCATCGAAAGCGCCCTGATGGCGTTGGCCATCGGGACCATGCGAGATGTGGCGAGACTCATGGGAAATTTCTCCGGAAAAAGGGGCCGATTCGACGCGCGCGAAGCCTTCGCGGAGCGCGCGCGCAAGGTCAACCCGCGCAGGTGGGCATTCACAGCTACCGCCCCCTTCACTTCACTTATCAACAGGCGGCTGCAAACCTTTGCCTCGCCGCGGCAAAATCGGTATTCTGCACGCCTTATGAGTTCCGACCGCATCAAAAATGCCATGGACCGCATCGAGCGCGCCCTTGCGCGGATCGAAACGCAGGCCGCCTTGGCCTCCCATTCGACTGCAGCGACAGACGCGGGCGATGCCGAACTGGCCGAACGCTATGAAACGCTGCGCAAACGGGTGTCGGGCAGCATTTCGCAACTCGACGATCTCATCGAAGGTCTGAAGCGATGAGCGACGTCACCCTTTCGATCGGTGGCCGCAACTATACCGTCTCTTGTGCCGATGGGCAGGAAGATCATGTTCGGCACCTTGCCGGCGTGATCGATGGCAAACTGAGTGCGATGGGCAATAATCTGTCCAGTAACGATGCCAAGAACCTGCTGTTCGCCGCGCTCATACTTGCCGACGAAGTGGAAGAAGCACGGGACAAGCCTTCACCGGCCGCAGAACCTGGTTTCGACACGGATCGTCTGGGCAATCAGCTCGAACGCATGGCTATCGCGCTGGAGAATGCGGCTTCCACCCTTGAGGGTAGCGGCAGTACCTCCTAAATAGGGCATGGCGGGACTGCCCGGCACGAGCCGCATGAATATCCCTGAGGCTATAAGCAATCCATGGGAGCTGTCCCTGCCCTGGTCCACCGGTTCGGCCGTGGGATTGGGGCAAACGGCACCCACCTGACGTTTTCGCGTCAGAGGATTTCGCCGGAAACGACCCATGGTGGTTCCGCCACTCACCATCCCTCCCCATCGTTGATCCCTTGGACGCCGGAGTGATCTGCCGATAAGGACCTGTGTGTGACCAAGAACGATCTCAGAAAGCAGCTTCGCGCCAAACGGCGTGAACACGTGGCCGCCCTTCCCGATAGCATGCGCACGCTCGTGTTCATGCGCCCGCCTGCCCCCCTCATGGAAATGATACCGGACGATGCGACCATCGGGCTTTATCACGCCGGGTCTTCCGAAGCGCCGACAGCGGCCTACGCACGCTATTTCTTCGAACAGGGGCACGAAATCTCGTTGCCGCATTTTTCGGCCATGAATACGCGGATGCAATTCCGCCGCTTCGTGGATCCTCACGATGAAAGCGATCTTGAAACGGGGCCCTTCGGCATCAAGCAGCCGACGACTGCGACGGAAGAAATCGTCCCCGACGTCCTGTTCGTACCGTTGGTCGGCTTTACCGAAGCCGGCGGTCGCCTCGGTCAGGGTGGCGGCCACTATGATCGCTGGCTTGCTGCGCATCCCGGTACGACAACGATCGGGCTCGCCTGGGACTGTCAGCTCGTCGACACACTGCCCACGGAGCCGCACGACATACCCCTCGGGGCGGTCGTAACACCCACGCGCATGTACGGACCTTTCGCATGAGGAAAGAACCGACCTGGCGCATTCCCGTCGGCATTCTCGGCCTGCTGGTGGTGCTGGCGATCTACGGGATTGTCATCGCGCGTTATGCTCCCGGTGTGATCGGCGATTGGCCTACGCTGGTCCAGACGCTCATTTACATCATTCTGGGCCTGATTTGGCTGCTGCCGCTCAGGCGCTTTCTCATCTGGATGGAAACCGGCCGCTGGGGTTGATCCCCGGCGCATGTCGAGCGCCATGTAACGCCGTTCGGGAAGAGCGCGCGATAGATCGTCGGCACACCTTCAAACAAGGCGCTTTGACGATAGTCGAATTGTAGAGAAAATTCCCAAGTGGCGCGAGTGACGGGACTCGAACCCGCGACCTTCGGCGTGACAGGCCGACACTCTAACCAACTGAGCTACACCCGCGCAGCCACTTGGGAGCCGCGCATCTACGGGCGGGTCCGATTCCTGTCAATGGCCGATGTGACGCTTTTTTGCTCTTTTTGTGCGGGCATTTTTCGACCTCCAGTTTTACCACAATTCGGCGCGTTGGATCGCGGCCTAATTCAGCCAATGTCCGATGCCGATATGATGCAAGCCATCGTCGCGGACCGAAATTTATCGTTATTTCCGAAAGGGTTGCCCGATACAAATGGGGCTGCCGGGATTTTACAAACTATTCTGGACAAACGAAGGCGCCCGGTGCGGGGCTGCTAAATCGCAACCCACGCACCGGGCATATTTTATCAGACGGTTTGCGACTCTGCGCTCGCCAGCCTGTAAGGCCAGCGGATCGCGTCAGTCCACCAGGATCAGAGCAGGCTTTTCGAGCAGATTCTTCAGCTGCTGTATGAAGCTTGCCGCATCCCAGCCATCGACAACGCGATGATCGCAACTGATCGAGATATTCATCAGCTTGCGCTTTTCGATGCGCTCAACGCCATCCGTGCCAGTAACATACATCGGGCGTTCGATGATGCGGTTCGGACCGATGATGGCAACTTCCGGACGATTGATGACCGGTGTCGTCGCTACCCCGCCAAGCGGTCCGAGCGATGTCACCGTCAGTGTCCCGCCTTGCAGCTCTTCCGATTTGGCGGTGCCATTTCGGGCTGCCTCGGCCAGACGCGTAATTTCATTGGCCAACTGCCACAGGTTCTTGGCCTGAGCATTCTTGATGACTGGCACCATTAGACCGGCATCGGTCTGTGCGGCCATGCCAAGATGCACCGCGCCATACCGCGTCACCACGCCCGCTTCATCGTCGTACCGTGCGTTGATCATCGGGAAATCGGGCAATGTCTTGCAGATCGCGGTGATCAGCAGCGGGAGCAGCGTCAGCTTGGGCTTATCGCCGCGGTTGGAATTGAGCTGTCCACGCAGTTCTTCCAGCGCAGTCACATCGCATTCTTCCACGTAGGAAAAGTGCGGAATGTTGCGTTTCGACGCGGCCATGTTCTCGGCAATGCGGCGGCGCATGCCGATGACCTTCTTTTCCTCGTCCTCGCGGGTCTTGGCAGCGGCGCCATAACCCGATGTGTAAGACAGGAACTGGTCCAGATCGCCATGACGAACGCGGCCATCCTCGGCCGGCTTCACCTGTGCCAGATCGACACCGAGATCGCGTGCCCGCTTGCGCACGGCAGGCGTTGCCAGAACCGGCGTATCGGCCTTCTGCGCCGGTGCAGGGGCAGGCGTCGGGGCGGGCGCTGGCGGCGGGCTCGGATCGGCAGCCATTGCGTCGTCGGCATCCGATGGATCGGGATTTTCGACCTCGATCCGCTCTTCTACCTCGTCGTCTTTCGGCGCTGGCGCTGCATCGGCCGCTGCCTCGTTTTCCTCGATCACCTCGTCGGGCACTTCGCCTTCGACTTCGATCACGACGAGCATTGAGCCGATCGACACCATGTCGCCCTCGCCGCCCGCGATTTCGAGAATCTTGCCGGTCACCGGGCTTTCCATGGGCACGGTGGCCTTGTCGGTCATCATGTCGACGAATTCCTCGTCTTCAGTGATCGTATCGCCGACCTGCTTGTGCCACTGCACGATTTCGGCCTCGGCGATGCCTTCGCCGATATCGGGCATGTTGAAGGTGAATTTCGCCATGGGGATCAGTCCTTGAGGATCTTGTCGATGGCCTCGCCGATGCGGACCGGGCCGGGAAAATAGGCCCATTCGAGGCTGTGGGGATAGGGTGTGTCGAAGCCGGTAACGCGTTCGACCGGAGCTTCGAGGTGATAGAAGCAGCGCTCCGTCACCAATGCGGAAAGTTCTGCGCCAAAGCCGCTCGTGCGGGTCGCCTCATGGACGATCAGGCACCGGCCAGTACGCTCGACCGATGCTTCGATCGCCTCGATGTCCAGCGGCACCAGTGTGCGCAGATCGAGGATGTTGGCTTCGACGCCCTTCTCCTTGCACACGGCTTCGACCACATGGACCATGGTTCCGTAAGCCAGGATGGTGAGCTGCTCGCCTTCGGTAACCTGACGCGCCTTGCCCAGCGGGATCTTGTAGTAACCTTCGGGCACCACGCTGGCGTCGAACTTCTTCCAGGGCTGCACCGGCTTGTCGTAATAACCGGAAAACGGACCGTTGTAGATCCGCTTCGGCTCGAAGAAGATCACCGGATCGTTATCCTCGATGCAGGAAATCAGCAGCCCCTTGGCATCGTAAGGCGTCGCCGGAATAACCGTCTTCAGGCCCGAAACGTGCGTAAAAATCGCCTCAGGGCTCTGACTGTGCGTCTGTCCGCCAAAGATGCCGCCGCCGAATGGGCTGCGCACCGTCATCGGAGCGATATATTCCGCGGCCGAGCGATACCGTAGCCGGGCCGCTTCGCTGATCAGCTGGTCGAGACCGGGATAAATGTAATCGGCGAACTGGATTTCAGGCACCGGGCGCAGGCCATAGGCCCCCATCCCCACGGCTACCGCGATGATGCCGCATTCATTGATCGGCGTGTCGAAGACCCGGGTCTTGCCGTATTTCTCCTGCAGACCCGCCGTGCAGCGAAACACCCCGCCGAAATAGCCGACGTCTTCGCCCATGACGACAACGTCGTCATCGCGTTGCATCGATACATCGAGCGCTTCATTGATCGCTTCGATCATGTTCAGCCGGCGTTCGGTGCCGGATGAAACGTTTGATTGACATGTGTTCGCGTCGGCGCTCACTGGTCGAGCCCTCCCGGAAACTTGATCTCGCGCTCGCGGATCGCCTGCTTGCTCTGCTCCTTGAGATGCCAGGGAAGCTCTTCGAACACGTCCTCGAACATGGTCCGGAACGGGTGGTGGAGACCATGCCCAAGGATGCCGTTTGCTTCGGCTTCCTTGGTGACCTTCTTGACGTGTTCCGCCGCCTCCAGATCCATCTTTTCCTGACGATCCTCGTCCCATTCGCCAATCGCGATCAAATGATCCTTGAGGCGTGTCACGGGGTCGCCCAGCGGCCATTCGGTGCGCTCCTGCGCACTGCGATAACCGGTGGGATCGTCCGAGGTGGAGTGCCCCTCCGCGCGGTAGGTGAAGAACTCGATCAGCGTCGGCCCGGCGTTCGCCCGCGCCCGGTTGGCCGCCCACCTCTCCGCCGCGTAACACGCCAGCGCATCGTTTCCATCGACGCGCAAGCCGGCGAGGCCATAGCCGAGCGCACGGGCAGCAAAGGTGGTCCGTTCGGCACCAGCAAAACCGCTGAAGCTGGAGATGGCCCACTGGTTGTTGATAATGTTGAGGATAACCGGTGCATTATACACGGTCGCAAAGGTGCAGGCAGAATGGAAGTCGCCTTCTGCGGTACTGCCCTCACCCACCCAGGTGGCCGCAATCCGGCTATCACCCTTCATTGCGCTTGCCATTGCCCAGCCTACCGCCTGCGGCGTCTGCGTGGCCAGATTGCCGCTGATGGTAAAGAAGCTGTGCTCGCGGCTCGAATACATGATCGGCAGCTGGCGGCCCTTAAGCTTGTCGCCCTTGTTCGAATAAATCTGGTTGATCATCTCGATCATCGGATAGCCGCGCTGGATCAGGATTCCCTGCTGGCGATAGCTCGGGAAGACCATATCGTCCGCCGCCAAGGCCATGCTGGCCGAGACGCTCGTCGCCTCTTCGCCCGTGCACTTCATGTAGAAGCTGGTTTTGCCCTGCCGCTGACCTCGGAACATACGCTCGTCAAAAGCGCGCGTCATTGCCATGTGACCGAGCATTTTACGCAGCGTATCCGGATCGAGTTTGGGGTTCCACGCCCCATGCGCCTGATTGTCTTCGCCGAGCACGCGCACCAGGCCAAACGCCATATCGCGCATTTCGCTCGGGTCGCAGGTCTCGTCGGGACGTGCCATGCTCCCCGCTTCGGGTACATTTATATGCGAGAAGTCGACCGTATCACCAGGCCGAAATTTGGGTTCGGGAACATGCAACGAAAGTTTCGGGCGATTATCACCCTCCGCTGCACTACCCTCGGGCCGTTCGGCCATAGAATCGTCTCCCAGACGCAATCTTACGCTTTCGCGTTATTTTATTTCACGAGTGGGATGCGGTCAAGTCAGCGCCGGATCACACCGCGACGGGCGCTTTGATGGGCCCGTGCGGCGTATAATTGTGAACTGCGAAATCTTCGATCCTGTAATCGAATATCGTAGCCGGGCGCCGCACTATCTCAAGCGTTGGGTTCCCTTGCGGTTCCCGTGACAATTGCTCTTCAATGAGATCGTTGTGATTGAGATAGAGATGCGTATCGCCGCCCATCCAAACCAGTTCCCCCGGATCGAGCTCTACTTGCTGGCCCAGCATTCTGGTGAGCAAAGCAGCGGACCAGAGATTGAACGGCAGGCCGAGCGCAACATCGCAGCTACGCTGGTAAAGACAGCAGTTCAGCCGCCCACCCGCGACATGAAACTGATAGGTCTTGTGACAGGGCGGAAGCGCCATCTCGTCGATCTCCGCGACGTTCCAACCCTCAACGATATGGCGTCGACTGCCCGGGTTCGTTCTGATTGATTGAACCAGGTCAGCGATCTGATTTATCCCCGGACCGGCCTCATAGAGCCCATCTTCGCGTTTGCGATAGGTCGGCCAATCGACCCACTGCTTCCCGTACACCGGACCGAGATCACCCCAGCGTTCCGCAAACGCAGCGTCATCGGCGATGCGCTCGACAAAATCGTCCAGCGCGATGTTGTCGCCCGTTTCCTTCACATATCGCGCGTGGGGCCACTCGTTCCAGATCTTTACCCCTTGCCGTACGAGCGGACGAATATTGGTTTCGCCCGTGAGGAACCACAACATCTCGCGCGTGGCCGTCTTCCAGTACACGCGCTTGGTAGTGATAAGCGGCATGGCATTTGCCGAGAGGTCGAACCTCAATGTCGCGCCGAATATGGAACGCGTGCCGACGCCAGTGCGATCCTCGCGCTCATCACCATCGGACCATATGCGGCGCATCAGGTCGAGATATTGCTGTTCGTAGTGGATGTCTGACATTGGCTCGGCTTTGTTTTGAGCAAGGCTTTAACGCTAGCGCGAGAATGTGCAAATTGCCCGCTTGCACGCATGGCAATCCACACCTATAGGCCCGCCTCTGCCTCGCGGGGTTCGCCCCGCAAGCATCCGGTCGGGGAGTAGCTCAGCCTGGTAGAGCACTGTCTTCGGGAGGCAGGGGCCGGAGGTTCGAATCCTCTCTCCCCGACCAAATCTTTTTTCCGCAATATATTCAGAAGTTTATCTGAAATCCTCACGCACCTGTGGGGCAGCTTTGTGGGGCAGGATTGAAGGGCGCTTGTCGCAAGCAACGCAAACAGACAAGTAGGTCGTTCGACGACCGTGCCCGATATCGCCAAGAGATGAGCTAATGAGCGAAGACCTAGACTATTCGTTGCTGGATGAGATTTTGTTTTCAACCGGCGCTGAAAGGATCGGTCAGCTACCGCCAGAATCTCGGTTCGCGCACTACACCAGCACGGACGCAGCAGTGGCGATGATCAGAGAGACGCCTGAGAAACGCTCCATCTGGCTGCGTTGCGCAACAGAAATGAATGATTTTTCTGAGGTTGAGTATGGTCAGCATTGCCTCGGTCTTGCGCTGAGCAAACAGGAAATACGGGAGCAGTTAGACTCAGCTTTGAATGCTGTTGACGATAGCATTCTTCCTCAACTTACGAGTATGCTCACTACCGACCTACGCGTGCTTAAGCGAGACACATATCTTCTGAGTTTGGCTCAACATGAGGGCTCAGAACTGGAATCAGGCCTTTTGAGCATGTGGCGAGCATATGGCGGGCCGAATAACGTTTGCCTCATTTTCAAACCTGCTCCCTTCATTACCGATCAAGACGCATATGACGCTTATATTGCACCCGTATATTACGGCGGCAGCGAGGGCTTTGAAGCGGAGCTATTACGGATCGCTAGCGAGTTTTCGAAACATGCGGTTGAGCTCTCTAAGTTTCCAGCTTCGGTTCTAGCGTTTAATATCAAGCTCGCGCTCGATGGGGGGATTCTCTCAACAAAACATCCTGGGTTCAAAGAGGAACGAGAATGGCGAATTATTTACCGTCCGTCGACCGCTGGAGATCGAAGCATTCCGAGTAAGATCGTGAACGTTTCAGGTACGCTTCAAAAAGTGCACTATTTGCCGATGCAAAACATGCCAGTGAATAGCCCCTAGATTTGTGGACGCTTTCTTTCCTAATTTTGAGGACAGGAGGCGACGATGGGCAAGGCTAATTTCAGCGACGAGTTCAAGCGCGATGCAGTGGCGCAGATCACCGAGCGCGGCTATCGGGTGGCGGAGG
>NZ_JBSXOM010000020.1:0-107627 GCF_056859455.1 Qipengyuania sp. L-5Y | reverse complement strand
CCTCCGCCACCCGATAGCCGCGCTCGGTGATCTGCGCCACTGCATCGCGCTTGAACTCGTCGCTGAAATTAGCCTTGCCCATCGTCGCCTCCTGTCCTCAAAATTAGGAAAGAAAGCGTCCACAAATCTAGGGGCTATTCAAAGCGATGCAAAGCCGGTTCCGAAGTCATCAAAAGCTATGTTGATTCCGCAATCCCGTAGCTCACTCAATGTTGTCAAAATTTGATCGTCCGAGCGCAGCGCGATCGTTTCCGTGATTTCTATTTCGATGTCTGATGGCGAGAGAGCGTGTTTCTCCAATGCATGACCAATCGTCTTCCCCAAATTGCCGTTAGTGAATTGGGCCGCGAACAGGTTCAATGCCATGCGCTGCACATCCAGGCCCTGCATCCGCCAGACCGCCATTTGTCGGCACGCTTCATCTATGACCCACTCGCCGACCTCATGAGCGACGAGATGTGTTTCGAGGGTGTTCAAAAAGTCCGCCGGGAAGAGCAGCCCGCGTTCCGGGTGCTTCCAACGCAACAGCGCTTCCACACCGATAAGCTCCTGATCGGACAGCCGGACCTGAGGCTGATACGTGAGTTCCCATTCCCCGCGCTCGGTCGCTAGGCGCAGCTCGTCTTTGAACGCTCGTCGCGCAAGTAATTGGTTGGCAATCGGAGGGTCAAAGACGCGGATGTTGTCCTGGCCGATCTTCTTCGCCTCGAGAAGGGCAAGATCGGCCCTCAGCAATAGTTCTTCGGCATCTTCGGCATGAAGGGGCGCGAGGCCAATTCCAATGCTCAGTCCGATTTGCATACGGTGTCCCGACAACACAAAGGGCTCTTTAAAGGCGTCATTCAGTAGCTTTGCCGTTGCCGTCGCACTGCTTTGTGCGCCATTCCCCGGAAGCAGGATTGCGAATTCGTCTCCCCCCAGACGTGCAACTGTTGCGCCAGGTTCGAGTAGGCCAACGAGGCGAACGGCGACGCCTTGGAGCAAAGTGTCGCCAACCGCATGACCGAACGTGTCATTGACTTCCTTGAAGCGATCAAGATCGATGGCGAATACCGTAGCGTGTCCGCGAGAGATCACCGCTTCCAGCTTTTTGGAGAAGCCATTGCGATTGGCTAGACCGGTAAGCGCATCATGATGGGCAAGGTGTTCCAGTCGAAGTTCGCGCTCCCGACGGTCGGTGATGTCGTGGATTTGGGCGCCGATTTCGATCCCATCGGGACCAAGCCAGCTCGCAAGTCTCATTTCGACAGGAAATTCACTTCCGTTCTTGCGAACAGCGACAAGCTCAATCGTCTTGCCCGACAAATTGGAGACACCGGTCGTGGAAACACGCTTCATTCCCGCGACATGATGTTCACGGAACCTTTCCGGGATGATGATTTCGATGGGTTTACCGATGGCTTCCGATGCCGAATGTCCGAAGATATCCTCTGCGGCGGGGTTCCAGTAAGTGATTTTCCCAGCTGCGTTCGACGTTATCAACGCCAGCCCCATAACTTTCGCAAAACTGCTGATTGCACGATCTGGCAGACTGGTGCGGCTTTCCTCCACCAAGGCAGTGGCTAGCGCGGCAAGATCTTCAAGCTTCTCACATGTGTTGGCATCAAAGCTTTCGCGCGGGCGGGTGTCGCCGATGCATAACACACCCAGGGGGTGACCACTCGAATTGAGGAGCGGGACCCCGGCAAAAAAACGTAGTTCCTCCTCGCCGTCAAAGGCTGGAGCGCCGGGGACGTGTTGATCGAAGCGGGCGTCCAGGACTATTAGCGGCTCGAGCGTACCGAGTACATGCGCGCACAAAGCGCGCGCCCTCTCAACGTTGTACATGTCGAGGCCATGGCCAGACTTGAACCCATGCTCATCTTCTAAAACAAGCGAAAGAATACTTATGGGAACGTCAAACACGTTCGAAGCGAATTTGGTGATCGCGTCGTAGGCGGGTTCCGATCCCGTTCCGAACTTCTCTTTGGAAGCGGGCGCTGCCAGACGCCTCTCTTCTATCGATTCTGCGACCACTGACGTTCCTAGTTTAAATGAGATCGTCGGAGCTTAACCTGCAGCATGTTAAGAGCGCGCTACTGCGGAACCGCACCGTTATACTTAAAAGTATGGTCAGGTCAGAACGTGGGTGCTCATTGAGTGGGACGGGTCCGGGTGTACGTGATCGGATGCGAGATCCAGAGGCGCCGTGACCATTTATCGGCCGAACCTTCTGGCAGCGGTCGCGAGAGAAGCTAGTGCAAGCGAGCACAGAGCAAGTAGGCCACAGGTTCCTGCCCATCCGAACGCGTCGTAAACGGCCGTGCCAGCATAGCTGCCGATGCCGCCACCGATGAACATCATGACAACGTAAACCGTGGTCAACCGCGTTCGAACACCCGGATCGAGTGCGAGGAAAGTCATTCGACCGGTTACATCGACACCCGGGCCCACGAAATTCGTGATCATGAGTGGGATTATGAGGGTCCAGAGCGAGCCGCCAAGGGGCCAGAGGAGCAAGATGCCCGCGAGTTGACAGAACGCGAAGATTGCCCGCGCCTTGCGGGCGCCGACTTCGTCGGCCCATCGGCCAAGCCGGGGCGTGGAAAAAATGGAGATCGCAGCAAGGCCCGCAAGATACCCGACCGTGTCCGTCCCATACCCCATTTCGGGAGAGGTCAAATAAAGTGCAAGGCCGAGCCATACGGCAATGAACTGACCGAAGTTCAGCGCCTGGATCGCGCCCGAAAACAGTATCTCCCGATGCTTGCCTATCAATGGGAATACTGAGACTAAGAGATTAAGATAGGACTGCCGGTCTCGTGCAGATCGTTCCCCACCTTCCATAAGTCGCGGCAAGGCGAGTGTGACAGCCAACATCAGTGCCGCTGCGATCCAATAGATCATTCGCCATCCGAAATGCTCGGCAACCACACCAGCACCCACCCGTGCAATAAGGATCCCGAGAATAACGCCCGCAGCCAATTTCGCCGTCACCTGACCCAGTCGTTCCGGCGCAACACGCTTCGAAGCGTAGGCCGGCAAAAGATAGGGCGCTATGGTGAAAAAGCCGAGCATCGTGGACCCGATGACGAACAGCGTGAAACCTTGGGCGATGGCCATCAGGGCGATCGAAGCGGTCTGACCAGCAGCAAAGGTGATCGTCAGCCTGCGGTTCGAAATACGATCGCCAAGCGGAAGGAGCAGGAAAATGCCTACGGCCAGAGCGATCTGGTTGAGTGCCGGGACTAAACCGATTCGGGAATGACTGACCCCGAAATAATCGGCCACTTCGGCGATTATCGGATGGATGTAGTAAGCGTTAGCAGTGACCACTGCCGCAGCAATTGCCAGTGAAGTTTCCTGAGCGCCGGTCAGTCGCGTAGGCTGGCTCACGCCCAACGTCCTGGTGCATGGGTCACCGATATTTCCCTGAATCTGACCGCGAAAGCCGGTCCTGTGTTCGGACCTTTATGGCGTCTTTTGCGTCGTGTCACCCAACTGACTGACAGGCACCGTCTCTTTGAAAGTATGCGTCACATAGGGGAAAGGAATTTCGATCCCGGCGTCATCCAGCGCGGCCTTGATCGCCCGGATAACCTTGTCCTTGCTTTCCCAACCCGCACGCGGCGTCGATCCGGCCCACCATCGGACGAGAAAGTCGACGGAACTGGAATTGAATTCCTGCGCAAAGATATCAACGCCCTTGCTGGCGAGCACATCATCGACACCTTCGACCGCCCGGCGGATGATATCGGCAGCATGATCAAGCTGCGTATCGTATGACACGCCGACTATGACCTGATGCCGACGCTGATCGACATCGGTAAAGATTTCGACCGGGTTTTTAAAGAGGATGGAGTTCGGCACGACTGTGAGTTCACCGGACAGTTTGCGCACATGCGTCTCACGTAATGTGATATGTTCGACCTTGCCGGTGATATCTTCGCATTCGATCACGTCGCCGATGCGCATTTTTTCCCGCAGCATGATCAGCACGCCTGCTAGGAAATTCTCGAAAATGTCCTGAAAGGCAAAACCAATCGCCACGGCTCCGATACCGAGCCCGGCAAGCAGGCTGGCCGGCGTGAGATCGGGGATGACCACCACCGCCGCGATAAAGATGCCGAGGGTCCAGATTCCGAGCCTGACGAGCGTATCGATAAGGTTCTTAAGGCTGCTGCGTATCTCGGTGCGTCCGACGACGGCGTCGGAAATGCGCACGGCGAATCGCGCAACGATCCACGTCATAAGGATGATGAAGAATGCAATCGCGAGGCTGGGTAGCGCCTCTACGAAGCCTTTGCCCATGGTTTGCAACTGCGTGCGCAGCGTTGCGATATAATTCACGTCGCGGAAAACTCCCTTTGCGAGGCAACGGGAGGCTTGCACAAAGGGTTCCGAATTGCCGGCTATGTCCTTTTGAAAGTCTAGCTTCCGGCGTGTTCCTTGCGAGCGATTTCATGCAGCCAATCCGCGTGCCTCGGAGCTTTCTTGGTCTGGCTCCATTCGTCCAGCATCATGGGGGCAACACGCTTCAATTCGGCGTACTGTTCATCGGTGCCGATATCCGTGGCTAGTTCTACCCGATGGCCATTCGGATCAAAGAAGTAGATCGATTTGAAAATGCCGTGGTGAGTTGGCCCCAGAACCTCGATGCCCAAGCTCTCGACATGCTTCTTGGCCGCGAGCAATTCTTCTTCGCTGCCAAGTTTGAAAGCGAGATGCTGGACCCAAGCCGGGGTATTTTCGTCCCGGCCCATGTCTTTCTGATTTGGCAGTTCGAAGAAAGCTAGGATATTGCCATTACCCGCATCGAGGAAAACGTGCATGTAAGGGTCGTAATCGCCCGTGGATGGCACGTGATCCTCTGCAAAGGCCGTCGTGTAATCCATGCCGAGTACTTTGCCGTACCAATCGACCGTTTCCTTGGCATCCTTGCAGCGATAGGCCGCATGGTGGACGCCAGCCAGCTTCACGGGATGAACAGGTGCTTCGCTCATTCTGCGGGCTCCGTCTCGACTGTCTTGGCGTCCTCAACGCTGAGGGCGCCGCGCTTAATCTGGTCGCGCTCCATGCTTTCAAACAGCGCCTTGAAATTTCCTTCACCGAAACCTTCGTCACCCTTGCGCTGGATGAATTCGAAGAACACCGGACCGACCTGCGCTTCGGCAAAAATCTGCAGCAGCAGACGCGGGTGCCCGCCTTCTGTCGTACCATCGAGCAGGATCCCGCGGGCTTTCAATTCATCCACCGGCTCCCCGTGATCGGGCAAACGGTCGGGCAGCATTTCGTAATAGGTCTCGGGCGGGGCGGTCATGAAGGGAACGCCAAGGCTCTTTAGATTATCCCAGGCCTGCACAAGATCGTCACAGATCAAGGCGATGTGCTGGATACCCTCTCCGTTGAATTCCTTGAGGAACTCTTCGATCTGGCCCTTACCACCTTCACCTTCCTCGTTAAGTGGAATGCGAATTTTCCCATCAGGCGCGGTCAAAGCCTTGGATGTCAGACCAGTATATTCACCCTTGATGTCGAAAAAACGGATCTCGCGGAAGTTGAAGAGCGTCTCGTAATAATCCGCCCAGTATTTCATGCGTCCGTTGTAGACATTGTGCGTCAGGTGATCGATCACGTTGAAGCCGGCTCCAACAGGCCACTTTTCGACACCATCGAGATACTCGAAATCGATATCGTAGATGGAAAGGCCGTCGCCTTCTGCATCCGCATAACGGTCAATCAGATAAACGATAGCACCGCCGATGCCGCGGATGGCAGGGATACGAAGCTCCATCGGGCCGGTTTCCACCGCGACAGGTTCTGCGCCTTTATCGAGAAGTTCTTCATAGGCTTTCTTCGCATCGCGAACTCTGAAACCCATGCCGCATGCGGAGGGGCCGTGCTCGCGCGCAAAAAACCATGCGGCGCTTCGCGGTTCGTAGTTGAGGATGAGGTTGATCTGACCCTGACGCCAGAGATCCACGTCCTTCGATCGGTGCGTGGCTACATGGGTAAATCCCATGGCCTTAAAGACCGGTTCGACGACGCCTTTTTCAGGAGCGCAGAATTCGACGAACTCGAATCCGTCGAGTCCGATTGGATTTTCGAAGAGATCGGTCATTTCAATCCTCTGGGATTTGCTAGGTGGTTTCAAAAGTAACTAATCACAGTCGCTCGTAAGCTGTCAAGTTTTCAACGGCCGTGCATGGCGGCCAGTTCCTTCCATGCGTCAAACGGATGTCGGCGATGAATTGTACTTGCGCGAAGCGGTTAACTGTGATTCTGTCGCCTCATGCGCCGCACAAATTCCCTAGCTTCGATCCGCCGAGTCAGGACCTCGCAGCATGCCGCTCTTGCTGCGCTCCTGGTCATGGGCGGATTGGCAATTGCAGGTCCATCCGGACTGCTTGCCTGGAGTGAGAATTTGCGGCTGCTCGATCAGCGTGAGGCCCAGTTGGCAAAACTGCAGGCCGAACGGCATGCGCTAGAGAACCGGGTCGCCTTACTCGATCCCAACGCCGCTGATCCCGATATGGTCGGCGAGCTGCTGCGTAGTCAGCTCAATGTCGTGCATCCGAACGAAGTCGTCATAAAACTGGAAGACTGAACGGAGCGAAGCCATCGCTTGCCGTAAGGGTTTTCGTATGCACATGCGCTCTGCCGTTGCGCGGGTCGCAAGCCTGTGCCTATAGGCGCAACTGACATCCTCCCCGGAAGAACAAGGACACAAGTCTTGGCCAAAGCCCCCCGGAGCAAGAAGCAGCCCACCAAATCGCCTGCAGAAGATCCCGACTTCGCTCTCCACTCCCTGCAAGAGGCATTGGAAGAGAATCGCCATTACGATGCCAGCAAGGAGCAGATGCTCCATTTTTACGAGCAGATGCTGCTCATCCGTCGCTTCGAAGAGCGCGCGGGCCAGCTGTATGGTCTCGGCCTGATCGGCGGTTTCTGTCACCTTTACATTGGGCAGGAAGCTGTTGCGATCGGCCTCCAGTCCGCGCTCGATGGTGACAAGGACAGCGTCATCACCGGATATCGCGACCATGGTCACATGCTCGCCTACGGCATTGATCCCAAAGTCATCATGGCCGAACTGACCGGCAGAGAAGCCGGCATTTCGAAGGGCAAGGGCGGGTCGATGCACATGTTCTCGACCGAACATAAATTTTATGGTGGTCACGGCATCGTAGGAGCCCAGGTTTCATTGGGCGGTGGTCTCGCGCTGGCTCACCAGTACAACGACGATGGCGGTTTCTGCCTGGCCTACTTCGGCGACGGTGCGGCCAACCAGGGCCAGGTATATGAAACGATGAACATGGCGGCGCTCTGGAATTTGCCGATCGTCTTCGTGGTCGAAAACAACCAGTACGCCATGGGAACCGCGGTCGGTCGCAGCTCTGCTGAAACAGAATTCCACCGCCGCGGCACAGCCTTCCGTATTCCGGGAATGGACGTGAACGGCATGGACGTTCTGGAAGTCAGGCAGGCTGCCGAGATCGCTTTCAAGCATGTTCGCGAAGGCAAGGGTCCGGTCTTGATGGAATGCAATACCTATCGCTATCGCGGGCATTCGATGTCCGACCCGGCAAAGTACCGTACGCGCGAAGAGGTCCAGGATATTCGCGACCACAAGGATCCGATCGAAGGGATCAAGAAGCTGCTACTCGAAAACGGCTCGACCGAGGAAGAATTGAAAGCGATCGACAAGGATATTCGCAAGACCGTCACCGAAGCTGCGGATTTTGCCGAGAACTCGCCAGAGCCCGAAGCGAGCGAACTCTACACCGACGTACTGGTGGAGGGGTATTGAGCCATGGCTATCGAACTGAAAATGCCCGCGCTGTCGCCCACTATGGAAGAAGGCACATTGGCCAAGTGGCTGAAGTCCGAAGGTGACGAGATCGTTGCGGGCGATATCATAGCCGAAATCGAAACCGACAAGGCTACGATGGAATTCGAGGCAGTCGATGAAGGGACCCTAGGGAAAATCCTCATCGACGAAGGTACCGAAGGCGTGAAGGTCGGGACTGTGATCGCCATGCTGGCTGGCGAGGACGAAGATGCTTCCGATATCGAGGCGCCCACTGAAAAGGAATCGCCGGAATCAGACAAGAGCGGCGGCAAAGAGAAATCTACCGATGCCAGCGAAGCGCAGCTGATGAAGACGCCGCGCAAGGTCGACGTGAAGGATCCGGAGGTTCCCGAAGGCACCAGCTTCACATCGGTTTCCGTCCGTGAAGCTTTGCGCGATGCCATGGCCGAAGAAATGCGCAAGGACGAACGCGTCTTCGTCATGGGCGAGGAAGTGGCCCAGTATCAGGGGGCGTACAAGGTCACGCAAGGCCTGCTGGATGAATTCGGGGCCAAGCGGGTCATCGATACTCCGATTACGGAATATGGATTTGCAGGCATCGGCACCGGCGCCGCAATGGGTGGTCTGCGCCCGATCGTCGAATTCATGACCTTCAATTTCGCCATGCAGGCGATCGATCATATCGTAAATTCCGCGGCAAAGACCAACTACATGTCCGGTGGTCAGATGCGCTGTCCGGTCGTGTTCCGCGGCCCTAACGGTGCAGCAAGCCGCGTAGGCGCACAGCATAGCCAGAATTACGGAGCCTGGTACGCGAGCGTACCTGGTTTGGTAGTTATCGCACCATACGATGCTGCGGATGCCAAGGGTCTGCTCAAGGCCGCCATACGCAGCGAAGATCCCGTCGTATTCCTAGAGAACGAGCTTGTTTACGGCCGAAGCTTCGATGTTCCCGATCTGGATGACTACGTGCTTCCGATCGGCAAGGCGCGGATCATGCGCGAGGGTTCGGACGTGACGATCGTTTCTTATTCGATCGCTGTGGGGCTTGCACTCGAGGCAGCGGAAGAGCTTTCGAACGAAGGCATCGAAGCGGAAGTCATCGATCTGCGTACCTTGCGCCCGCTAGACAAAGAAACAGTACTTACCTCGCTTGCCAAGACCAACCGACTGGTCATCGCCGAAGAAAACTGGCCGACCTGTTCGATTGCTTCGGAAATTGTGGCGATCTGCATGGAAGAAGGCTTCGACCATCTCGACGCGCCGGTCACCCGCGTTTGCAATGAGGACGTTCCGCTGCCCTATGCTGCGAACCTCGAGAAGCTTGCGCTGATTGACACGCCGCGGATCATCGAGGCCGTCAAGAAGGTCTGTTATCGCGACTGACGGGGAGGGCGCTTTCATGGAGAGTGCCGAGCTGCTCGACGAATGTCCCGAAGTGACGCGCGTCGCTCTGTCGAGCGCGAGCGCGCATCGGGACATTTGGCTGGCCGCCTTTGCCCTCGATGGCCGCGTCGGTCGGATGGTTCTTGGCGCAAGCGAGCCGATGCTCGGGCAAATGCGGCTCGCATGGTGGCGCGATCAGCTTGGCAAGGCGGTCCACGATCGGCCGCGGGGCGACCATTTGCTTGACCTGATCGGGAAGAACTGGAACCGGAACGAAGCCGCGTTAGTCGATTTGATCGACGGGTGGGAAGCATTGCTCTCGCCGCGACCGCTGGCAGAAACGGCGATCCTGGAGTTCGTAGCCGGTAGAGTAAGCCTGTCGCTGGGTTTGGCGAATCTGGTCGGAAAGATGGACAACGAGCGCGACGTGCGCCGCGCCGGAACGCTATGGGCGCTGGCTGACCTTGCCATCAACGCCCGCGACGAAGCCGAACTGACGAGCGCGGTGAAGCTGGGAGCCGCAGAGGGTGCGAATGGGCTGCGGCTTTCGCGCGACATGCGGCCGCTCGCTGTCATTGCCGGACTCGCGCGGCGGTCCCTGCATTTCCGTGGACGACCCATGCTGGGTGATCGCGCCAGCCCCTTGATTGCCTTGCGGTTGAGCCTGATTGGACGCTAGGCTCGCGCAGGGTTCAAGGGGGGCATTGAATGAACCGGATCGTGTTGGGGGCCTTGATCGCACTCGCGCTCACTGGATTGGGGCTGTTCTGGTGGCAGGGCAGGGCGGAAGTGGAACGCGGAGCGCCGCCACCGCAGCCTGCAGAAGCCTCGGCCAACCTTCCGGAAATTCCGGCTTCCGACCCGGGCGACATGGTGGGACCCGCGCCACCCGAGGCGACCGAGCTTACCAAGGAGCAGCGCCGCTTCTTCCGTTATGACCGTAATCGCGACTGGCGCATCACGCGCACGGAAATGCTGTCCAGTCGAACGGAGGCGTTTCGCAAGCTCGACAAGGACGGCAACAATCTGCTCGATTTCGAAGAATGGGCGGTTGCCACGGTGGAGAAATTCGAATCTGCGGATGCGAATGGCGACAACGAGCTGACCCCGGCCGAGTTCGCGACCACGGCACCCAAACCAAAGAAGAAACCGCGCTGCGCCTGCTAGGCGGGAACCGCTTCCATGCCGGCGAGCCATTCCCCGAAATCGGCCTTCGCGCGATTGGTATAGGCTTCTTTTCGCACTTTCTTTCCCACGTCGTGCAAGGGCGGGAATAGCCCGAAATTGACGTTCATTGGCTGGAAGGTGGACGCTTCGGCATCGCCGGTGATGTGCGACAGGAGCGCGCCGAAAGCTGTAGTACGCGGCGGCGGCGCCCATTCGCGCCCCGCAAGCTGAGCGGCCGTCATGAGCCCGGCCATCAAACCCACTGCCGAACTTTCGACATAGCCTTCACAGCCGGTGATCTGCCCGGCGAACCGGATGTGATCGCCACCCTTCAAACGAAGTTGACGGTCGAGAACGAGGGGTGAGTTGATGAAGGTATTGCGGTGCAATCCGCCGAGACGGGCGAATTCCGCATTCTCGAGGCCGGGTATCGTCCGGAAGAGTTCGACCTGTGCACCATATTTGAGCTTGGTCTGGAAACCGACCATGTTCCACAAGGTGCCGAGCTTGTTATCCTGACGGAGCTGGACGACGGCATAAGGCCAGCGACCCTGCGGAAACTCTTCCGATGTATCGAAGGGGTTATCGAGCCCGACCCCCTTCATCGGACCATAGCGAAGCGTTTCGACGCCGCGCGCAGCCATGACCTCGATCGGCATACAGCCGTCGAAATAGGGAGTGTCGGCTTCCCATTCGCGAAATTCGGTCTTTTCTCCGTCCATCAAGCCCTGGTGGAAGGCGAGATATTGCTCCTTCGTCATCGGGCAATTGATGTAATCGCCATCTTCGTTCGATGCTTCGGTGCGTTTGTTCCACCGGCTCTGTATCCAGCATTTGGACATATCGATGCTGTCGTGATGGACGATAGGTGCAATCGCATCGAAGAAAGCGAGGCGGTCCTGCCCGGTTGCCCCCACGATGCTTTCGGCCAGCGACTGGGCCGTCAGTGGCCCGGTAGCGACGATGGTCGCACCGGAGGTGGGAAGGGCATCGACCCGTTCGCGAATGACGGTGACATTTGGATGTTCGGCGAGGGTGCGCTGAACTTCGGCGGAAAACACGTCGCGATCGACTGCCATTGCTGATCCGGCGGGCACGCGCGCGACTTCGCCTGCGCGCATGATCAGGCTGTTGAGGCCGCGCATTTCATGATGGAGTAGCCCGACCGCATTCTTCGTGTCGTCATCCGAGCGGAAGCTGTTCGAGCAGACGAGTTCGGCCAGGCCGTCGGTCTGATGGGCCGGCGTCATTTCGCCGCTGCCGCGCATTTCCGACAAGCGCACCTTGAAGCCGCGCCTGGCAAGTTGCCAGGCGGCTTCGCTTCCGGCGAGGCCGCCGCCGATTATGTGGATATCATGGGTCATCGAGCGCGCCCTAATGCTTGCCAGTGGCTTCCGGCAAGGCCTAGCGTCGCCGAATGTCGCGCCGCGCCCTTTCCGAACATCGCCCCTGGCTGCTTGCCAGCCTGATTGCAGGCGTCAGCTACTTCTTCGTAGCCGACGATCCCATCGGCGGAGTCTGGCTGATGCTCTGGAAAGGGGCAGGCGTCGCCTTCCTTGCGACCTATGCCGCCTTTCGTGGAAGAGGGACCGATGGCCTGCTGATCGCCGCAGTCATGCTGTTCGGGGCATTGGGCGATGTTGCCCTGGAGATCAGCTATGTGGTTGGCGGCGGTCTATTTGCCGTTGGGCACCTGATAGCCATAGCGCTTTATCTTCGGAATCGCCGAGAGAGGACCAGTTCGAGCCAGCTTATGGCGGCACTTGCCCTGCTGATTCTGACGCCACTGATTGCAGCGTTGATGACGTTCCCGCTGGATAACTGGATGCTTGCGGCGGCGTATTCTGGCGTTGTCGGCGCGATGGCGGCGACAGCATGGCTGAGCCGGTTTCCGCGTTACCGGGTCGGCCTGGGTGCCGTGCTATTCGTGGTGAGCGACCTGTTTATTTTTTCCCGCGAAGCCGGTGTCTTGCCCGAATCGATAACGAGCTGGCTGATCTGGCCGCTTTATTTCGGCGGGCAGTTCTTGATCGCGACCGGGGTTGTCCAGACGTTGCGGGGCAAGAGCTTCACGCAGCGAGGTTGACGCAAACCAGCGGTGTTTTCAAAACTGCGCGTCCTCTCTGGAGAGGGGCTGGCAGTTAGAAAAGTCTAACGATATTAGCGGTGTATGATATCGAGCACGGGCGAGGCGACGCGCTGACGTGTCACCTTTCAAATATCTTTGAAAACCGAGAGAACGGGCTTCGGTGCGATCGGTTTGGGCTGGCGACGATGTGAAAGAACCGAAGGAGCCTTAGCCCCTCCGGTTCATGTAGGAAAATCAATCCGAGCGCGAAGCGTCAGTCGCTGTCGGGCTCGCCTTCGATATTGTCGTCCGAGTGGAAGGTGGTGTGCGGCGTTGTGCGATCGAGCCCACCGCGATCGGCAATCTCGTCAGCCACAGCTTCTTCTGCGGAGTTTTCGGGTTCTTCGGTTTCGTCGATCCTTGCCGCTTTGACGATCTGTTCGCCCTTGGCGACATTGAAGATGCGCACGCCCGACGATCCGCGACCGGAGATCGAGAAGCCGGTGTGGCTGTCGAACCCGCCATCAATCAGATGACGGAACTGCAGCGGCATACGGATAAGCTTGGCCTGATCGGTGACCAGCATGAGCTGCATGCCGTGCCGTACAGGGAAGCTGGCGACGACATGGCCGTTGCGGTTCGGATTGCTGGACGGTTCGCCGATATTGGTGAGGCCCTGACCGCCGCGGCCAGTGGTCCGATATTCGTATGCCGACGAGATCTTGCCATACCCATTGGCTGTGAGCGTGAGAATGAACTCTTCCGCTTCGGCCAGTTCGGCAACCTTTTCGGCATCGAGCGTCGGTTCGTTATCGTTGTTCTTCCATTCGGCGGCCCGAAGATACTGGTCGCGCACTTCCGTATCGCGCTCCCCAGCGTCAAGAACGGCCATGGACACGACCTTCTGATCGTCCCGAAGCTTCATGCCGCGAACGCCGATACCGGTGCGGCTCTTCGTTTCGCGGGCATCGCTGGCAGCGAAACGGATTGCCTTGCCGCTATCCGAAGCGAGGAAGATCTCCTGCCCTTCGCTGAGGAGGCGCACGCCGATCAGACGGTCGCCACTGCCTTCGACAAAGCCCATCGCGTATTTGCCGTTGCTGGGCACGTTAGTGAAGGCATCCATGGAATTGCGGCGGACCATGCCCTGTTCCGTGGCGAACACGATGTTGAGCTTGGACCATTCGCCTTCATCCTCTGGCAGAGGCAGGACGTTGGTAACACGCTCATCATCGCCCAGCGGAAGGAGGTTGACCATCGGGCGTCCCTTGGTCTGCGGGCCACCTTCGGGCAGCTTCCAGACCTTCATGCGATAGACGCGGCCGGTATTGGTGAAGAACAGCACCGGATTATGCGTCGAGGTGACGAACATTTCGACGACTGCGTCTTCATCCTTCGTCGCCATGCCGCTGCGGCCCTTGCCCCCGCGTGCCTGGGCGCGGAAGGCATCGAGCGGGGTGCGCTTGATATAGCCGCCATGGGTGACCGTAACGACCATTTCTTCGCGTTCGATGAGGTCTTCGTCTTCGATACCATCCCAGGCCGGCGCGATTTCGCTGATGCGCGGCGTGGCATAGGTATTGCGGATTTCCTCGAGCTCTTCGCGCATGACGCGATAGAGCTTCACGCGATCTGCCAGGATCGAGAGATATTCCTCGATCGCGAGGCTGAGTTCTTTAAGCTCGTCGCCGATTTCGTCGCGCCCGAGAGCCGTGAGGCGGTGCAGGCGGAGTTCGAGAATCGCCTTCACCTGACGTTCGGACAGGCGATAGGTGCCGCCCGTCTGTTCGTCGGTCGGTTCGATCGCTTCGACCAGCGCGATATATTGCGCAATGTCGCCAATCGCCCATTCCTTGGCGAGCAGTTTTGCGCGCGCAGCAGCAGGATTGGACGAGCCCCGGATCATTGCCACGACTTCGTCGAGGTTCGAGACGGCGACCACGAGGCCGAGCAAGATATGAGCGCGCTCACGCGCCTTGTTCAGTTCGAACTTGGTCCGGCGCGTGATGACTTCTTCGCGGAAACCGATGAAGGCCTGGATGAAGTCACGCAGGGTGAGCACTTCGGGGCGGCCACCGCGGATCGCCAGCATATTGGCCGGGAAGCTGGCCTGGGCCGGCGTATAGCGCCAGATCTGGTTGAGCACGACCTCCGGCGAGGCATCCCGCTTGAGATCGACGACGACGCGCACACCTTCACGCGATGATTCATCGCGGATGTCGGAGACGCCTTCGATGCGTTTTTCTTTTGCGGCTTCCGCGATCTTTTCGACCAGCCCGCTCTTGCCGACCTGATAGGGAATCGAAGACAGGACGATCGACTGGCGATTGCCCTTCGTCTCGACCTCGTGGCGCGCGCGCATGAGGATCGAGCCGCGACCCACGGTATAGGCCGCGCGTGCCCCCGATTTGCCGAGGATGAGCGGTGCGGTCGGGAAATCCGGACCGGGAATGATTTCGAACAGTTCTTCCGACGTGATCGCCGGGTTGTCCATGAACGCGAAGCAGCCGTCGATCACTTCGCCAAGGTTGTGCGGCGGAATGTTGGTCGCCATGCCGACCGCGATACCGCCTGCGCCGTTGACCAGCAGGTTGGGGAAACGGGCCGGAAGCACGGTCGGTTCGCGGCGCGACCCGTCGTAGTTGTCGGTGAAGTCGACCGTATCCTTATCGAGATCGTCGAGCAGGGCATTGGCGACACGTGCAAGCCGCGCTTCGGTGTAACGCATGGATGCCGGCGGATCCGGGTCCATCGAGCCGAAGTTACCCTGACCATCGATCAGCGGCACGCGTAGCGACCAGTCCTGAGTCATCCGGGCGAGGGCATCGTAAATCGCGGCATCGCCATGAGGGTGATAGTTACCCATGACGTCGCCGACGATCTTGGCGCTCTTGCGGTAGGGGCGGCCTGCAACGAAGCCACCCTCGTTGCTGGCGAAAAGGATGCGCCGGTGAACAGGTTTCAGACCGTCGCGCACATCTGGCAGGGCGCGGCTGACGATCACGCTCATCGCGTAATCGAGATAGCTGGTCTTCATTTCATCGACGATGTCGATGCGGGCGTATTCTTCACCGCCGGGGGCGGGGGTATCCAGAATTTCAATATCGTCGGACAAAACGTATTTCCGTACTGCCAAAGGCTTTATGTTCTAGGTGTGCAGAGCCTAGGGGAAAGGGTTGGGGAGCGCCACTCGCGCCGGGAACCAAAGCCCGGTTTCGAGCGCTTTTTCCACATATGGGTACTGCAAGCGAGGATGGTAACCATGAACGGTGAGCCAGACAGGCATTCAATACCCATTCAGCCCACTTTCCGTAGAAGAATTTGCAATGAGAGCCCACACGCGGCATGTGCCGCCAAGCCAAATCTGAACAGGCGCAGAGGCGCTCAGCCCCCTATCCACTCTTGGGAGTTTATCATATGATTTTCACTCGTCTTGCCCGCAAGAACAACGCGGCCTCGACCCTGGCCCTGGCTGTTTCGATCGCCGCAGGCGGCCTGGTCGCAGCCAGCGCATTCGAAGCGCCGGCGTTTGCCCAGAAAGAAAAGAAGAGCCAGCCGAAATATTCGAAGGCATTCATCGAAGCGTACAAGCCGCTTGAAACGATGGCATCGGCCGAACCGGTGGATTACGCGTCGATCAAAGCGGCTGTCCCGGGCCTGGTAGCCGCGGCTGAAAACAACGACGATCGCTTCGCCGCAGGTAGCTTCATCTATGCGACGGCCGTGAAGGCAGAAGATCAGCCAACCGCGCTGCAGGGCATGGAAATGATGCTGCAGAGCGGCAACGTTCCGGCTGAAAATCTTGGCCAGTACAACTTCGTTGCCGGCCAGCTCGCCTATGCGGCGAACGATTATGCAAAGGCGCGGCCCTATTTCGAAGCGGCAGCCGAAGCAGGTTATACGGAACGTGATCCGTTGATCTTCGTGGCGGAAAGCTACTTTGCCGAAGATCAGGCCCAGCAGGGTCTGAACTATCTGAGCCAGATCATTGAAAGCAAGGTCGCTGCCGGCGAGCCGGTCGATGAAGCGTGGCTGAAGCGCGGGCTTGCACAAGCTTACAACAACAACCTTAAGGAAGAGGCCAACAAGTATTCGACCTGGTATGTCAGCCAGTATCCGAGCAGCGAAAGCTGGGGCGATGCGGTGGCGATCCAGTTGAACACTGGTGGCTACCAGCAGCCGGAAACGCTCGATCTGCTGCGCCTTGGTCAGCGCGCGGGGGCCCTGCGTGATGGCAATGTGTACCGCGAATATGTCGATGCGGCAGACTATCGTCGTCTCCCCGCCGAAGTGGTTGCCGTGATTGATGAAGGCTATGCCAAGGGCTCGCTCGACAAGACCGACCCGTACATCACCGACACTCGCGAGCAGGCCGCTAGCCGTGCAGAGGCCGACCGTGCCGATGCGGACAAGCTGATCGCGGATGCGAACAAATCCGGTGCCACGCTTTCGACGGTCATGGCTGCTGGCGACACCATGCTCGGCCTGAAACGCCCGGCCGATGCGGAAGCGATGTATACCAAGGCTCTGTCCATGCCGAGCGCTGACAAGGGCATGGTTTCGACCCGCCTCGGCATCGCGCAGTTCGACCAGGGCAAGTTTGCCGAGGCCGAAACGACCTTCAAGTCGGTCAATGGAACGCGCAAGCCGATCGCCGATCTTTGGGCTGCCTATGCAAGCCAGAAGGCAAGCGGCGGAGCGTAACACTCCAATCCAGCAGGTTAAGAGAGGGCGCGAACTCCGGTTCGCGCCCTTTTTTGTCAGCGGAGCCGTTTCACATAGAGATGATTGTTCTCGCGCCGTTCGACCTGGAATTGGTCGATGGACTGGAAGAGGTCCGATAGCCGCTTGAACCCATAGTTGCGAACATCGAAGCTGGATCGGTTGCCGGCGATATTGCCGACCTCGCTAAGCGACGCGAAGCCGTTCTCGTCGCGTTTCGCGGCTTTCCATGCGGTCCCGAGAAGCTCGACGAGTTCGTCCTCAATCCCCGATTTACCCGGAGCGGCCTCCGACTTGGGCGCATCCGGTTCGTCCGAGGCGCTTTTGATCAACGCATCGATGTCGATGAAGCGAGTGCACGCGCTCTTGAATGCGGCGGGCGTCTTGCTGGTACTGCCGAAGCCGTAGACGATCAGGCCGTCCTGCCTGAGACGGGTGACCAGCGGGGTAAAGTCGCTGTCCGAGCTCATGATGCCGAAGCCATCGACCTTCCCCTGATAGAGAAGGTCGACCGCGTCGATCGTCATGGCCATGTCGGTAGCGTTCTTGCCTGCTGTCAGATCGAACTGCTGCTGCGGACGAATTCCGTATTTGTGGGTAATCTTGTCCCAGTTGGCGAGGTTGTTCTTGGCAAAATTGCCATAGGCTCGCTTGATGTTGACCTGCCCGAGTTCCGCCATGACGGTAAGGACGGGATCGATCCCCTTGGGACTGGTGTTGTCCGCGTCGATGAGCAGGGCGATGTTCTTGAGGCCGGAATCTGACATGGCGCACACATGGCCGCCACCGGTGCCGGGCGCAAGTCAGGAGGCGGGGAGAAATTCCCCGCGTTTCTCGTCGAGCAGATGCAGCACGCCATCGGAAATTGCGAAATAGGCTCCGCGCAGTCTGAGGCTGCCGTCCGCTTCCTTTTCCTGCACGCAAGGGAAGGTCCGCAGATTGGCAAGGCTCACCTTGACGGCAGCCATTTCCATCGCGCGCTCGGCGTCGCGTCCGACGGTACCCTTTTCCGCCGCGATCGGTTCACGCACGTCGTCCAGCATGTCGATCCAGTGGGCCACGAAGCCGCCTTCGCCAAGGCGGTTGCCATGCAGATTCTGCGTCAGCGCCGCCTGACAGCCGCCGCACATGCCGTGACCCATCACGACGACTTCGCGGACCTTGAGGAACTGGACGGCAAATTCGAGCGCAGCAGAAACACCGTGCTGGCCGGGCGTCGTTTCGAACGGCGGCACCAGAGCGGCGACATTGCGCACCACGAAAATTTCGCCTGGATCCACATCGAATATCTGCGCCGGATCGACCCGGCTATCCGAACAGGCAATCACCATAACCTGGGGGGACTGGCCTTCCTTGAGCTGTTCCCACCGCTCGTGCTGACGCTTCCAGTCGCCGCTGCGGAAGCGGCCGTAGCCGTCGATCATTTCGTCGAAAGTCTTCATATCGCTCCGCTGCCCCGAATTCGTGAGCGATGCAAGAGGCCTCGCGCATAGCTATGCGGGTTGCGGGAGAGGGGGAGGGAGCCTAGATGGGCGCCGATATGAACGACCTTTCTTCCGCACCCCAGCCCGAGGGCGAACGCCCCAAAATGCAGCGCAAGCCCGATTGGATTCGGGTGAAGGCTCCTGTCAGCAAGGGCTATCAGGAAACGCGCAAGCTGATGCGAGAGCTCAACTTGCATACGGTTTGCGAAGAAGCGGCCTGCCCGAACATCGGCGAATGCTGGACCAAGAAGCACGCGACGGTGATGATCCTGGGCGACACCTGCACCCGCGCCTGCCGGTTCTGCAACATCAAGACCGGCATGCCGATGCCGGTCGACCCGCTTGAACCGGAACATACCGCCACTGCGGCGGCAGCGATGGGGCTCGAGCATATCGTGATCACTAGCGTGGATCGCGACGATCTGCCGGACAGAGGCGCGGGCCAGTTCGTCAAGGTGATCAACGCGCTGCGTCGGGAGACGCCGAATACCACGATCGAAATCCTGACCCCCGATTTCAAAGGGCGCATGAAGCAGTCGATCGAGGAAATCTGCGAAGCAGGGCCAGATGTCTTCAACCATAATCTGGAAACGGTGCCGCGGCTTTATCCGACCATCCGGCCTGGAGCGCGATATTATGCCTCCCTTCGTTTGCTCGAAGAGGTGAAAGCGCATAATCCGCTGATCTTCACCAAATCGGGCATCATGCTCGGTCTCGGCGAAGCGCGTCTCGAGGTGCATCAGGTGATGGACGACATGCGCAGCGCCGATATCGATTTCATTACCATTGGCCAGTATCTCCAGCCTACGCCCAAGCATGCCAAGGTCGAGGAATTCGTCACTCCGAAGCAATTCGCCGCTTATGGCTCGATCGCCCGGGCCAAAGGCTTCCTGCAGGTGGCATCGAGCCCGCTCACGCGGTCCAGCTATCATGCCGGTGACGACTTCGCCCAGATGCGCGCGGCGCGGGAAGCGAAGCTGGCCAAGCAGAGTGCGTGATGCCCGGCATTCGCGAAAAGCGGCGACTGCCGTATAGCCAGGAGCAGATGTTCGATCTGGTTGCCGACGTCGGCAACTATGGGAAGTTCCTTCCGTGGGTAGTCGCAACGCGGGTACGCAGCGACAGCGAAGCGGAAATGGTTGCGGACATGCTCGTCGGCTTCAAGGCCATTCGCGAAAAGTTCACCTCGCGCGTGCTGAAGCAGCGCCCTGATCACATCGAAGTGATTTACGTCGACGGTCCGCTGAAGGATCTGGATAACAACTGGACGTTCAGCCCGACCGAAGACGGCGGGTGCGAGATAGACTTCTGCGTCGATTTCACATTCCGAAATGCCGTGTTCGAAGCACTGGCCGGTCAGTATTTCGACCGTGCGTTCCGCAAGATGGTGCAGGCTTTCGAAGACCGGGCGGATGAACTCTACGGACGCGAGAACGCGGCGGCAAATCTCTAGGGAAGCAGCAGGTCCAGTGCGCAGAGTGTCGCTTCGCGGCGGATGCTGGCGCGTGAGATCGGTTCGAAAAGTTTAAGTTCGCCCTCGGGCTCGCTTTCCGTACCGCGTACGACCCGCGCGAACACGACCGTGCCCACCGGCTTAAGGTCGGTACCTCCATCCGGCCCGGCAACTCCGCTGATGGCGACAGCGATATCCGCGTGAGAGCGTTCGAGAGCGCCTTTTGCCATGGCCCATGCGCATGCGATCGAAACCGCGCCGAACGTTTCGATTATTTCAAGCGGGACGCCCAGGCTTTCCTGCTTGGCTTCGTTCGAATAGGTGACGAAACCGCGATCCAGCACGGCTGACGATCCCGGTATTTCAGTAAGTGCGGCTGCGACCAGCCCACCGGTGCAGCTTTCCGCCAGCACGACTTTACGGTTGGCAGCCCTGTTTTCTTCGACAACCCTGCGCGCCAGGCTTTCGATTTCTTCGGGGAGGAGCGCCGAAGACATTACCCGTCCACGTCGCATACTGCCGGCTGCCTGTTACCGGTCACATCCATTACAAACGTCAGCAATCCGCCGAGATTTTCCGGTGGAAGGGGCGAAAGCAGTTCCATTGCCCGTTCGATCTTGCCGCAGTCAGCCGGCTTGATGGATTCGCCCAACTTCTGTGCCAGGATCGCATCGACGAACGGACGCAGCGCTTCCGGCGGCAGGTTCTGTACCATTTCACGCATGCCGGCATCGTCTACCTGCTCCTTGCCGCTGGTGGCAAAAACCATGACGGCGCGCATGGCACCCGGCCAGCGCTCTGCCTGCATGGCTTCATAAGGGGCGACGAAAGCCTGCCCCTGGGTAGCGAAGAAGCCATTGGGTGAAAGCTGGGCTGAACATGATGCACGAAAGCCATTCGCAATGACCGGCACGGCGTAGATGGCAGCGTCGGTCAGATCCTGCGGAGCAATGCATTCCTGCGCCGAGGCTGCCTGAGCCTGTAGTAATGCTAGGCTGGCCACAGCCGCGGTGATCATTTTTCTGCCGGTCGCACTTTGCATGTTCTTATTCCTTGATGACTGTCGCTATTGCCTGCGCGGCTATTCCTTCGCCGCGACCCGTAAGACCGAGACGTTCCGTCGTCGTGGCCTTTACCGATACGAGCGCGATGTCAACGCCAAGCAGATCGGCAATTCGTGTTCGCATGGCGTCGCGATGCGGGCCTATCTTCGGTGCTTCGCAGATAATCGTCAGATCGACGTTGCCGACACCATAACCGGCTTCCCGAACAAGCTTGGCCGCATGTTCTAAAAACTGGTCACTGCTGGCACCTTTCCACCGGGGATCGCTGGGAGGGAAATGGCTGCCGATATCGCCATTCGCCACTGCTCCGAGCAGTGCATCGACGATGGCATGCAGGGCGACATCGGCATCACTATGGCCGGAAAGCCCTTTGGAATGATCGAGGCGGATACCGCCGAGCCAGAGTTCCTCACCTTCGACGAGGCGGTGGACGTCGAAGCCCATGCCGATCCGAATGCTCGGCTGTTGTACCATGAAATCCTCCGCGAAGGTCAATTTAGCGAGACGTTCATCGCCCTGAACATGAGCCACGATGCCACCATTCGCACGCAGGACCTGCGCGTCATCACCGGCACTGGCTTCGTCCTGCCAGGCCTGATGTGCACGGAAAATTGCATCAAAGCGAAATGCCTGCGGGGTCTGTACGCGCCGAAGCTGTTCACGTGGGGCGGTGCCGCTCATCACGCCGTCGTTCTCGACTGAGAGGCTGTCGATCACCGGCAGGACGGGTATTGCACCTGGGTGATGCTCCAGCGCGGCGAGCAGGCGTTCGATCACCGGGAGGGGCAGATCCGGCCGGGCTGCATCGTGGATCAGTATTCGTTCGGCGCTTTCGACGGCGGCGAGAGCCTTCTTCACGGATTGCTGACGCGTCGTGCCGCCCGTTACCAGTGCAAACCCTTCCAATCCCGCCAACGCGTCCAGCACCGCCTGTTCGCCATCCGGCGGGACAGCGATTACGAGCGGACGAGCCCCTGCATCGAGCAGCGTTTCGACAGAATGGCGCAAAACCGGTTTGCCGCGCCACATCGCGAACTGTTTGGGAAGCGGTTGACCGGCGCGAAGCCCCTTGCCGGCGGCAACGACTATCGCGGCGAACGAGGGGAGGGTGGGGGCGTCGTCCATAGGCAGCAGCGCGCTAGCGGCTTGCCGTTTTAGCTGCAACGCACTATGTGCCTGCCCAATATTTAGGCAATGATTTCCGGCATGACGATGACCCCTCTTCCTCCGGCTCCGCCGAAGCCCATTTTTGTCGGCGACGTGTCGATCGACACGCCGGTCGTGCTTGCGCCTATGACGGGCGTCACCGACTTGCCGTTCCGCAAGTTGGTGCGCCGTTATGGTTCAGGTCTCAACGTGACCGAAATGATCGCAAGCGAAGCGGCGATCCGCGAAACACGGCAAAGCGTTCAGAAGGCTGCCTGGGACGCGACCGAAGAACCTGTTTCGATGCAGCTTGTCGGGTGCGATCCTGTCAGCATGTCAGAGGCAGCCAAGCTTCAGCAGGACAATGGCGCTGCGATAATCGACATCAACTTCGGTTGCCCGGTGCGAAAGGTCGTCGGACAGTTGGCGGGCTCCGCCCTGATGCGTGAAGTGCCGCTGGCGACGAAGCTTATGGAAGCGACGGTCAAGGCGGTGGACGTCCCCGTTACGGTAAAAATGCGAATGGGTTGGGATCATGCAGATCTCAATGCCCCGGAACTCGCGCGCATTGCCGAGGATCTCGGCGTCAAGATGATCACCGTACACGGCCGCACGCGTAATCAGATGTACAAGGGCAGCGCAGACTGGGCGTTCATTCGCAAGGTCAAGGATGCGGTTTCAATTCCAGTAATTGCCAATGGCGACATCTGCACCATCGAAGATGCGGCGAAGGCGCTCGATCAATCCGGCGCGGACGGTATCATGATCGGTCGCGGGGCTTATGGGAAACCCTGGCTGCTGGGTCAGGTAATGCATTGGTGGCGCACCGGCGAAGTGCTGGAAAGCCCGAGTGTGGACGAACAGTTCGAAACGCTGATCGAACACTATCGTATGATGCTGGACCATTACGGCGAAGATGTCGGCACCAAGATCGCCCGCAAGCACCTTGGCTGGTACACCAAAGGCCTGCACGGTTCCGCCGAGTTCAGGAATTTCGTCAACTTCATCGACGACCCCATGAAGGTTCTCGAGGAAATCGAACGGTTCTACGAACCCATGCTGCAGCGAAGGGCCGCGTGAGCACGCCCGCTGGTGCGCCCGACGCGCGCGACCAGCTAGCGTCGCTAATCTTTGCAGTGCTGTTACTCGATGAAGACGACAAGATCGTCGAAGCCAACCATGCTGCCGAAGAAATGCTCGGTCGCAGTGCTCGCAAACTGTCCGAGAAACGCTTCTGGGACGTAGTGGGAATTTCCGATCAACGCCTGAGCGATCGGTTACAGTCGAACGATGCGCAGATCGTGGCGCGCGGTGCGACCATCGCCACTGCGATCGGCGATCGCCGGGTGAATATCAGCAGTTCGCCAATGCCTGGCGAGAACGGATGGCGGGTCCTTACCCTGTCCGATGCCGGGCAGCCGGAAAACGACGAAGACGAAACCGAACGCGTCGAATTGCGTGCCCCGGCAGTGCTGGCCCATGAAATCAAGAACCCGCTTTCCGCGATCCGCGGGGCAAGCCAATTGCTGGCGCGGCGGGTGGCGGGCAAGGACAAGCCGCTGGCGCAAATGATTTCTACAGAAGTGGACCGCATTGCGCAGCTCGTCGACCGCATGCAGCAATTGGGCGCGAAGCCGGTAGAGATCACGGGGCCGTGCAATCTCCACGCTGCGATCCGCAATGCCATGGCTACGGTCAGGGCAGCGCGCACCACGGCATGCGAACTGGAAGAAGAATTCGATCCCTCTTTGCCACCCGTCGCTGCCGATCAGGGCGCGCTGGAGCAGGTTCTGATCAACCTTATCGCGAATGCCTGCGACGCGTCTGCCGCAGTGGCAGAGCCGAAGGTTCGCGTACGTACGCGATTCGTCAGCGGGCTCGTTTTCAATACGATACGCTTCGGCAAGGCGACCAGGCTGCCGATCGAGATAACCGTGACCGACGGGGGCCCAGGGATCGATCCTGCGCTGCGCGATCATGTTTTCGAGCCTTTCGTATCGAGCAAGCCGCATGGTCAGGGACTTGGACTGGCCCTGGTCCGCAAGCTTCTTCGCGACATGGGGGGGCGCATTTCGCACGAGCGGGATGAGCGCGCGGGTGAAACGCATTTCCGCATCAATCTGCCGATAGCGGCAGGGTAGGGGACCATGAGCCACGCAGTTCTGCTGGTCGAAGACGACAAGAGCATCGCCACGGTCATTACCGAGGCGCTGCGCGAGGACGGGTTCGAGGTTACCGCCTGCGAGAGCATCGAACGGCGAGATGTGCTGCTCGGCCATGGTCGGTTCGATGTCATGCTGACAGATGTAATGCTGCAGGATGGCGATGGCCTGGCGTCGATCGACGCGGTCCGCCGCGCAGCTCCCGACATGCCCGTGATCGTCCTGTCGGCTCAGAACACGCTGGATACGGCAGTCCGCGCCAGCGACAGCGATGCGTTCGAGTATTTTCCCAAGCCGTTCGATCTCGATGAACTGATGCACGCGGTTGCGCAGGCGGTTGCAAACCGCCCGTCGGTAGAGGGCGTCGAGGAGCCGGAAGAAAGCGCGTTGCCACTGATCGGGCGCAGTCCCGCCATGCAGGGCGTGTTCCGGATGATCACCCGCGTCCTGAGGAACGATCTAACCGTCCTGATCACCGGCGAAAGTGGTACAGGCAAGGAGCTGGTGGCGGAAGCCATCCACGAGCTCGGTTCGCGCAAGACGGGGCCCTTCGTGGCGGTCAACATGGCAGCCATTCCGCACGATCTTCTTGAAAGCGAGCTCTTCGGTCACGAGCGCGGAGCCTTCACCGGAGCTGTCAGCCAACAGATCGGCAAGTTCGAGCAGGCGAATGGCGGGACGCTGTTTCTCGACGAAATCGGGGACATGCCGGCCGAAGCGCAAACGCGGCTGTTGCGCGCATTGCAATCCGGCAGGATTCGCCGCGTCGGAGGGCGGCAGGAAATCGGCGTAGATGTGCGCATCGTCGCGGCGACCAATCGTGATCTAGTGCCGATGATCGGCGAAGGGCGCTTTCGCGAGGACCTCTATTATCGCCTGAACGTGGTTCCCATCCATCTCCCGCCGTTGCGGGAGCGACCGGAGGATGTCGGCGCGCTGGTTCGCCATTTCCTTGGACAGGCCGCGAGCGAGGGTCTGCCTAACCGACAAGCGAGCTTAGGAGCGATCGAAGCCCTCGAGGCACGCGAATGGCGGGGAAATGTGCGCGAACTGCGTAATGCGATCTTTCGCCTTGCCCTGATGGCGCGCGAGGACGTGATCGATCGTTCTGCCGTCGACGATTTATTGCCAGCGGTTCGAAAGCCCGAGGGTGAAAGCGCCAAACATGGTCTTGAAGCGGCGCTCGAAGCATGGTTCGACGAAGCTCGTCCGGTGGATGGCGGTGTGTATCATGCGGCGCTCGCTGCTTTCGAAAAGCCGCTGTTCGAGCACACACTCCAGCGGACGCAGGGAAACCAGTTACGCGCGGCACGCATGCTCGGCATAAATCGCAACACCTTGCGAAAACGCCTTTCGGAGCTTGATATTACACCGGAAAATTTCGCGCGCCGGAGTTGATGCCGCGCGAACTGGCGACAGCCGGCCACAATTTGTCGAATTTATACTTGCAAATGTGCAACACTCCCGTTGTATGCCCGCCACGATGGCGTCAGGCGTAGAAGTACCAAGGAATCAGACTCCTCGCTGGTGGCGCAGATTCATTGTGACGTCGCGCCGCAAGAATATATTCGCCTATATCGAAATCGCTGCCGCGATCGCTATTGTGGTTATCGGGGCCAGCACTTGGGCCACTTTCACCAATGCACCGCCCGACGGCGCCTTGCTGCCGTCCCGGCAGGTCGCCGGGCTTCTGATCGGCATGCTGATCCCTTCGATGGCACTGCTGGTTCTGGCAGGCCGCAGGATTGCGTTGCGGCGAGCGGCGGGAAGTACTGCGCGGCTTCACGTGCGGCTGGTGTTCTTTTTCTCGATGATTGCCGCCGTTCCGACATTGATGGTCGCCGGCTTCGCCGCGTTCCTGTTCCAGTCGGGAGCCGATTTCTGGTTTTCGGACGATTCACGTGGCCTGATGGAAAACGCCAATAGGCTCGCCGACAGCTACTATGAGGAAAACCAGCTTGATCTGGCCAATGAAACGATTTCGATGGCTATGGACATGCGCTCCATTCTTGGACGCGTCGAGTTGACTGATCCGAATTTCGCCTTGGTTTATCAGTACCAGGCGGAACCTCGCGATGTGATGGAAAGCGCAATTCTGCAGACGATGCCCGACAGGTCGATGCGGACTGCGGTTGTCTACGGACTAAATGAGGACAGCGACCCTCGAGCGTTTGCGCAGCAATCGTTCGCTCGACTTAACGCCGGAGAACAGGTTGCGGTCCGGGGAAGTCCTCAACGGATCGAAGCAGTTGCACCGATCGATCGCGACACGGGTATCTATCTCTATACCGCGCGCAATGCCGAAGCCGGGACCTTTCGCAGTTGGCAGACCGCTCGCTCGATTTCTAGCAAGTACAACGAACTGACGAAGCGGGCCCGGGCCCTTCAACTGCGCTTTAATCTCGCGCTGTTTTTCGTGTCCCTTGCCCTGGTGGGCCTCGCCGTCTGGTTCGCGCTTCGCTTTGCCGACCGACAGGTCGAGCCGCTTACCGATCTGGTGGCGGCCGCGCGCAAGGTCGGGGCGGGTAATTTCGCGCTTCGCGTCGAGGGACGGACGGGCGCCGATGAGATCGGGTTGCTGAACCGCGCTTTCAACCGGATGACCGCTCAGTTGGAGAAGCAGACCGATGCGCTGCTCTCTGCAAATACCGAACTGGAAGAGCGGCGTAGCTTCATCGAAGCGGTTCTTGAATCGGTGAGTGCGGGCGTGATTTCAGTCGATACCGACCTGAATGTGCTCCTGATGAACGCACCGGCGCAGGCTATGCTGGAAAACGATGCCTCACCGCAGGAGTTGCCCAGCACGCTCGATGATCTTGCACCGCAGATTGGCGCAATGGTCAGGGCCGGCCTGACCAGAGGCGTCGTGTCGCATAACCGCAGGGGCGAATTGCTGACGCTGGCGGTCAAGATCGGTCGCGAAAGTGACGGACATGTCATTACGTTTGAAGACATTACCCGGCAGCTTCTCGATCAACGGCAGGCCGCATGGTCCGATGTTGCCCGCAGGATTGCTCACGAGATCAAGAACCCGCTGACCCCCATTCAGCTCGCGACGGAGCGATTGAAGCGCAGATACCGCAAACAGATCGCACAAGATGGCGAGTTGTTCGACGAATTGACCAGCACGATCGTTCGGCAAGTAGGTGATCTGCGGAAGATGGTGGATGAATTCTCCAGCTTTGCGCGACTGCCCAAACCAAGTTTCCGCCCTGAGGACATGCTCGATCTGGTCAGGCAGTCGCTGTTCCTCCAGGAAGTCGCGCACCCCGATGTCGATTACCGGTTGGAAGCGCCACATGATGGCCCGATACGCATGCAATGCGACAGGCACCAATTGGGCCAGGCGCTGACCAATACGCTCAAGAATGCTTACGAAGCGATTGAAACCAAACTCCAGTCGTCCGACGTCGATTACCGCGGCAAGATCCTGATCGCGGTCGAGCCGGGCGAAGATTCGGTAATCGTCTCGGTGCAGGATAACGGAATTGGGTTGCCGCAGGACCGGGTCAACATTCTCGAACCTTATGTGACCACGCGCGAAAAAGGCACCGGTCTGGGTTTGGCGATCGTCAACAAGATCGTCGAGGAACATGGCGGTGAAATGACGTTCACCTCGGTCGAGACCGGCGGCACGCGCGTTACAATGCGATTTGCACGCGATCCGCTCGCCAAGAACGGCGACGGACAGCACACAGGATAGATGAAGGATGAGGCCGTATGGCGTTAGACATTCTGATCGTCGATGATGAACGCGACATCCGCGAACTGGTCGCGGGAGTCCTGAGCGATGAGGGCTACGAGTGCCGCACCGCGGCCGATAGTACTTCTGCGCTCGAAGCGGTCGACACAAAGCGACCCAGCCTGGTGCTTCTGGACGTCTGGTTGCACGGTAGCCAGATGGATGGGCTCGAGGTTCTCGATGCCATCAAGGTGCGTGAACCCGATTTGCCCGTCATCATTTTCTCCGGTCACGGCAATATCGATACGGCCGTCAGTGCCGTCAGTCGCGGCGCCGTCGACTTCATCGAGAAGCCATTCGAAGCGGAACGTCTGCTTTACCTGGTAGAGCGAGCAACGGAGACGGAAAGGCTTCGCCGCGAGAATACGCGGTTGCGCGAGAACGAGTCGCAGATCGACGAGTTCACCGGCAATTCGGCAGTCATAAATGCTGTGCGGGCCACGCTGAAGCGCGTCGCAAGCACTGGCAGCCGTGTTCTGGTGACCGGACCCGCAGGGGCCGGCAAAGAAGTGGCTGCGCGTCTGCTCCACAGCTGGAGCCCGCGGGCGGACAAGGCCTTTGTCATTGTCAATTCCGCGCGCATCACCCCCGAACGGTTTGAAGAGGAACTGTTCGGGGAAGAGGCAGATGGCAAGCTGGTGCGCCCAGGCCTCCTGGAGACTGCCGACGGAGGCACGCTCTATCTGGATGAAGTCGCGGACATGCCGCTTTCCACACAGGCGCGCATTCTACGTGTTCTGACAGAACAGAGTTTCGTGCGGGTCGGGGGGACTCGTCAAATCGGTGTAGACGTCCGCGTCGTCTCATCGACGTCGCGCGACCTCGCAAACGAAATGGAAGAAAAGCGGTTTCGCGAAGACCTCTTCTATCGTTTGAACGTGGTGCCGGTGGAAGTCCCATCCCTGGCCGAGCGCCGGGACGACATCCCGTCGTTGGCCGACGGGTTTTTCGCGCGTTATGCAACTGAACAGGGATTGCGCCCGCCGACCATCAGCGAGGAAGCCATGGCGGCTCTGCAAGCATACGACTGGCCGGGCAATGTGCGCCAATTGCGCAATGTCGTCGAGCGGACAATTATCCTGACACCGCGGGAAAACCTGGAGCAGATCGAGGTCGATATGCTTCCGGAAGAAGTACTTGGCGGGAAAATCGGTGCGAACGGCGGTGTCGGAGCAATGATGGGCGCCCCATTGCGCGAGGCGCGCGAGAACTTCGAGAGAGAATATCTCACCGTCCAGATTCGCAGATTTTCAGGCAATATCTCTAAGACGGCGACTTTTATCGGGATGGAGCGATCGGCTCTGCACCGGAAACTGAAGCTGCTGGGTATGGTCGAACGCAAGGGATCCGATCGTAAGAGTTGAACAGGATCGCAAAGTTGCGCGATTTTATTCGAAACTAGGATTGCGTTGCGTTGTTATGAGTATTCAACCACATTAGGTTTGTTCGCGAAGAACTTGCGGACACCCCGGGCGTGGTGGGCGCCCAGATTGCGGTTCTAAGACGGGCCGCCAAAAAACGGGAAAGAATATGTCCGGCGAACGAACACTCTCTGCGCGGCCACGACCCAAGCCGCCTCAGCCCGAACAGCGGGCTCGTCCGCAAAACCTGCAGGACGCCTTTTTGAACCTCCTGCGAAAGAACAAGTCTCCCGTGACCATGTTTCTGGTCAAGGGAGTCAAGCTTCAGGGTATCGTCACGTGGTTCGACAATTTCTCCATCCTGCTTCGTCGGGATGGGCAGTCGCAACTGGTCTACAAGCATGCGATCAGCACGATCATGCCAGCCCAGCCGGTGGATACGGAACAGTTCGGCAGCCAGAGTTCTGGCGCGAAGCAGCGTCTGCTTCAGGATGTTTTCCTTAGCCGGGTCAGCCAGGCCGAAGCGCAGGTGACGATGTTCCTCGTCAATGGCGTGATGCTGCAGGGCAGGATTGCCGCCTACGATCTGTTCTGCATGCTGTTAGAACGCGACGGGTATGTTCAACTCGCGTATAAGCATGCCGTGTCGACGATCCAGCCGGCGACGGCGGTCGATCTGACGGAAGAATGGGAAGAGGACGACTCCTGAGTTTCGACGATGATCTGATGGGAGAGGTATCCCGCGGAGCGCGGGCACTCGTGGTGTGCCCGGACATCCGTGGGATGGCCTACGATCTGGATGCCCAATCCCGGTTAGCCGAGGCTGAAGGCCTTGCGCTTGCGATCGGTATTACGATCGCGGAAAGCTTCGTGCTGCCTGTAAGGGAGGTGCGACCCAATCTGTTGTTCGGGGCCGGGCAGGTCGACAACATCGCCATTGCTTGCGAACAGAACGAAGCCGAACTGGTGGTGGTGGACGGGGCCCTTACCCCGATCCAGCAGCGTAATCTCGAAGACAAGCTTTCCCGCAAGGTCATCGATCGAACCGGCCTCATCCTCGAAATATTCGGGGAGCGTGCTGCGACCGCCGAAGGGCGTTTACAGGTAGAGCTGGCGCATCTGGACTATCAGCAGAGCCGGCTCGTACGTAGCTGGACTCACCTCGAACGCCAGCGCGGTGGCTTCGGTTTTCTCGGCGGTCCGGGCGAGACGCAGATCGAAGCCGACCGGCGAATGATCCGCCAGCGTATGGGCCGCTTGCGCAAGGAACTCGAGCAGGTTCGCAAGACCCGCGGCTTGCATCGCGAAAGGCGCGAACGGGCTCCTTGGCCAGTGGTCGCCCTTGTCGGATACACAAACGCCGGCAAATCGACGCTCTTCAACCACCTCACCGGCGCCACAGTCATGGCGGAAGACCTGCTGTTCGCGACACTCGATCCGACAATGCGGGCAATAGCCTTGCCGGGCGTCGAAAAGGCGATCCTGTCAGATACAGTGGGATTCATATCCGATCTTCCGACACAGTTGGTCGCCGCTTTCCGCGCTACGCTGGAGGAAGTGACTTCGGCCGACGTCATCTGCCATGTGCGGGATATTTCGAACCCCTCGACGGCCGCGCAGAAGGCGCAGGTCCTTGATGTATTGCGCGATCTTGGCGTAATCGATGGGGAAGGAGATACGTCGATCCCGATCCTTGAGGTCTGGAACAAATGGGACCTGCTGAGCGTCGACGACGCGGAAGAACTGGGCGAGCAGGTCGAAGCTGACGACGACATTGTCGCCATGTCTGCGTTGACCGGAGACGGTGTCGATACTTTGCTCGATCGTCTCGGAAGCATGTTGACCCGCAACGCTACTCTCCGAAGCTTCGAGGTGCCCGCCAGCGATGGCCGCCGCATTGCCTGGCTGCATGCGCATGGCGAAGTGCTAGAAGATGTCGAAGCGGAAACCGACGGTTCCAATCGCCTCATCACTGTTCGGCTCAATCCCAAGGAAATGGGCCAGTACGAGGCGCTCGATTAACCGATCTGTGCTTTTGCACGTTGCCAGTAAAGTTCCTGCGTATCGAGATCGAGTTCGGCGAAATCCTTGCCGTCGCCTCGAGCCAGTTCTTCCATCTTCTTGAACCGACGTTCGAACTTGCCGTTCGATGAACGTAGAGCCTGTTCCGGATCGACCCCGTATCGGCGCACGATGTTGACCGCTACGAACAGCACATCGCCGGCTTCCATAAGCCTGTCCCGTTCGGTTTCGGCAAGCGCCAGTTCGCCCAATTCTTCATGAAGTTTCTGGATCGGACCCTCGATATCGGGCCATTCGAACCCGACACGCGCCGCCCGCTTCTGAAGCTTGTCCGAGCGGAGTAGCGCGGGCAGGGCAAGCGCTACGCCGTCCATCGCGCTGGTCGATCCGGCAGCAGCGCGTTCCGCCGCCTTGATCTCTTCCCAGCGACTGTCTTCCATGATCCCGCCTTCGTCGCCGAAGATGTGGGGATGACGTGCCTCCATCTTGTCGGAGATGTCTCGCGCGACGTCTTCATAAGAAAAGTCGCCTAATTCCTCGGCCATTCGCGCGTGGAAGACCACTTGAAACAGCAGATCGCCGAGTTCGCCCCGCAGCTGGTCCATGTCGGCCCGTTCGATGGCGTCGGCGACCTCATAGGCCTCTTCGATGGTATAAGGCGCTATCGTCGAGAAGGTCTGCGCCCTATCCCACTCACAGCCGGCCTTCGGGTCGCGCAGTCGCGCCATGATCCTTAATAGTTGGTCGGTCTGATGGGACATGGGCCAATCCAAAGGCTAGGGTTTTGGGCTGATCGATCCTGCGGACCGGACCCGCGCATTTACGCGTCGATCATCTCGCGATCGAATTCGCCGGCATTGTTCTGGATGAAATTGAACCGGTGTTCTGGGTTGCGCCCCATCAACTGATCGACGAGTTCCTTCACCACTGCACGCTGTTCGAATTCGACGGGCAGGGTAATGCGGATCAGACTCCGGCTTTCAGGGTTCATGGTCGTTTCGCGCAGCTGGGCTGGATTCATCTCGCCTAGACCCTTGAAGCGACCGACTTCGACTTTCTTGCCCTTGAAAACCGTTTCTTCCAGTTCCTTGCGATGCGCGTCGTCACGTGCATACCGGCTCTCCTTACCGGCTGTCAGGCGATAGAGCGGAGGCTGCGCAAGGTAGAGGTGCCCGTTGCGCACGACATCGGGCATTTCCTGGAAAAAGAACGTCATGAGCAACGTGGCGATGTGTGCGCCGTCGACGTCGGCATCGGTCATGATGATGATGCGGTCGTACCGCAATTGTTCGGGATCGCAATCCTTGCGTGTGCCACACCCCATGGCGAGTGAGAGATCGGCGATTTCGCTGTTTGCACGGATCTTGTCGGCGGTGGCGGATGCGACGTTCAGAATTTTACCGCGGATCGGTAGGATCGCCTGAGTCTTGCGATTGCGCGCCTGCTTGGCGCTGCCGCCTGCGCTGTCGCCTTCGACGATAAAAAGTTCGGTCTCACCGTCGCCTTCGCCCGAACAGTCGGTGAGCTTGCCCGGCAGGCGCAGCTTCTTGGCATTGGTTGCGGTCTTGCGCTTGATCTCGCGCTCTTGCTTGCGACGCAGGCGCTCGTCCATTCGCTCCATGACCTGCCCGAGTAGGGCTTTGCCCCGATCCATATTGTCGGAGAGGAAATGGTCGAAATGATCGCGAACGGCGTTTTCCACCAGTCGCGCGGCCTCTGGCGAAGTAAGCCGGTCCTTGGTCTGGCTCTGGAACTGGGGGTCGCGAATGAAGACACTGAGCATGACCTCGGCGCCAGTCATTACGTCGTCGGCAGTAAGGTCCTTGGCCTTTTTCGCCCCTGTCAGTTCGCCGAAGCCACGCAGTCCCTTGGTGAGCGCCGCGCGGAGCCCCTGTTCATGCGTTCCGCCATCGGGGGTGGGCACGGTGTTGCAGTACCAGCTTGTCGATCCGTCCGAATAGAGCGGCCATGCGATGGCCCATTCGACACGGCCAGCCTCGTCGGGGAAATCCTGATTGCCCGCGAAAGGCTGCGTAGTAACGCATTCACGTCCGCCGAGCTGTTCGGCAAGATGATCGGCCAGACCGCCGGGAAACTTGAACACGGCTTCTGCCGGCACGTCTTCGCTGGCCAGACTTTCGGCGCATTTCCAGCGGATTTCGACGCCTGCAAAGAGATAGGCCTTTGAACGGGCGAGCTTGAACAGACGCTTGGGACTGAACTGGCGGTCGCCGAAGATTTCGATATCGGGGACGAAGCTGACCGTCGTCCCACGCCGATTGGGGGTGGGGCCGAGTTCTTCCAGCGCGCCCAAGGTCTGCCCCTTGGAAAAGCTCTGCGCGTAAAGCTGCTTGTCACGCGCGACCTCGACCCGCGTATCGCTGGACAGGGCGTTCACGACCGAAACGCCGACGCCGTGCAGGCCGCCGCTGGTGGCGTAGGCCTTGCCTGAGAATTTGCCTCCGGAGTGCAGCGTTGAGAGGATGACCTCGAGCGTGGATTTGCCCGGGAATTTGGGGTGCTCGCCTACCGGCATTCCACGTCCATTGTCCGACACGGTTACGCGATTGCCTTCGTCGAGCCGCACCTCGATCCGCGTGGCATGCCCGGCCACTGCCTCGTCCATCGAATTGTCGAGTACTTCGGCGACAAGATGGTGCAGCGCGCGGTCGTCGGTCCCGCCGATGTACATGCCGGGTCTGCGGCGAACGGGTTCGAGGCCTTCCAGAACCTCAATCGAGGAAGCGTCGTAATCGCCGCTGGAGGTGGGCGTGTTTTCGAACAGATCGTCGGACATGGCTGCTGCTATATCGCGCCGACCTGTCCGCCTACAAGCGCCCCGGACAGGTTATCCGCCCTACTTAGAACCGGGCAGGCGCGTTATCGACCACGACGACCGAGCCATTGCGTACTTCGCGTACTTCAAAAGCACGTTCGACCATTCCGTTGCGACCGAAGCGAAATGCCCCATCGAGCCCCAGAAAACCGTCCGACGCGAGCAACTCGTTTTCGGGGAAATCCCGCCCGACACGCCAGTCGCGCGCAACCCGCAAGGTCAGTAGAACGGCATCGTACCCAAGTGTTGCGATGCGATATGGTTGGCTACCGAAGCGCGCCTCGTAACTGTCCACAAACCGTTTGTAACGCGTGTCCGATATGGCCGAGAACCATGCGCCGCCCAATGCCGAGGCCCGAGTGACCGCGCTTTCTCCGCTCCACAATTCGGTGCCGAGAAGGCGGGTCTTGTCGGCGCCGCCCGAAGGATTGAGCACGCCAGCCGCCTGTGCCGCGAGCCGCGCGCCGTCAGCGATCAGGACCGCATCATAGCCCCCATGCGATTTGAGGCGTTGGGCCGCGCTGACGATGGAGGTATTGCCGCGGGCATACCGTTCGGTCCAGACCACTTCTCCGCCATAGGCGGACACGGCCTGGCGCATGGCATTTTCTGCTCGGGCGCCATATTCCCCATCGGGCGCGATAACGGCAAACCTCTGGGCGCCCTTGCTGCGCGCGTACTGGATGGTGCGCATGATCGACTGGTCAGGGATCTGACCCATGATGAACACGTCGGGGCCCGCAGCGCTGATATCGTTGGAAAAAGATATGACCGGCACATCAGCCGCGCGGGCAGAGGCAACGACCGACCGGATGTTCGAACCCAGTAGTGGGCCGAGGATCAGCTTGTTGCCTTCCGCAATAGCCTGCTGCGCAGCGGCCTCCGGGCCTTTGGCTGTATCATAGGTCGTGATGCGAAGGTTGTCGGCGTTCGTGTCGAGCAGCGCCATGGTGGTCGCATTGGCAATCGACTGGCCGACCGGGCCGTTCTGGCCGGTCATCGGCACGAGCAATGCGATGCGGTGCCGCGTTTCATCGTTTGGCAGGCTTTCGGTCGGTTCGGGTGCGGGCGTCTGGGCCACCGGGCCGGGGCGTTCTGCACCCTTTGGAATCACCGCGCAGGCGCCCAGCAATGCTGCCAGCCCCACGGTAACCATTGCCCGACGGTCGATAGTCCAGCGCTTCATCTTGCCGCATCCCTCATTCTTGGTTCATGGGTGAACGGTGTCCGATGCAACTTCACCCGAAAACCGATCCCTTACACCGGGGCTCTATATCGTCTCCACCCCGATCGGCAATCTCGGCGATATTACGCTGAGAGCGGTCGAAGTGTTGCGACAATGCGACGGCGTCGCGTGCGAGGATACCCGCGTAACGGGCAAGCTGCTAAAACATCTGGGTATTTCGAAGCCGATGTGGCGCTATGACGATCATAGCGAACATCGCGACCGAACGCGCCTGGTCGAATCCATGCGATCGAAAGCGGTCGCACTGGTCAGCGATGCAGGCACGCCGATGGTATCGGATCCGGGCTATCGCCTCGTAAACGACTGCCGGGCCGAGGGCATTCCGGTGACCGCCCTTCCCGGGGCTTGCGCTGCTATCAGTGGCCTGGCCCTGTCCGGATTGCCGAACGACCGGTTCCTGTTCGCCGGTTTCCTGCCGAGCAAGGAAAAGGCGAGGCGGGAGACCTTGGCCGAGCTTGCGGCAGTAGACGCCACACTGGTATTCTACGAAACCGCGCCGCGACTGACGAAATCTTTGGCGGCGATCGAAGCGGCACTGCCGGATCGTGAGATTGCCGTGGCCCGCGAAATCACAAAGCTTCACGAGGAGCTGCGCCGCGGGCTGCCATCCGGTCTGCTGGCATATTATGATGCCAACCCGCCCAAAGGCGAAATCGTGTTGTTGGTCGGCCCCCCGCCGGAAAGCATTGCCAGCGAAGAAGATGCCGATGCTATGCTTCGGAATGCGTTGAGGACGATGAAAGCCTCGCAGGCCGCGGCTCAGGTTGCCAAAGCAACCGGGATGGACCGCAAGACGTTATATGCCCGCGCGATGGAACTCCGCTCGGCATGAAGCGCCGATCGGCGGAGAAGAATGGCCGTGACGGTGAGGCGCGAGCCGCGTTCTGGCTCCGGGCGAAAGGATGGCAGATCCTCGACCAGCGGGTCAGAACGCCCGTCGGAGAGATCGATCTGGTCGCCAAGCGCGGCTCGATCATCGCCTTTGTGGAGGTGAAATGGCGCAAACGGGGCGTCGACCTCGATCATGCGATCGACGAATATCGTCTTTCCCGCGTCGCCGCAGCGGTCGAAGCGGCGGCGCATCGCTATGCCGTGAATGGCGAAGACATCCGGATCGACGTAATCCTCCTTGCGCCCGGTAGCTTCCCTCGCCACATCGCCAATGCCTGGCAGCCCTGATCGCTGAATGGGCGCCAGATGATCGGAGAATAAAATGTCGCTACGCGTCGCCGTCCAGATGGACCCGCTCGAGAACATCAACATTGCGGGCGACAGTTCCTTCGCCCTGATGCTGTCGGCGCAGGCGCGAGGGCACGAACTCTGGCATTATGATGTGACCAGCCTTGCCTACGAAAGCGATAGGACACCGCATGGCCGGATTACCGCGCATGCCGCGCCGGTAACAGTGCAGCGCGATGCAGGGAATCATTTCAGCGCAGGAGAGCGCCGTCGCATCGACCTGGCGCAAGACATCGACGTAATCCTGATGCGCCAGGATCCGCCCTTTCATCTCGGCTATATCAGTGCGGCGCTGCTGCTCGATCGCCTGAAGGGTAAGACGCTGGTTGCCAACGACCCGCGAGAAGTCGTGAACGCCCCCGAGAAGATGTTCGTGCTGGACTATGCGCAATATATGCCGCCGACGCTCGTCGCACGTCACGTGGATGATCTGCGAGCATTCCAGAAAAAACACGGATCGGTCGTGGTGAAGCCTCTTCACGGCAACGGTGGCAAGGCGATCTTCCGGATCGACGAGTCCGGTACGAATCTCTCGGCCTTGTCCGAGGTCTTCGATCAAACCTGGCCGGAACCGCACATGGTGCAGCCTTTCCTTCCTGAAGTGAGCGAAGGCGACAAACGCATCGTACTGGTCGATGGCGAGTTTGCCGGCGCAATCAACCGCTTCCCAGGCGAAGGGGAGTTTCGTTCCAATCTTGCTCAGGGCGGTCATGCCGAAGCGACGGAGTTGACCGCGCGGGAAGAGGAAATCTGCGCGGCGATGGGGCCTGAGCTCAAGCGGCGCGGGCTCGTCTTCGTTGGCATTGATGTGATCGGAGGCAAGTGGCTGACGGAGATAAATGTCACATCGCCAACGGGGATCGTTGCGATCGACAGATTCAACGGCACCGATACGGCCGCGCTGATATGGGATGCGATCGAACGCCGTCATGCCGCAATGTAGGACCATCCGACAGAGTTGATCGTTAGCGGCCCATGCACGAACTTATCATCCGCGCGATAGAGCAGGGCGGCCTTGTCGGCATCTTCCTTCTCATGGCACTGGAGAACATTTTTCCGCCGATCCCTTCCGAAGTCATCATGGGGCTTGGCGGAGTGGCGGTGTCCCGCGGGACGATGGATTTCTGGCCATTGATGATCTCCGGGACGGTCGGATCGACTCTCGGGAACTACGCCTGGTATTGGCTGGGGGACCATTGGGGCAGGACGAGGCTCGAACCCTTTGTCGAGAGATGGGGGCGCTGGCTGACCATGGAATGGGAAGATGTCGAAAAGGCACGCGGGTTTTTTCGGAGGCATGGGCCATGGGTGGTGTTCGTCTTCCGGTTTACGCCGATCTTCCGCACCATGATTTCGCTTCCGGCAGGCTTGGCTCACATGGGCGTCTGGCGGTTTCTTGCATTTACCTTTGCGGGGGCGTTCATCTGGAACCTTCTCCTGGTCGAAGGCGGGCGGAGGCTCGCCGACTGGCTGGAAGAATCGCAGCACATACTTGGCTGGATCATCCTCGGTTTCATCGGTCTCGCGCTGGTCGGATATCTGTGGCGGGTGGTTACGTGGAAACCGCGCGACAAGCGCTAGCTGCCTTCGCGTGGGTGTGCCTTGCGATAAATATCCAGCAGGCTAGCGGCGTCGACCTTCGTATAAATCTGCGTGGAGCCGAGGCTGGCATGGCCGAGCAATTCCTGCAGGCTGCGTAGATCGGCGCCTGCGCCAAGAAGATGGGTCGCGAAGCTGTGGCGCAATGCGTGGGGTGTTGCGGTGTCTGGCAGCCCCAGTGCCTTTCGAGCCCGAGCGGTCGCCTTCTGCACGACACCTTGGGTCAACGGCCCGCCCTTGGCCCCCCGGAATAGGGGCTCATCTTTGCTCAGCGTCCAGGGGCATCGAGCGACGTAATCAGCCACCGCTTCCCGCACGACGGGCAGGATAGGCACCACGCGCTGTTTGCCACCCTTGCCGGTGACGGTCAGTCGTTCACCCAGCGGGATCGCAGCCCCTGAAACAGAGAGTGCCTCGGCGATACGAATGCCCGCGCCATAAAGCAGGAGGAGAACCGCACGGTCCCGCGCGCCTATCCAGTCTTCACCTGCGATAGCCTCCACGGTATCGGCAAGCCCTATCGCATCGTCAGGCGTGACGGGGCGGGGCAAACCCTTGCGGATTTTGGGGCCTCGCATTCGGGGAGGGTCGGAAAGTTCATGGCCTGCCTGTGCCCGGGCGAAAGCGATAAACCCCTTGAGCGCAGACAACTCACGCGCCGCAGAAGCATTCGATAATCCGTCCAAACGCCGCGAGGCGAGATGGGACCGCAATTGCGCAGCCGTGATATCGGCCACCTGGTCCCAGGAATTGAGGTTGAGCTGAGCGAGAAGGGTTGATGCGGCCTTGTCGTAAGCCCGAACCGTATGCGGTGAACGCCTGAGCCCCAAAGCGAGGTGATCGTGCCAAGGACTCAGCAGCTCGGCCCGGCTCATGATGCCACCAGATCTGCCTGAACCAATTCGCCCAGCAGCGCATCCAACAATGGCATGCCTTGCGGAGTGACGCCGATCTCTTCCGCTTTCGCCCACACGAGGCCGAGATCCCGATAAAGGGTCATCCTGCTAGCATCGATCAGGTCAGAGGCTGTGACGTCGAACCGGCCCCCGATCGCAGCGAGGTCGATCCCCTCGTCGAGTCGAAGCCCCATCAGGAGTGCTTCGGAAGCCTGTTCGCGCCGATCGAGCATGCGTGCTTCGGCAATTCCGTGCGAGTGATCTGCGACTGCCGAAAGATAGTTTTCCGGTTTCTTATGCCTAACTGTTGCCTCATTTCGACGCCGCCCATGGGCGCCGGGTCCGATGCCGATATAGTCCTGATATCGCCAGTATGTGAGGTTGTGCCTGCTTTCCTGCCCGGGGCTGGCATGGTTGCTGACCTCATATGCCGGTAGCCCCGCTGCGTCTGTCATGCTGCGCGTGAGAGCGAAGAGATCGGCGGCATTGTCGTCGTCCAGCGGGTCGAAGATGCCGCGACGGACATCGGTCGCGAACCGGGTCGTCGGTTCGATAGTGAGCTGGTAAAGCGACATGTGATCGGTGCCCAGCGCGAGAGCTTCGGCCAGTTCCATGCTCCAGTCATTTTCCGATTGCTCCGGGCGTGCATAGATAAGATCGATCGACACGCGTGAGAAATGGCTTTGCGCCACCTCGACGGCTTTTACCGCTTCGTCCGCGCCGTGAAGGCGGCCGAGGAAGCGCAGTACGTCGTCGCGCAGGCTCTGCACGCCGAGCGAAACCCGGTTAACTCCGGCAAGGGCAAGATCGGCGAATTTGGCAGCTTCTACCGAACTGGGATTGGCTTCCAGCGTGATTTCGATTCCGGGTTCGAAACCCCAGAGGCGTTCGGCCTCGCCTAGAAGGGTCGAGACCAACGCTGGGGGCATCAGGGAAGGGGTTCCACCACCGAAAAAGATGCTCGTCAGCGGCTCATCGGAACAGGCTTCGCCGTGCTCATGACGCATGTCTGCCAGCAGGGCTGTTTTCCACAACGTGACATCCGTGGTCTGCCGTACATGACTGTTGAAATCGCAATAGGGGCATTTCGCAAGGCAGAACGGCCAATGAATGTATAATGCGCGGGCCAATATCTTCAGCTTATCTTAACTGTGGATGCGGAATCTGCCCGCCATGGACGGGTCAAGAAGATGGACTGCGCCTATCGTCGGCGCTTTAGCGATGCTTTGTGCCACGGGGACTGCCGTGGCTGCAAGCGGATCGTCTAACTCGAGCTATGCGATGCCTGGGGAGCGAACGTCGCCATCAGGTTCCAGGGTCCAGGTCGCGGCGCGCATTCTCGGTATGCACAATGCAGAACGAAACCGCCTCAGTCTCGAGCCGCTGAAATGGAATGTCCATCTCGAACGCGAAGCAGAACAATGGGCGCGCGTCCTCTCCGAAAAAGGCGTTTTACAACACGCCGATCGTTCCACACGCAACGGTACGGGTGAGAACCTTTGGATGGGAACAGCCGGCAATTGGCCGATCGAAACCATGGTGGGCATGTTTCTCGAAGAGAAAAAACATTACCGGCATGACAGTTTTCCAAACATCTCGCGCACCGGCAGTTGGAGCGACGTGGGCCATTACACTCAGATAGTGTGGCGTGACACGAAAGAGGTTGGATGCGCGGTGGTTACGGCGCGCGGCAATGATGTCCTTGTCTGCCGGTACTGGCCTGCCGGGAATGTCTGGGGCCGAAAGGCCTACTGAGATTCAGCCGAACTGCTCGGCGACCAGCTTTCCAAAGGCATCCGCGCGGTGGCTGATGGCGTGCTTATCTGAAGGATCGAGTTCAGCGAAAGTCTGTTCGCGTCCCTCGGGTACGAAAACCGGATCGTATCCGAATCCCAGAGTGCCCCGCGGAGGCCAGGTGAGCGTGCCCTTTGCGGTCCCTTCGTAGATGGCCTGTTCCCCATCGGGCCACGCCAGAGCGAGCACGCAATGAAAGGCGCTGGAACGATCGACGTTCGTCCCTTTCTGCTGAAGCATGCCTTCCACCTTGCCCATGGCCATGAACCAGTCACGACCGGGATCGCCTTCGAACCACTGCCGTTCTGCCCAATCCGCGGTATAGACGCCGGGTCGCCCGTCGAGCGCGTCAACCGACAGGCCACTATCGTCCGCCAGAGCTACCAGACCCGAAGCCTCCGCTGCCGCCCGCGCTTTCAGAAGCGCATTCTGGACGAACGTGGTGCCGGTTTCTGCAGGTTCAGGTAGCCCGAGAGAGCCTGCCGAGATGCATTTGACACCATACGGTTCGAGCAGCGCGGAAATCTCCTTGAGCTTTCCCGCATTATGCGTGGCAATCACCAGCGTGCTCGAACCGATACGGCGTGTCATTTGCGCGTTGCCTCGTCCTGAGCCTTGAAGATCTGTGCGCAGCCAATCTGGGCAAGGCGCAGGAGCCGCAGGAAGCCCTCCTCGTCATAGGGCGCGCCTTCGGCGGTGGCTTGCGCCTCGGCAATCTTGCCGCCTTCGATGAGGACGAAATTAGCGTCGGCATCGGCGCTGCTGTCCTCGGGATAGTCGAGGTCGAGAACAGGTGTGCCTTTGTAGATGCCGCAGGAGATCGCGGCGACTTTGGCGGAAATGGGATCCTGCGTGACAGCGCCCGATTTCATCAGGCCATCGACTGCCAGGCGAAGGGCAACCCAAGCGCCGGAGATAGAGGCCGTGCGAGTACCGCCGTCGGCCTGTAAAACGTCGCAATCAAGCGTGATCTGATGCTCGCCCAGCTTCTTCAGGTCCACGACCGAGCGCAGGCTGCGGCCGATCAAACGCTGGATTTCCTGCGTCCGCCCGCTCTGCTTGCCTTTGGCCGCTTCGCGCTGGCCGCGGGTATGCGTCGCGCGCGGGAGCATTGAATACTCACCAGTGACCCAGCCTTCGCCTTTGCCGCGAAGCCAAGGCGGGATTCGATCTTCGACCGAAGCGGTGCACAGAACACGCGTCTCACCGAAACTGATCAGGCAGCTGCCCTCAGCATGCTTGGTGTAGCCGGTTTCGATGGTGATAGCGCGCATTTCGTCGGGCGCACGGCCGGAAGGTCGCATAGGTTTCTCCATTGCAGTCGAATCTCGGGGATGCCTGTGGCGCAAGGGTCTTGAGGCCGCAAGGGGAGTGGTTAGATAGGGAACATGAATTCACCGCCACTCACAGATTTGTCGGATCGCGCACGGGACATTTTCCGGCTCGTGGTCGAAGGGTATCTGGAGAGCGGCACACCCATGGGCTCCAAGGCGCTCGCGCGGGAAGGGGGGGTGAGCCTCTCGCCGGCGTCGATACGTTCGGTGCTGGCCGAACTCGAGCAGCGCGGACTGTTGGCGGCACCGCATACCAGCGCGGGTAGAATGCCGACGGAAACGGGCCTTCGTCTTTTCGTCGATGCGATGATGCAAGTCGCTGAGCCGACCCGCGAAGAACGTGCCGCAATCGAGCAGCGCCTTGCGGAGCCGGGACCGATCGAGCGAGCATTGGAAGAAACCAGCGCCTTGCTGTCCGATCTTTCGGGCGCGGCAGGCATGGTGATGGTGCCGACACGCGAACCCAAGCTGGCACAGATATCCCTCACCGCGTTGGATGCAAACCGAGTGCTGGCTGTTCTGGTGGGCGAAGACGGACATATCGAGAACCGGATTATCGCCCTTCCGGTCGAGGCGCTCGGCACGTCGCTTGAGCAGGCGAGCAACTATCTCACCGCGCGATGCTCCGGACGGACCTTAGCGCAGGCCGCGAGCATGGTCGAAAAGGAGATTGCCAGCGGCAAATCTGCCCTCGACGAAGCCAGTCGCGATTTGGTCCAGCGGGGGCTCGCGGTGTGGAGCGAAGATGCCAGCAATCGCCCGGTCCTGATCGTTCGGGGGCAGGCCAACCTGCTCGACGAGACCGCACTGGGCGATATCGAACGGGTTCGCTCGCTGCTCGACGATTTGGAAAGCAAGCAATCGGTGGCCGGCTTGCTGGAACGTGCCCGGAGAGCTGACGCGATGCGCATATTCATCGGCAGCGAGAACCGGCTTTTCTCGCTTTCGGGGTCTTCCGTGATCGCTTCACCCTACCGGGACCGCGAGGGTAAGGTTGTCGGTGTGCTGGGTGTCATTGGCCCAACTCGGTTGAATTACGCGCGAGTCGTCCCCATGGTGGATTTCACCGCCCGATCCTTGGGTAAACGAATTGGCTGACAGGGTTTTCCAGTGAACGACGAGAACAAGAACGAACCGCACGAAAAAGCGGTCGATGCAGATCTGGCACGTGAGATGGAAGGTGTGCCCGAACATCTTCGCGACGATTCAGATGACGACGCCGATACTCCGATCGATGATGCGCTTGCGAAACTGAAGGGCGATCTCGAAACGGCGATGCAGGACGTGCTGTATGCGCGTGCGGAAACACAGAATGTGCGTCGCCGGCTCGAAAAGGATGTTCAGGACGCCCGCAATTATGCAGCGACGGGTTTCGCACGCGATATTCTCAGTGTTGCCGACAATCTTGCGAGGGCGCTCGACCACGTTCCCGAAGAACTCCGCGAACACGAAAAGGCGAAGAATTTCATTGCTGGCATCGAAGCCACTCAGCGTGAGTTGGAGAAAGTCTTTAACAGCAATGGCATCACTCGCATTGCCGCCAAGGGCATGCCGCTCGACCCGAACCAGCATCAGGCAATGATGGAAGTGCCGACCGATGATGCAGAGCCCGGCACGATCGTGCAGGAAATGCAGGCCGGGTATATGATCAAGGATCGCCTGCTGCGTCCAGCAATGGTCGGCGTGGCCAAGAAGCCCGATTAACTCCGTCAAAGCAGGGGAATGACGATGAGGACTGCCATTTTCGGAGCGGCGGTTCTTGTCGCCTCCGCCTTCGCTACACCGCTTGCTGCTCAGGATAGCGCCGACGATGAACTGTCGGCGCTGGCTGATGCATATTACGACTACCAGCTCGAACAGTTCGGCATGAGCGAGGCGGCGAACGGTAGCACCGAGCAGGGCGATACTTTGTGGTCGGTTACCCCCGACGCGCAGCGTCAACGCGCCGCGCAATACAAGTCCTATCTGACACGCCTCGACCAGATCGATCGCGAAGCATTGAGCGAGAAGGCAAGGACCAATGCTCTAGTGCTGCGGTCGTTGCTGGAATCTGATATCGGCGACGCGCAGTTCGCCGAATGGGAAATGCCGTTCGACAGCGATTCCAATTTCTGGTCGTATCTCGCGCCCTCGCGCGGTTTCACCACGGTAGAGGAATACGAGAACTACATCGGCCGGATGCAGGACATTCCGCGATATTTCGCCGAGCAGACCGCTAACGCAAAAGCAGGCCTCGCGCGGGGGTTCTCGGTGCCGCGGGTTACGCTGGAAGGCCGCGATGTCTCCATCGCCTCCTATGTCGTGGACCGGCCGAAAGACAGCCCGTTCTGGAAGCCATTTGCCGACATGCCGCGCAGCATTCCCGAAGCCGAACAGGAACGTCTCAGGGCAGCCGGCCGTGCAGCGATCCGCGACGATGTCACGCCGGCCTATGCCGACTGGCTCGCCTTCTTTCGCAACGAATATCTCCCGCAGACCCGCACCACCCTCGGCGCCAGCGAATTTCCCGATGGCGAGGCCTATTACGCGCAGCAGATCCGGCAATATACGACGCTCGACCTGACGGCAGAGGAAATCCACCGCATCGGTCTCGACGAGGTGGCGCGCATTACCGCCGAGATGGAGAAGGTAAAGGAGAGCGCCGACTTCGACGGCACGCTGGCGGAGTTCGTGAACTTTCTGCGCACCGATCCGCAATTCGTTGCGCGCACGCCCGATGAACTGATGGGCGTATCTGCCTATGCCGCAAAGCGTGTCGATGGGCGGCTGGCCGACTATTTCGGCTTCCTGCCCCGGCACCGGTTCACCATCCGGCCGGTCGATCCTGCCATTGCTCCGTTCTACACGGCGGGACGGGGCGGGCTCGATGCCTGCCAGATGAACACCTACGACCTGGCGTCCCGACCACTCTACAATATCCCTGCACTTACCCTGCACGAATGCGTCCCGGGCCACAGCTTCCAGGGTGCCGTCGCGTTGGAGCAGGAAGAGGCGCCGCGCTTCCGCCGCCAGACCTATTTCTCCGGTTTCGGCGAAGGCTGGGGTCTCTATGTGGAATATCTCGGGGAAGAGATGGGCATCTATCGCACCCCCTACGAGAAGTTCGGCCGCCTGTCCTACGAGATGTGGCGCGCTGCCCGGCTGGTTATCGATACCGGTATCCATCACTACGGCTGGAGCCGGGAGCAGGCGGTCGACTATCTTGCGAGCCATACTGCGCTGTCCGAGCGGGAAGTGGGCACCGAAATCGACCGCTACATCAGCTGGCCGGGGCAGGCGCTGGCCTACAAGCTGGGGGAACTGACCATCCGCCGGGTGCGCGAGAAGGCCGAAAACGAGCTCGGTTCCTCCTTCGACATTCGCAAGTTCCACGATGTGGTGCTGTCGCTCGGCTCGGTTCCGCTTCCCGCACTCGAAGCGCGGATCGACGCATTCATCGCCGATGGCGGGCAGGGGTTGCCCGGGGTTACTTACGACTGACGACTTCCGAAATCGTGGCGCGGGATACGGTGCGGGCAGCGGGTGCCAAGGAACAACATCCGGCGCCGCCCGTAGATGGCCAACGCTAACAATTTCGGAGAATCGCGATGAACGCCAAGCTATTTCTTGCACCTGCCCTGGCCGTTTCCACCCTGGGCCTCGGGGCGTGTGCGCAGAACTATGGCGTTGAAGGCGCCGGGCTCGGTGCCGCAGCCGGTGCGGGTCTGGGCGCCATTCTGGGCGATGACATCACCACCTACGCTCTGGCCGGCGCCGCCATCGGCGGCGTGGTCGGTTATGCCACGGACAAGAACGACGAGTGCGACGGCTATTATGGCGATGGCCGTTATGTCGACGACGATTGCCGTTATGACGACCGCTACGCCCGATACTGGTAAGCAGGCTTCGTACCCCGGTGCCGGATCAGCTTTCGGCGCCGGGGAAGCGGACCAGCATTTCGTAAGCAGCGGGATCGGCGACGCCGGCGATCTTCATGCCTCGGCGCAGCCAGAAAGCATGTTTCACGATCTCCGCCTGTTGCTCGATACCATATCGTTCGAGTGGCCAACCGGGCTTGAGTGAATAATCGTAACGCGCCCACGGCATGCGACGCGTTACCAGAAACCATTCGCCCTTCGCCTGAACCTGCCAGACATGTACCAATTCGTGTATGAAAAGGCCTTGGCGCCGTAGATCGACCTTCGAGAAATCATCGCAGTACGTTTCACCGCGAGGATGGAAATGCAGGTGCCCGCGCGGGGCCATGGTGACCTGACGAGGTTGAAACGGAAACCATTTTTTCCGCCTGATCATTATTCGGCTGTAATCGATTGCGTGACCGAACACGGTTCGCGCAAGCTCTATCTCGCCTGACGTGAGGGGCCGCTCGCCCCCAATCGGACACCCGGGCACGAAACCATCCCCCATGATTTTCGCGCCCGGCATTTGCTGCCCGTCGCTCAGCGCTCGTCACCTGCGGCGCGGACTTCGACAGGGAAAGTCTTCTTCTTGCCGCCAACGACGGTGAGCGTCATGTCGGTCGATGTGCCAGCCTGCACCGAAGGATCGAGATCGAAAACCATCACGTGAAAGCCGCCGGGCTGAAAGCTCTGCGAACCACCCGATTCGACAAGGACCTGTCCGACGCTGTCCATCATCATCTGGCCGTCGACTACCAGCGAACCGTGAAGTTCCGCATTGCCCGCCCCTTTCACATCTGCGCGACGGATCGCGTAATTGCGATCACCGGTGTTCTCGACATCGAAATAGATGGCACCCGGGTTGCCGGATACTGCCGGTAGCATCAGCCGCGCATTGCTGACTTCGAGGGCCACTTCGTCCGCTGCAGGCGCAGTGGTTTCTTCGGCAGGGCTCGAACATCCCGCCAACGTGAGCGTCGTCAAAGTCAGGGCGGCCGGTGCTAAATGTGTAAGTTTCATCAATTTGTCCCCTCTACGTACTGGCCGAAAAACTAGCCGACCCCCTCCCTTGTGCCAAGAAAAACCACACCTATATCGCCCGAGTAATACACCACCGGATAGAGCCGCCGACCGGTTTCGCCAGGATCGGGGAACCAATGATGCGGTGTCCAACGACTTGAAACAGATGGGGAAACCATGAGCAAAGTTATCGGTATCGACCTTGGCACAACCAACAGCTGCGTCGCCGTTATGGACGGCGGCAAGCCCAAGGTTATCGAAAATTCGGAAGGCGCGCGCACGACGCCTTCGATTGTCGCCTTCACCAAGGACGGCGAGCGCCTGATCGGTCAGCCGGCCAAGCGTCAGGCTGTCACCAATCCTGACAATACCCTGTTCGCGATCAAGCGCCTTATCGGTCGCCGGTTTGATGATCCGCTGACCAAGAAGGATATGGGTCTCGTCCCTTACGACATCGTCAAGGGCAAGAACGGCGACGCGTGGGTCGAAGCCGGCGGCGAAGATTATTCGCCCAGCCAGGTATCCGCCTTCATCCTGCAGAAGATGAAGGAAACGGCAGAGGGCTATCTCGGCGAAACCGTCACGCAGGCCGTCATCACCGTTCCCGCATATTTCAACGACGCGCAGCGTCAGGCAACCAAGGACGCCGGTCAGATTGCCGGCCTCGAAGTGCTGCGCATCATCAACGAACCGACGGCTGCAGCACTTGCCTACGGCATGGACAAGGAAGACGGCAAGACCATCGCCGTCTATGACCTTGGCGGCGGTACGTTCGACGTTTCGGTCCTCGAAATCGGCGATGGCGTCTTCGAAGTGAAGTCGACCAATGGCGACACTTTCCTGGGCGGCGAAGACTTCGACAGCGCGATCGTCGAATATCTCGCGGACGAGTTCAAGAAGAAGGAGAACATGGATCTCCGGACCGACAAGCTCGCTCTGCAGCGTCTGAAGGAAGCCGCCGAAAAGGCGAAGATCGAACTGTCGAGCTCCGCACAGACCGAAGTCAATCTGCCCTTCATCACCGCACGCATGGAAGGCGGCAGCTCTACCCCTCTGCATCTCGTCGAAACGATCAGCCGTTCGAAGCTCGAACAGCTCGTCGGCGACCTGATCAAGCGCACGCTCGAGCCTTGCAAGAAGGCGCTCGCTGACGCTGGCGTGTCCAAGAACGAGATCGACGAAGTCATCCTGGTCGGCGGTATGACCCGCATGCCCAAGGTTCGCGAAGTGGTGGAAGAATTCTTCGGCTCGAAGCCGCACACCGGCGTGAACCCCGATGAAGTCGTTGCGATGGGTGCCGCCATTCAGGCCGGCGTTCTTCAGGGCGACGTCAAGGACGTGCTGCTGCTCGACGTGACCCCGCTTTCGCTGGGTATCGAAACGCTCGGCGGCATCATGACCAAGATGATCGATCGCAACACGACGATCCCGACCAAGAAGACGCAGACCTACTCGACCGCGGAAGACAACCAGAATGCGGTTACCATCCGCGTCTTCCAGGGCGAGCGTGAAATGGCGCAGGACAACAAGATGCTGGGCCAGTTCGACCTGGTCGGTATCCCTGCCGCACCGCGCGGTGTGCCGCAGATCGAAGTTACCTTCGACATCGATGCCAACGGCATCGTGAACGTGTCCGCCAAAGACAAGGGCACGGGCAAGGAACAGCAGATCCGCATCCAGGCGTCGGGCGGTCTGTCCGACGACGACATCGAAAAGATGGTTCAGGACGCGGAGAAGTTCGCCGACGAGGACAAGAAGCGTCGTGAAGGTGCGGAAGCGCGCAATCAGGCCGACAGTCTCGTTCACGCAACCGAAAAGCAGCTTGAAGAACATGGCGACAAGATCGACGCTTCGTTGAAGAGCGAAGTTGAAGAGAAGGTTGCCGCCCTCAAGACGGCGCTCGAAGGCGACGATGCAGCCGACATCAACGCCAAGGCTCAGGACCTGTCGCAGAGCGCGATGAAGATGGGCCAGTCGATTTACGAGCAGGAGCAAGCCAAGGCCGCTTCCGACGCTCCGACCGACGGCGCGGCTGCCGGTAGTGAAGGCGGCTCGGAAGAAGAAGTCGTCGACGCCGAATTCTCCGAAGTCGACGAAGACGCGAAGAACTGATCGGACGATGAGAAACCAGTCGCCGCCGGTGCCGCAATGCACCGGTGGCGATTGAGTATTGGGAAGCCATGTCAGCGACCGAAATTGATTTTTACGAACTCCTCGGAGTGAGCCGCGATGCCGATGGGGCGACGATCAAGTCGGCCTATCGCAAACTGGCGATGAAGCACCATCCGGATCGCAATCCTGGATGCGGGGAAAGCGAAGGCAAGTTCAAGGCCGTGAGTGCCGCCTATGAGGTTCTCAAGGATCCTCAAAAACGTGCCGCCTACGACCGTTATGGCCACGCAGCTTTTCAGCAAGGCGGACCGGGCGGTGGTCAACCCGGTGCCGACTTCGGCGACATCGGGGATATATTCGAAACGATCTTTGGTGGTGCATTCGGCGGCGGAGGACGTGCACGTCCCAGGCGCGGTGCGGATCTGCGGTACGATATGCAGATCGATCTGGAAGAAGCCTTTCACGGTAAATCGACCGAGATCGAGATCGAAGTTTCACAGAATTGCGAAACCTGCCACGGGTCCGGCGCTACGCCAGGTACTCGCGCGCGAACTTGCAACCTTTGCCACGGGCAGGGACAAGTTCGGGCCAAGCAAGGTTTTTTCGTGGTCGAGCGACCATGCCCCAATTGCCATGGCAGCGGTGAAGTCATCACCTCGCCCTGTCGCGACTGCCGCGGGGAAGGGCGCATAGACGTTCCTCAGGCGCTTGCCGTCGAAATTCCGCCGGGCGTCGATACCGGGACGCGGATTCGGCTTTCGGGCAAGGGTGAGGCTGGGCCCCGTGGTGCTCCTCCCGGTGACCTTTATATTTTCGTGCATGTGAAGCCGCACGAGATTTTCCAGCGCGAAGGGACAGCTCTTGCAACGCGCGTTCCGATCAGCATCACGACTGCTTCGCTAGGTGGATCGATCGACATTCCCAATCTGGATGGCGAAGACGTCACGATCGAAATTCCCGCAGGCATTCAGTCGGGCAAGCAGCTGCGTCAGCGTGGTGCTGGCATGCCCGTTCTGCAAGGGCGGGGTCGCGGCGATCTCGTTGTCGAAATTGCCGTGGAAACTCCGACCAGGTTGAGCAAGGAACAGCGTGCATTACTGGAACAGTTCCGCGAACTGGAAACTGGCGACGAATGCCCTGAAAGCCGTGGTTTCTTCGATAAGCTGAAAGGTGCCTTCGGCGGGTGATCCCGTTTGCTAGTCAGGCAAACGCTCCGACACTTCGCGGCGAATTTCCTCGATCAGCTTTCTCGAACAGCGCTTGGCATCCTGCTCTTCGTCAAGAATGGCATTGAAGGCTTCCCGCTTGAAGCTGCGGCGGGTATCCTCCGCAAAGGGCTTGCTTACGGTTGAGCACACGAGGTCGATCATACGTTCGGCCCCGTGCAGCCGCCCCCATAAGTAATCGTTCTCGCGATAAGCCCGGCTGAAGAACGCCCCGAAGTTGTAAAACTCGATTCCGCGCAAGGTGGCCCGTGTCCCACCTTCGCGAATGCTACGCGCGTCATCGGGGCTTATGCGGTCCACTTTGACCGGGTCGAACTCGGTCAGCCCTTCATTACGCAGGAGCGGCAGGGTCGCCACGTCGTAGAACGGGAATCCCAAATAGGTCAGCAGCATCCGGCGCCGCAGATTCTTTGGCATCTGCTCAAGCGCAGCGGCAAGCATCTCCTCCGCCCGTTCGTCGAGGTCTGGCAACAGACGTTTCGCCTCGATCATGTCGAGTAGGCATCCGGGATCTTGCAGGACACTTTCGGCCAGTGGCTCAAATGACGAGCCGAGCGCCGCGACGCCTTCCTTTTCGAAATAAAGGGCAAGTATCTCGAACACCGCATCGCGCCCCTTTTCCAGTGCATCGTCCGGGATGTCGGGATCTGCCTCCCAGTCGCGCGCGAGGCGCCGGGCCAGCAACCGCAGACGGCGAATGCGAAATCCGATGTCATGTTCTCTCAGGAAAGCGATTGCTTCGGGCGATGCGCCCCCGCCCGGCGCAGAAAGCGTGTCCAAACCTCGCTGCGCCAATTCGGCCCGCAGGACCGCTTCGATAGGAGACGTATCGTCGACAGCGAGTTTTGGCGCAGCCTCGATGGCGAGCCTGGCCAATCTGGTGACGATCCCGGCAAACTTGGCCTGCGCATAAGCGTGGAATGCATATCCGGCCCTTTCAGCCGCCGCCTGCTGGGCTTTCTGGCGCCACGCATTCAACCGCGCTGGAGTGGGGCGATCCAGAAACAGTGTGCGTCCGAACAGTTTGTCGACGGCTGCATCAACTTCTGGCCGCAGGGCGCTGACGATCCGCCTCAGTCTTTCAGCCTCGCGGCTCTGTTCTTCGAGCTGTTCCAGATTGTCACGAATGGGCTGTTCGCGCGGAATGGTCGACAGGGATCCGAAGATCGCGGAGAAGAAACCAACCGGCTCGTTCTTTTCCGAGGTGCGATTGCTCGACCTGTCCGGACGCGGATCGACATATACGAAACGGCGATCCACCTCGCGCTGAGCGGGACGACCCTGAAGAGCGGAAATTGCGCCGGCGAACGGTTTGTTGACGAGTACCGATCCGTCGATAAGCGACACGTTTTCAATACTATCCCGCGCAGCATGAACGGGCATTATGCGTTGGATAAAATCATCGCGCCCAGCCCACGTACGTTCGGTCAGATTTGAAAGCTGATCGATCTCTTCGACGCGCAAGGGTGGGAAGGCGCCAGGAAAACTGGCTGTCGCACGGGCCGCAAATACCAGTTCGAGCGGATTGGCCAGATCGCGTCCACCCTCCGCCGGCGTACGCGTCCTGAACGATATGGGCATGCGATGTTCGGTGTCTTCGACGACAGGCGGGCTATGGAGCCGCAGGAGTTCCAGATAGCCATGAAAATCCGTCGTGGTGACATACAGGTCCAGCGGGTGGCCCGGTGGGAGGAGCGGCTTGTCTATTTTGCTTTCGGCCATTGCCGAAAACGCCCGTTCCAGCAGACGCGAAAAGCCGATGCCGGAAAATGGCGGTTCGAACCAGCGCCCACGTACGAGATGCGAGACCTTGCGTTCGACCTCTGCCCGCGTTTCCGGTGCGACGGCATCGGCGAGATCACCGCCCGGGCGGTTCAATAGCCAGGTCGCAAAGGGCTGTGCCCACATTTTCGAAAAGCGCCATTTGAGCCGCGCCTTGGGATCGACCAGTTTGTCCACATCGGCGACCTCCAGCCAGAGATCGGTCAACGGCTCCAGTGACTGGCCCGAATGAACAGCTTGGGCCAGAAAGACGGTGTTGATCCCGCCCGCGCTCGCGCCGCTCATGATGTCGGGCAGGACCCGGACATGCAGGTCCTGTTCTGCCGCAATCCGCTCAAGTAGATCGCGATAGACCTTGCCTACGCCGTCGGGGGAGGAACTTGTCGAATGGAAATCGCGGCTAGCCCTGGCGAGCTGCCACAATTCGCGTGTAACCCCGTGCATATAGACCGCCAGGCTGACTCCGCCATAGCATACCAGCGCGATCCTCAGTTCCTTGTGCCGCATCGCCCGATGCTGTGCACGGATAAACGCCGCAAGGCAATTGCGTTCATCAAATGTTCTGTCTAGCTGGGCTCATGGCAAAGCCGAAGAAACGCTATGTCTGCCAGGCCTGTGGCAGTGTCTCCCATCGCTGGCAGGGGCAATGTGCCGACTGCGCAGAATGGAATACGCTGGTGGAAGATGCCCCGGCGACCGTCTTTTCGATGAAACACGATCTTTCGAGTGGGGGGAGGGCCGTCGAGTTTGTCGAATTGGACAAGCCGGGACCTCTTCCCGTGCGGCAGCCCACCGGCCTGGCCGAATTCGACCGGGCTCTGGGTGGCGGGCTCGTTCCGGGTTCGGCGATCCTGCTCGGCGGGGATCCTGGCATCGGAAAATCCACCCTTCTGCTGCAGGCGGCAGCACGGATCGCCCGCGAAGGGCGCGGGGTCGTTTACGTCAGCGGCGAAGAAGCATCGGGTCAGGTGCGCATGCGCGCGGCGAGGCTGGGTCTCTCCGATGCCCCGGTAAAGCTGGCAGCGGCGACCGGTGTGCGCGACATTCTCACGACCTTGGGTTCTATGGATGCACCGGGTCTGCTGGTGATCGATTCGATCCAGACGATGCATTCCGACACGATCGAAGGGGCGCCGGGAACGGTCAGCCAGGTCCGTGGCTGTGCATTCGAACTGATCCGCTACGCGAAGGAAAACGGTGTCGCCCTTGTGCTCGTCGGTCATGTAACCAAGGATGGCAGCATCGCGGGGCCCCGCGTGCTCGAACACATGGTCGATGTGGTGATGAGTTTCGAAGGGGAGCGCAGTCATCAGTACCGGATTTTGCGCGCGCTCAAGAACCGCTTCGGCGCCGTCGATGAAATCGGTGTCTTCGCCATGGCGGGGGAAGGGCTGGAAGAGGTGGACAATCCTTCCATGCTGTTCCTCTCTGGCCGCGACGAACCGATGGCCGGCAGTGCCGTTTTCCCGGCCATCGAAGGCACGCGGCCGGTGCTCGTGGAAATCCAGGCGCTGATCGTACGGCTGCAATCCGGGGCGACGCCTCGCCGTGCCGTCGTCGGTTGGGACACGGGCCGGCTTGCGATGCTCCTTGCCGTACTGGAGTCGCGATGTGGGCTGAACTTCAGTTCGGCAGAAGTCTATCTGAACGTGGCTGGCGGTTATCGGCTTTCCGACCCTGCGGCGGATCTTGCCGTCGCTGCGGCACTCGTCAGCGCGATGTCGAACAAGGCTCTGCCGGCGCGCAGCATCTGGCTGGGCGAGGTCTCGCTCGCGGGCGAAATCCGCCCGGTCGCGCATGGCGGTCTGCGCCTGCGGGAAGCTGCCAAGCTCGGCTTCGATCGGGGGTTCGGACCGCTGGATGTGAAGGGGGGATCGTCTGCGCTCGCATACGATGGTTTGGGACAACTGGCGAACCTCGTTGACCGCGTAATCGGTAATTCATAAGTCACGACCAAGGAAGGGTCATGACCGGTTTCGATTACATCGTCCTGTTGATCGTCGGCATCGCTGCTGCGGGCGGCTTCATGCGTGGTTTCCTCCAGGAAATACTTTCGCTTGCAGCCTGGGTACTGGCCGCGTTCGCCATCCGCTTTCTGCACACGCCTCTGACCCTGTCGCTGCAGGATTTTCTCGGCGACGACATCACGACATCGCTGCTGGCATTCACCCTGCTGCTGCTCATTCCTTATGCCGCGATGAAGGTCATCGCCAACAATGTGGGGATGGCATCGCGCAATTCGCTGCTTGGGCCGATCGACCGGGTTCTCGGCTTCGGGTTCGGCGCGCTGAAGGGCATGCTTATCGTCGTGATCGCCTTTTCGCTGCTCGTACTCGGTTACGATACGGTATGGAGCTACAAGGGGCGGCCGAACTGGATCACCACGGCGCGCAGCTATGAGTTGGTGGATTCCAGCTCGCGTGCCCTTGTTCAGGTTCTGGCGGAGCGGCGAGCCACTTTGCGCGATCAGTCTGACGAAAGCGAGTGATGGCTTCCTCCCGCGCGCCTGCGCTCTACTCGACCGAACTGCTGGCTCTGGCTATCGAACTGGCCGATTATCCCTTTGATGCTGCAGCCCCCGCGAAAGGCCATGCCCGGTCGCGCAGCTGCGGAAGCGTAATCGATCTGTCGTCCTCTGGTGGATCACTCGAGGATCTTGGCCTCAGGGTTTCCGCTTGTGCTGTCGGCCAGGCGTCAGCAGCTATTTTCGCGCGAGAGTCGTCCGGCATGGACGCTGCGGCGGTAGCGGCGATGGTCGAAAACCTCGGCGAATGGCTGCGAGACCAGGCACCCAGTTCCATTCTTCCCCGACTTGAACTGCTTGAACCCGCCCGGCCGCATCTGGGGCGCCACGACGCAATTCTCCTGCCGTGGAGAGCGGCGCTGGATGCGCTTTCCAAGACTGAAGCGGCCCGCTAGCTTCCCGACGCAAAGAATATTCGCGGGGGAGGAAGCGCGAGATGGTCGAGACTGTGGCGGCGGTTAACCGGGAGCCCACGGACAAGGAAATCCGCCTTGTCATAGCTGCGAGCAGCGCCGGTACGATCTTCGAATGGTACGACTTCTTCATTTACGGCACGCTTGCCGCATTGATCGGCGCGGCCTTCTTCCCGAGCGACAACGAGACACTCGAAATCCTGCTCGTATGGGCAGGATTTGCAGTCGGCTTCGGTTTTCGCCCCCTTGGTGCGATCCTGTTCGGCTTTCTTGGAGACAGGTTGGGGCGCAAATACACCTTCCTTGTGACTGTCACCCTGATGGGGATTGCCACTGCCGGTGTCGGGCTCATCCCCAGCGCATCGAGCATCGGCCTGGCGGCTCCGATAATCGTCATAGGTTTGCGCATTCTGCAAGGACTCGCACTCGGCGGCGAATATGGCGGAGCGGCTATCTATGTCGCCGAGCACGCGCCGCCTGAGAAACGGGGGTTCTACACCAGCTTTATTCAAGCCAGCGTCGTCGGCGGGTTCGTCCTGTCGATCCTCGTGGTCATCGCGTGCCGGACATTGATCTCCCCGGAAGATTTTGCGGCGTGGGGGTGGCGTATCCCATTCCTCCTTTCGATTGTCCTCCTCGGGATTTCGCTGTGGATGCGGCTGAAGCTGTCTGAAAGCCCCGTCTTTCAGGCGATGAAAGCGGCCGGCGAGACCAGCGCCAACCCGTTCAAGGAAAGTCTGACCTACCCCGGTAATCCCAAGAGGATATTTGTCGCCCTGTTCGGCATAACCGGCGTGCTGACCACGATCTGGTACACGGCGTTCTTTTCGGGCCTGTCGTTCCTGCGCGGTCCCATGCGGGTGGACGAAACCCTGGTCGAATGGATGCTGCTGATCGCCGGGGCGATCGCCATGAGCTTCTATCTTGTCGTTGGAAAATGGTCCGACAGGGTGGGCAGGAAAAAACCCATCATCATCGGCGCGGCAGCAGCGCTGGCGCTGCTGTTTCCGATCTTCTGGGGGATCGGCGCACTGGCCAATCCAGGGCTTCAGGCAAGTGCGCAGGCAGCGCCGATCACAGTCACGGGGCCGCGGTGCGAATACGATCCTTTCGCGGAAATCCAGGCAAGCCCGTGTGGGCGCGTCCTGCAGGATCTGACCGCTCTCGGAGTTCCCTATACCATCGATAACGATCCGGCCTCTGGCCTGTCGATTGGTTCTGCGACTTACGTCTATGACGATATTCCGGACAACACCCGGCGGGCGATCGTGCAGGGCTGGCTCGAAACCAACGGCTACGATTTCACACGGCAATTCCCACCCCTGGTCAACATCGTGGGGATCATCGGGCTGCTGCTGGTGCTGGGCATGCTGTCGGCCCTGACATTCGGTTCGGTTGCCGCCCTGCTTTCGGAAATGTTTCCGGCCAAGATCCGATACAGTTCGATGTCGATACCTTACCACATCGGCGCGGGCTATCTGGGCGGGTTCCTGCCGCTGATTGCGGGCTATATTGTGGCGATGACGGGTGACGCATATGCGGGGCTCTGGTACACGATGGCGGTGGTCGGATTCGGCCTGATCGTTGCGTGGTGGGGTCTTCCCGATGGGCCTCCGCGAGATTTCGAAGATGGCGAACAGACGCCGCCGGTTACGCCTTCCTTTCCGTGAGTACTCCATGACAGACTGTCCGCCGCCGACTTTGCGGCTGAGCATCGATAGCGACGCTTTGACGCAAAACTGGCAGGCGCTGAATGCGATGTCGGGCAGTGGCCGGGCAGGCGCCGCGGTCAAGGCAAACTGTTACGGGCTGGGTGTCGATCGCTGCGTGCCGAAACTGCGCGATGCAGGCTGCCAGGATTTCTTCGTTGCCCACTGGAGCGAAGTTCCCGCGGTTCTTCGCCACGTCCCTGCGACGCAGGTCAGCGTACTGCACGGCGTCCTTAGTGCAGAAGAGGCAGCATACGCCCGCGCTACAGGCGTCAGCCCGGTAATCGACAATCTCAGGCAGGCAAGGATCTGGCAGGATGGCGGCGGGGGATCATGCCACCTGATGGTCGATACGGGGATAAACCGGCTCGGCATTTCGCCTGCCGACATCGCCGATCCTGTCATCCAGACGCTCGATGTCGATATTCTCATGAGCCACCTCGCCTGCGCGGACGAAGACAGTCCCATGAACGCACAACAGATGGGGGACTTTCGCGCCTGCATTCCAGCCATACGGCACCAGCGGGCAAGTCTGGCCAACAGCGCAGGCATCGCTCTTGGCGCGGATTATGCCTTCGATCTCACGCGTCCGGGTCTGTCGCTCTATGGCGGGGTCCCGCGCGCCGAACTGGACGGACCGATACGGCAGGTTGCCCGTCCCGAAGCTTCGCTCATTCAGGTGAAGGAGCTCCAGGCCGGGGACAAGGTCGGCTATAATGCGACATTCACCGCGCCTGCCCGCATGAAAGCGGGGGTTGTCTCCCTTGGCTATGCAGACGGCATCCTGCGCAGCTGGGCCGGCGCGCATTTCCGGTCGGGCGGAACACCGCTTCCGATACTCGGCAAAGTTTCCATGGACATGATCGTGATCGACCTGACCGCTGCGCCGGAACTGGGCGAAGGGGACTGGGTCGAATTGCCCTACTGGTTGCCCGATGCTGCGCAGCAAACCTCTCTTTCGCAATATGAATTGCTCACGGTTCTGGGGCAGCGTTTCGGTTGACGTTTAGGTGACGTTGCGCTGCACATTTTGCACGTGCTAAGTATCTCGCAATGCACAATCTGGGAGCATGCTGGCATGGCCAAGAGGACCGCCGAAGGCGAAGCGATCATCATCAAGAAGTACGCCAACCGGCGGCTCTATAATACCGATACGAGCAGTTACATCACTCTGGACGATCTTGCGAAGATGGTCCGCGAGAATGTGGATTTCCACGTGCTCGACGCAAAGACCGGTGACGACATCACCCATACGATCCTGACGCAGATCATCGTAGAGGAAGAAAGCCACGGTACGCAGATGCTGCCGGTCAGCTTCCTGCGCGATCTCATTTCCATGTATGGCAATTCCATGCAGGCGATGATGCCAAGCTATCTTGAAGCGAGCATGACGAACCTGCGCAAGAATCGCGAACAGCTCCAGGCGGCCTTCGCGAAGGGTATTGAAACCAATCCGCTGGCCAAGATGGCCGAAGCCAATTTCAAGATGATGCAGAACGCTGCGGAAGCCTTCATTCCGGCAACGCGAAAGCCTGCGCGGGACGATCAGTCGGATGACCTTGCTCAGATGCGCCGGCAAATGGCCGAAATGCAGAAGAAGCTGGACGAGATGAGCAAATAGCGGCATCGGCCCGCCCGCCGATCCGACCAGCAATTACGGGAATATAACGTGGCCCAGATACGCCATGCCTTGAACACCAAGCGCGACGATGATTTTGCAGCCTGGTACCAGGAAGTCATCAGCGCTGCCGAAATGGCCGAAGAATCGGGTGTGCGAGGCTGCATGGTCATCCGGCCCTGGGGCTACGGCATATGGGAGCGCATGCAGCGCTTGCTGGATGACCGGATCAAGGCAACCGGCCACGCCAACGCCTATTTCCCGATCTTCATACCGCTCTCCAATTTCGAGCGTGAGGCAGAGCATGTCGAAGGCTTTGCCAAGGAAATGGCCGTGGTCACGCATCACCGCTTGATTGCTGGAAAGGATGGCGGCCTTATTCCGGATCCGGAGGCCAAGCTGGAAGAACCGCTGGTTGTCCGGCCGACGTCCGAAACAATTATCGGCGATGCCATGGCGCGCTGGGTTCAGAGCTGGCGCGATCTTCCGCTCAAGCTCAATCAGTGGGCCAATGTCGTGCGCTGGGAAATGCGCACCCGCATGTTCCTGCGCACCAGCGAATTCCTCTGGCAGGAAGGCCATACCGCCCATGCCGACGAGGCCGAGGCGAAGGACCACACGCTCACCATGCTGGAGGTCTATCGCGCCTTTGCGGACGAGGATCTCGCTCTTGCAGTGATCGCCGGTGAAAAGCCCGAGAACGAACGTTTTCCCGGCGCAGTCGAAACCTGGTCCATCGAAGCGATGATGCAGGATGGCAAGGCATTGCAGGCTGGAACCAGCCATTATCTCGGCACCAATTTCGCCAAGGCCAGCGGTATCAAGTTCCAGAACAAAGAAGGCAGCGAAAGCCTCGCCCACACGACCAGTTGGGGCGTCTCCACCCGCATGGTCGGCGGCGTAATCATGACGCATGGCGACGACGATGGCCTGCGCCTTCCGCCCAAGATCGCCCCGCAGCAGGTCGTGATCCTGCCGATGTTGCGCGACAAGCCGGAAGACGATGCGCTGATCGAATATTGCGAAGCCTTGCGTGCCACCCTCGCCGGGCAGAGCGCATTCGGCGAACCGCTGCGCGTCCTGCTCGACACGCGGCCCGGCAAGGCTGCCCAGAAGCGGTGGGACTACGTGCGCAAGGGCGCTCCAATCATTGTCGAGGTCGGCGGCCGCGACATGGAAAACGGCGTTGTCAGCATGCTTCGCCGTGACCGCCTGTGGGATAGCCAAACCGGCAAGGTCGATTTCCAGAACCCGACCCGCGAAGTTGCTGGCCAGACCATCCCCGACGTTCTCGCCGATATGCAGAGCGCGCTGCTCACGCAGGCTGCCGAGCGGCGCGATGCCAACGTGACCCGCGGCATCACCGATTTTGCAGCGGTGGAAGATCACTTCGGCGCCTCCCGCTACCCGGGCTGGGTCGAAGTCCAGTGGTCCAAGCCCACGGGTGACGCTCTCGAAAAGGTCGTCGAACGCTTGAAAGAGCACAAGCTCACGATACGTAATGTCCCGATGGACGCAGCGCCGGTTGACGGCGCCTGCATCTTCACCGGCGAACCGGCGGTGGAGCGCGTGCTTCTCGCCAAGGCGTATTGATCCACACCGTGACATGGGGGCGGATCGTCCCCATATCGCGCGCATGACAAAACAGAACAAGCACCGGCAGCCCAAGGGACTGCCGAACAAAGAACAGATTCTAGAATTCATCCAGACCTCCGAGACACCTGCGGGCAAGCGCGAAATCGCGAAGGCCTTCGGGCTCAAGGGGCAGGAAAAGATCGCGCTGAAAAAGCGCCTCAAGGACATGGCCGAAGAAGGCCTGATCGATGGCAAGCGCACGGCCTATCACCGTATGGGCGGCGTGCCCAAGGTGACCGTCCTCAAGATCGTCGCGATCGAGGATGGGGAGCCTGTTGCCGAGCCCGAAAACTGGTCGCCCGACACCAAGGAAAAGCCGCCTCGCCTGATGGTGAAGGAAAGCAAGAAGATGGCCGCGCTCAAACGCGGCGATCGCATCCTTGCGCGTAACGAGGAAACCGAACGCGGGTGGCGCGCCACACCGATCAAGAAACTGCCTGCGCGCACCGAAGGTCTGATGGGCGTGGTCGAGAAGGACGGTAGCGGCAATTACTGGCTGGCCCCTGTCGACAAGCGCGTGCGCGATTCCGCCCCCATCGGCGATGTCGGCGATGCCGCGGTAGGCGAACTGGTACTGGCCGAGCGCATGGGCAAATCCGCCCGCTCCAAGGTCAAGGTCGTCGAAGTGATCGGCGATCCGCTTGCCCCCAAGGCCTTCAGCCTGATCGCGATTGCCAAGCATGGCATCCCGCATGTCTTTCCGCAGGAAACCATCGCCGAGGCGGAGCGCGCAGTCGACCTGCCGCTTTCGAGCGAGCACCGCGAAGACCTGCGCGATGTTCCCATCGTCGCTATCGACCCGGCCGATGCCCGCGATCATGACGATGCCATCTGGGCCGAGCCGGACGGGAAGGGAGGTTATCGCGCCATCATCGCGATTGCCGATGTCAGCTATTACGTCCGCCCGGGCGGCGCGCTCGATCGCGAAGCGCGCAAACGCGGCAATTCGGTCTATTTTCCCGACCGCGTCGTCCCCATGCTGCCCGAGGTGCTGAGCGCCGACGTCTGCAGTCTCAAGGAAGACGTGGATCGTGCGGCCATGGCCTGTCACATCCGCATCGACGCGGAAGGCAGGATCAGCGACTGGCGCTTTACCCGCGCCATTGTCCGTCTGGCCCGCAACATCGCCTATGAAGACGCGCAGGCAGCAATCGATGCAGGCGACGCGCCCGAATATCTGCAGAACCTGTGGGGCGCGTGGAAACTGCTGTTCAAGGCCCGCCAGGCTCGCGACCCGCTCGACCTCGAACTGCCGGAGCGGCAGGTACGGCTTAACGACGAAGGCGTGATCGAGGAAATCGCCATACGCGAACGGCTCGATGCGCACCGCGTGGTGGAGGATTTCATGATCGCCGCCAATGTCGCTGCCGCCAAGGCGCTGGAGGCCAAGGCTGCACCGGTCGTCTACCGCATCCACGAGACGCCGAGCCGCGAAAAGCTGATGGCGTTCAAGGAATATCTCGCCAGTCAGGGGCGCAAGTTCGCGTTGGGTCAGGTCATCACGCCGGGCCTGTTTAACCGCATGCTCAAGGATGTGTCGGATCCGGCCGAAAAGGCGCTGATCATGGAAGCCGTGCTGCGCAGCCAGACGCAGGCCTATTACGGCCCGGCCAATGCAGGGCACTTCGGCCTGTCGCTCGGCAGCTACGCCCACTTCACGTCGCCGATCCGCCGTTATGCCGATCTCCTCGTGCACCGCGCGCTCGTGGATGCCTACAAGCTGGAGCAACCCAAGCCCAAGATCGATCTGCCGGACGGTACGGGTCTATCCGACCGCGACAGGGCTGCGCTGCATCAGATCACCGATGCGATCAGCCAGACCGAACGGCGCGCGATGGAGGCGGAGCGCGATACGATCGATCGCTATGTCGCTGCATGGCTCTCGGGCCGCGTGGGCGAGACTTTCGACACCCGCATCACCGGCGTTCAGGGCTTCGGCTTCTTCGCCACTATCGACAAGCTGGGCGGTGACGGCCTCGTCCCCGTCAGCACGCTGGGCCGCGAATATTTCACCTATGACGAAAAGGCGCAGAAGCTCGTCGGTGAAAAGACCGGTACCGAATATGCGACGGGCGATCGGCTGAAGCTGAAGCTGGCAGAAGCCAACGCGCTGACCGGCGCGCTCAAATTCGAAGTGCCGGACAGCGATGGTAAAGGCATCGAACCGCGCGGCAACCGTCCTCCGCCCAAGAAGCGCACCCATCAGAAGAAGGGTGCGGGCGCACCGCGTCAGACGCACGATCAGGGCAAGCGCGGACGACCGGGCAACATCCGCCATCAGGGCCGCCGCAAGTAGCGGCCGCCGCCCTTATCGCGAGCAACACCGCAGGGCGTGGGCGGCAACCCCTTGGGGCATCCGCATGGCCTGCGGCTGCTCGCAATGATCCGTGAAGACGAAGCGCCTCAGGCCAGTTCGTCGATCCGTTCGCGGCTCAGCCCGCCGGGCACGAGATAGAGCGGGCAGGGCAGGTGGCCTGCATGGCCTGCGAAATGCGTCACCAGCGGGCCGGAGCCCCCTTCGGCGCTCGTCGCCAGCACCAGCGCGGCGATGTTGCCATGCTCCTCGATATATTTGCGGATGACATCCGCCGGCGGGCCGGGACGAACGGCGATGGTGGGCATCTTGCCCATTTCGCCGAAAATATTTCCGGCTGCGCTGTTGGCCATGACCTCGGCGCGTTCGCGCGCTTCCTGTTCGATGGTCGCCTGGACCCCGCCGAATGCATTGAAGGTCTGCTGCGGGACAAGGGCGAGGATGTGGACCGAACCATCGGTTTTCTGCGCCCGCAGCGATGCAAAGCGCAGGGCCTGCTTCGCTTCGTCCGTTTCATCCATCACGACTAGATAAGTACGCATATCTGCTCCCCGTCTCCCTCGGCTGCGGATTACTCGCTAATTCGTATTCTGCGCAAGGACCTTGCGAGGACCGCACCTTTTCGCCAGAGGTGCGGGCGCACAATCTCCCCAGCGAGGACGTAACGTAAACAGCCATGCCAACGCCGATCAAGATGCCCGCCCTTTCGCCCACCATGGAGGAGGGCACGCTCGCCAAATGGCTTGTGAAGCCGGGTGATACGGTCAGTGCCGGTGACATCATGGCCGAAATCGAAACCGACAAGGCGACGATGGAATTCGAAGCTGTGGACGAAGGCACCATTGCCTCGATCGCAGTGGAAGCAGGGACCGAAGGCGTAAAGGTCGGCACGGTAATCGCCATTCTCGCCGAAGAAGGCGAAGATGTGGACGAGGCGGCAGCCGCCGCTCCATCCGGCGATGAAGAGCCTGCCGAAGAAAAACCCGCCAAGGACGAATCCGAAGGCAAATCGGAACCGGCCAAGGCCGCACCGCGCGAAAGCGCCAAGCCCGCACGCGCATCGGTGGATGCCGATACCAAGGCACCCGCCGCGCCCAAGGACGATAGCGGCGAACGCATCATCGCATCGCCCCTGGCCCGCCGCATCGCCGAGCAGAACGGCGTTGATCTTTCCACCATAACCGGCTCCGGTCCGCGTGGCAGGATCGTGAAGGCAGATGTCGAAAGCGCAGAAGGCGGCTCGGCCAAATCCGCTGCCGATACCTCCGCTCCCAAGGACAAGGACGAAGCGAAATCTTCCGCAAAGGCACCTGCCAGCGATCACGGCGCGCCTTACGAGGAAGAAAAGCTCTCCAATGTGCGCAAGGTCATTGCGCGCCGCCTCACCGAGAGCAAGCAGCAGGTCCCGCATTATTACCTGGCCGTCGACATCCGTCTCGATGCGCTGCTCGACCTGCGCAAACAGCTCAATGCCGGTCTGGAAGCGGACGGGGTCAAGCTGTCGGTCAACGATCTGCTGATCAAGGCGCTGGCCCGCGCGTTGATGCGCGTGCCCGATTGCAACGTCAGCTATCAGGGCGATACGCTGCACCGTTACAGCCGTGCCGATGTCTCGGTCGCGGTGGCTGCCCCCAGCGGCCTCATCACGCCGATCATCACGGAAGCCGATACGCGCGGTCTCGCCTCGATCAGCACCAATATGAAGGAACTAGCGGAGAAGGCCCGTGAAGGCAAACTGCAGCCGCATGAATATCAGGGCGGCACTGCCAGCCTGTCCAACCTCGGCATGTTCGGCATCAAGCAGTTCGACGCGGTCATCAACCCGCCGCAGGGCATGATCATGGCCGTGGGTGCTGGCGAACAGCGCCCCTATGTCGTCGACGGCGCATTGCAGGTCGCCACGGTGATGACCGCCAGCGGCAGCTTCGATCACCGCGCCATCGATGGTGCTACCGGCGCGCAACTGATGGAAGCGTTCAAGAACCTGATCGAAAACCCGATGGGACTGGTTGTATGAAAATGTTGAAGCACATCGCACCGCTGGCCTCCCTTGCGCTGGTCGCTGCCTGCTCCAATGGCGGCGACGTGGACGAACAGGCGGAGATGACGCCGGATCAGCCTGCTTCCAGCGCACCGGCGGACACAGCGACGGAGCCGACCGAAACAACCGCCCCGACCGCCACGCCCGGATCGGATGCGGCCGCGCCGCTTGCATCCGGAACCTGGCAGGTAGTCGATACGCGTCTGACCAGACCTGGCGGCGTCCAGGCGATCGGCGACGCCGAACTCGAAGCCGCGCGTTCGCTCCAACTGGTGGTGTCCGACGATGACGTGCGGTGGCGGGGAAATGCCATCGGGACGACGTTGAAGGCATACAGTTTCGGCGACAATTGTTCATCGCCGGAACGCGTTACCGAGTCGGAAGGCCGCTTCGCCCTGCGTTGCTCCGATGGCCAGTTCTTCGGTCCGTCGAGCGCGGATGAGCCATCCTTTGCCACTCAGCCTGATGGCACTGTGACGGTGAACTGGTACGACGGCATCACCCTGATCCTCCGCCAGCGCTGATGACCGGGGACAGTCGCACCCCGTTCATTCGCGTCACGGCCATGCCGACCGACCTCAACCCCTATGGCGGGGTGTTCGGCGGGTGGCTGATGAGCCAGATGGCGCTTGGCGCCGGCAGCCTTGCGAGCCGCGAGGGCAAGGGCAAGGCGGTGGTCGTCTCGGCCACTGACTTCGCCTTTCCCGGCGCGATGTCGGTGGGGGACGAACTGTCGGTCTATTGCGCAATCGAAGCCACAGGAAACACTTCGCTCACCATCTCCGCCGAAGCGATCGCGCGCGAGCGGAATGGCGATGCGGAAACGAGGGTCGGGCAGGGCACGTTCAAATTCGTCCTGCTCGATGAAAACGACCGGCCCCGTGCAGTGGCGGAGCGGTGGGCATGAGCGCTGTCCTACAGGACTGCGAATATGCGATGGGTGCGATCATGACCCCGATATCGCCCATCGACGCTGCACCTTGCGCAGGCGCTCCGCAAGCCGACATTTTCACCTTACAAGCCGACAGGCAGGCGGCGCAAAGCGACACGCCGAAGGCGCAAGCCGACACCGAATCCCGGCAAGCTGACGCCCTGGCGCACAAGCCGACTTTCTTTGCCCCTGGACTGTGTAACACCCGGTCCATGTCTCGGGCGAACACACAACTGACAGGTACGAATCATGGCTGACAAATACGACGTAATCGTGCTCGGCAGCGGACCCGGCGGCTATGTCGCGGCTATCCGCTGCGCGCAGCTCGGGCTGAAAACCGCCATCGTGGAACGCGAACTGCTGGGCGGCATCTGCCTCAACTGGGGCTGTATCCCGACCAAGGCGCTGCTGCGCTCGGCGGAGATCCTGCATTACGCGCAGCACGCGAAGGATTACGGCCTCAAGATCGCGGGCGAGATCGAGGCCGATCTGGACGCGGTCGTGAAGCGCAGTCGCGGCGTCGCCAAGCAGCTCAATCAGGGCGTCACGCATCTGATGAAGAAGAACAAGATCGCCGTGCACATGGGCGAGGGCACGCTGACCGGTCCGACCAGCCTCACGGTGAAGGGTGAAAAGGGCGAGGAAAAGCTCACCGCCAAACACATCATCGTTGCCACCGGCGCCCGGGCGCGCGACCTGCCCTTCGCCAAGGCGGACGGCAAACGCGTGTGGACCTATCGCCATGCCATGACGCCCAAGGAAATGCCCAAGAAGCTGCTCGTCATCGGCAGCGGGGCGATCGGTATCGAGTTCGCCAGCTTCTACAACGACATGGGCTGCGATGTGACCGTGGTCGAAATGCTCGACCGGATCGTGCCGGTGGAAGACAAGGACGTGTCCGCCTTCCTCGAAAAGAGCCTGTCCAAGCAGGGCATGACCATCATGACCGGCGCCGGCGTCGACGACCTCAAGGTTTCCGACAAGGGCGTGAAGGCCAAGATCAAGGACAGCAAGGGCAAGGTCACCGAAACCGAATTCAGCCACTGCATCACCGCTATCGGCATCGTGCCGAACACCGAAGACATCGGCCTCGACAAGCTGGCGGATATGGAAAAGGGCTTCATCCAGATCGACGGTTATGGCCGCACGAAGTCCAAGGGCCTGTGGGCCATCGGCGACTGCACGCCCGGCCCCTGGCTGGCGCACAAGGCGAGCCACGAAGGCGTCACCACTGCCGAAGCGATTGCGAAAGAGCTTGGCAACAAGGATGTCCATCCCCACCCGCTCGACCGCAACGACATCCCGGGCTGCACCTATTGCCATCCGCAGATCGCCAGTGTCGGCCTGACCGAAGCCAAGGCGAAGGAAGCAGGCCACGAGGTGAAGGCGGGGACCTTCCCCTTCATCGGCAACGGCAAGGCTATCGCGCTAGGCGAGGCGGAAGGCTTCGTGAAGACCGTGTTCGATGCGAAGACGGGCGAACTGCTCGGCGCGCACATGGTCGGAGCCGAAGTGACCGAGATGATCCAGGGCTTCGTCGTCGGCAAGACGCTCGAGACGACCGAAGCGGAACTGATGCAGACCGTGTTCCCGCACCCTACGATCAGCGAAAGCATGCACGAGAGCGTGCTTGCGAGCTACGGGCGCGCGCTGCATATCTAGCCTGCGCTGCACATAGGGGGAGGGCGAGATGACCGGTTTCCTGATACTCGCCTTCCTCATCCTCGTGGCGATGGTCGTGTCCGTACCGCTCGCCACGCGGTTCGGGCTGGGCTCCGTGCTCGGTTACCTGCTGGCTGGCATGGCGATCGCGCCTCTGTTGGCCGCCCTCAACGTCGATGTCGTGGCCCTGCAGGTCTTCGCCGAATTCGGCGTTGTCATGATGCTCTTCATCATCGGCCTCGAAATGGAACCGCGCCGCCTGTGGGACATGCGCGGCAAGCTGTTGGGGCTGGGCGGCGGGCAGGTCGTCCTGACGACTGCGGTCATTACCGGCATCGCCCTGCTCGATGCCCGGCCATGGCAGACAGCGGTGGCGATCGGCATGATCCTGGCCCTGTCGTCGACTGCGATCATCGTCCAGTCGCTGACCGAGAAGAAACTCATGCGCACCGAAGGCGGTGAAGCAAGCTTCTCCGTCCTGTTGGTCCAGGACGTCGCGGTCATCCCCATCCTCGCTCTCCTGCCGCTGCTGGCCATGCCCGATCTCTATGCGTCGAGTGGCGGCCCCGTCGGCGCAGGCGCGCATCACGGAATTGACCTCACCGCCTCCATGCCGATGTGGCTCGCCGCCATCGCCCGCATCGGCGCGGTCGCCGCGGTGGTGGTCATCGGCATCTACGCGATTCGCCCCCTGTTCCGCTTCATTGCCGCCGCCCGCTTGCGTGAACTGTTCACCGGCGCTGCCCTGCTGGTCGTGATCGGCATCGCCCTGCTGATGTCGCTTGTCGGCCTGTCTCCGGCGCTCGGTGCCTTCGTGGCGGGCGTAGTCCTCGCGACCAGCGAATATCGGCACGAACTGGAAAGCGATATCGATCCGATCAAGGGCCTGCTGCTGGGCCTCTTCTTCATCACCGTCGGCGCTGGCATCGATTTCGACCTTGCTGCGCAGATATGGCAGGAAGTCGTGTTCTGGGCGGCAGTCGTCATCGCTGCGAAGTTCATCGTGCTGGCTGCTGTCGGGTGGTTTTACGGCCTGCGCAAACAGGCGCTCTGGCTCTTCTGCCTCAGCCTTCCACAGGCCGGCGAATTCGGCTTCGTGCTGATTGCCTTTGCGCTCGCCAATTTCGTTATCGACAGCGCATTGGCCGATCTCATGCTGCTGGTCGTGGCCCTGACCATGCTGGCCACGCCGCTGCTCTTCATTCTCTACGACAAGGTCATTGCCCATTCCTACTGCAAGGGGATGGAACGCGAACCGGACGCCATCGATGAAGAGAACGAGATCATTATCGCGGGACGCGGCCGGGTTGGCGGGATCGTCGATCGCATGCTCCAGACGGCCGGTTACACCACGACCGTGGTCGATTACGACAGCAGCCATCTGGAAATCCTCCAGAAGTTCGGCGTCCGCACCTATTACGGCGATGCGACACGCCCAGATCTGCTCCACGCGGCAGGCATCGCCCGCGCGAAGCTGCTCGTCGTCGCACTGGATGAGCGCGAACAGATCGACAAGCTCGTGAAATACGCCGTGCAGACCTTCCCGGAGCTGCATGTCATAGCCCGGGCGAAAGATCGCAACCATGTCTACGAACTGTGGGCTTATGGCTGCCGCGACGTCATCCGCGAAACCTACGATGCCAGCATTCGTATCGGGCGATCCGCATATGAGGCGCTGGGCGTAGACCGCCAGAATGCCATCGCGATGGCCGGCGCCTTCGAGGAAATGGACCGAAGTTCGATGCTCGAAATCGCCGAGGTCTACGACATGGACATACCGCCGATGGAAAACGAAGCACTGGTGGCGAAGATCAGGGAATTGCGTGCAAGATGGGATCCCGTCCTGCGTGAACAGATGGATGAGATCGTCAAGAGAGGTCAATGACACAAGGCACCCACAATTACGTAGCTGATGATCGCAACGCATCGGTCGTCATCGATATCAACGGGGACCACTTCCCGCGACCGGATGCGAAGATCAGCGTTTTCGACAGCGGCTTCATGCTGGGCGACGGCGTATGGGAAGGCATTCGCCTGCATCATGGCCGCCTCGCCTTTCTGGATCGGCACCTCGACCGCCTGTGGCGCGGGGCGAAGGCCATCCACATGGATATCGGCGTCTCGCGCGAAGAACTCGAACGCCGCCTCTACGCCGTACTCGATGCAAACGGCATGCATGGCGATGGCGTCCATATCCGCCTGATGGTGACGCGGGGCATCCGTTCGACGCCATATCAGGACCCGCGCGTGGTGGTGACGCCCGCTACGATCGTGGTCATCCCGGAATGGAAGGAGCCTGCGCCCGAAACCGCCACGCGTATGCTCAAGCTTGCGACCGTCCACGTGCGTCGTGGCTATCCCGACGTTCAGGATCCGATGCTGAATTCGCACAGCAAGCTCAACTGCATAACGGCATGTATTCAGGCGGCACAGGCTGGTGCCGACGAGGGGTTGATGCTCGACCCTCACGGGTTTGTCGCGACCTGCAATTCCACGCATTTCTTCATCGTCAAGGATGGGGAGGTGTGGACCTCCAGCGGCGACTACTGCCTCGACGGGATCACGCGCGGGGTCGTCATCGAGATCGCGCGGAATGCCGGTATTACCGTGCGCGAACGCAATTTCTCGCTGACCCATGTCTATGGCGCGGACGAGGCCTTCACCACCGGCACCTTCGCCGGCGTAGCGCCCATCGGCTCGATCGACGGACGGATGCTTGGCGAAGAACGCGGCCCCATGGTTGAGCGGCTCCAGCAGCTCTATCTGGCGCGGCTTGCTGACGACGTGAGCGGAAGGAGCCGTCCATGACCATTCGCATCGCCATGTGGTCCGGCCCGCGCAACATCTCGACCGCGATGATGCGCAGTTTCGGTGCGCGCCGCGACTGTGCGGTTTCGGACGAGCCATTCTACGGTGCCTTCCTGCAGGCGACCGGAGAACCGCATCCGCTGGCAGCCGAAACGATCGCCGATATGGATTGCGACTGGCATTCGGTGCTGGCCACCCAATCCGGGCACCCGCCCGGTGGCGAACCGGTCTGGTATCAGAAGCACATGCCGCACCACATGGTCGGCCCGGTGTCGATCGCCGACATGCCCGACCACCGGCACGCCTTCCTGATCAGGGCGCCGGAGCGGGTTGTCGCAAGTTACCAGCAGAAGAATGAATTACGCCGTGCCGATCTGCTTGGTTTCTCCCGTTTGCGGCGGTATTTCGATTACGAACGGGAGCTTAAGGGGACCGTCCCGCCAGTCGTGGACTCAGATGCCATTCTCACTGATCCGCCAATGATGCTGGAAAAGCTTTGTACGGCTTTGGGCATTGGTTGGGACACTTCGATGCTGCATTGGCAAACCGGTCCACACCCCGAAGACGGCGTGTGGGGTCGGCATTGGTACGACAAGGTCAACGCGTCGACTGGCTTCGGCAAACCACCCGCAGATCTGCCGCAGCTGAAGGGGGCCTTTGCCGATGTGGCGGCCGAATGCCGTGAGGATTACGAGGCCCTGTTGCAACACGCCTTGTGATGCATCCTGTCGCAAAGTAAAATCGTTTCATCGCAACCGCTTGCGCCGGATTTCGCACCGTTCGTTTCCCTCCCAGAGGAGACAGAGATGGAATACGAAATCAGGGATGACCCGCAGGGCCTTGAAGAAAGGGACCATGCAAACCGGGACGGCGGATTGGTCGAAGACCATGTCGCTCTGGAAAGGCAGCGAAGCACGCGCCAGGCAGGCTATCGGGAGCATGATCGCAGCGGCACCTCTTCGGGCGCGCCATTGCAGGCGGAGTAGCTGGCGGACAGGGTGGACTTATTAAGTCTCAATCTAATGATTTGAAATCATTTTTTAGTTAATTGGCCGCCAAATCCAAACCCACATTCTACCCCACACACCTGCTATATCGCGTGTCTGGACCAAAGAATACTGCTCCATCTTACGCCACATTGTCCAGCTGTTTTCTGTAGCATTCCCAGTTGGGCGTAGAGGCTATCTCTCTCGATCAAACGACCGCGGCGCTTGCGAACCTTTCACAACTACTAGCTAAGTTTGACGCATGCGAAGCTTCGCCGCGTTTTAGTTCAGACGTCGCTTCTCAAAGTTGCGCGGAAACCGCGAGCGGTGTGATACATGCCGGGGATGGTGTGCGGAAACGCACCTAATCAATCACAGCTTTAACAATGCCATGCAGACTTGAAGGATTACGAGGCAATCGTCGTGTCAAAGGTTCGTCGCTGGCAGTTCTGCCAGGTTTCTGGCTCGAAATTTCGGGGAAGGCAATGTTGAGCCGTCGCAGACATTGGAAAAGGGGGGCCCCGCCGCCAAGGGAAGCTTGAAACGGCAGGGCTACACCAACATTTCGAATCGAAGAAATGAAGGTGCAGGGCCAGTCTTATACTAGCCCGAGGCGCTGGTATCATTCGCACATGCTCGGTTGCAGCATCGCTTTCGAGCGCTCTTTGACTATTTCGATAGCAGAGGTGCCCTGTCGCTTAGAACCGAATCTACAACGACAGGGCTACACCATCTGCACGTTCGCATGGGGGCGTAAGGACGATGGTGCAGCAGATGAACTCGCAATCATAAATCTCGTTCCTGAGCGTCTCGCGTGAAGTGCTGGTGCCCTGCCGCAATAAGGAGGCAGACACAACAGGGCGCACCATCGGACGGGTCGCATCGTAAAATGGTGCAAGGCGGTTGTGACAGCCCCACCAGCAGAACTCGTAACAGCAGTTAATCTAGTTCGTTTCTGAGCGGTCCTGCTGAGGGTGCTCAATGGCTGCAAATGGGCCGTTTACGGACCGTCCGCTTCCGTCCGAAATCCGGTGAAAGCAGACGAACCAGCTAGCCCAGCCGGGCAATCGTAACCATGCGCACGAGATCGGAGAGGGTCTTCGCTTGCATCTTCATCATCGCATTGGCGCGGTAGACTTCGACAGTTCGTGGGCTGATGTCGTGATCGAAGGCGATCATCTTGTTGGCCTTCCCTTCCACAAGGCCATCGACCACCTCGCGCTCCCGCGTAGAGAGCAGAGCGAGACGGTCGAGCACTTCGCGGCGTTCGTTTTGTTTCTGCTCATCTTCGGTGCTCTCGTTCAGCGCCTTGCGGATTGCCGCTAGTATGGCCTCGTCGTCGAACGGCTTCTCGATAAAGTCCGCAGCGCCAGCCTTCATCGCTTGAATGGCCAGGGGCACGTCGGCGTGACCGGTGATGACAATCACCGGCACCGCCGCATCGCGCTCCTTCAGCTTCTTGGCCAGTTCGACACCGTTTGTGCCGGGCATGCGCACGTCGGTCACCACGCAGGCGCCGGAAAGCGGAGGTGCGGATTTCAGGAAAGCATCAGCCGAGGCGAACGAGCGAACACGGATTTCGGCGACGTCGAGAAGAAACTCCAGCGAGTGCCGCACACTCTCGTCGTCGTCGACGACATAGACGATCGGATCACTGGCACTACTATTCGCCATCATATAGTTCCTCGCTTGCAACACGCTGGACCGTAAAGCCGAACTCCGCCCCGCCATCGGGAGCTGGCCGGACCCAGATACGCCCGCCATGCGCCTCGACGATCGTGCGCGAAATCGACAGCCCCACGCCCATACCGGTGCGCTTGGTAGAGATGAAGGGCTGAAAAAGTCGGTCGGCGACTTCGGGATCGATGCCGGGACCGGAGTCGGTCACCGATACCTGCGCCATATCGTCGTCCGCCGGTTCGACCATGATCGTCAGCCTACGCGGCGAGGAGCCTGAGTCTGCCAGCGCGTCGACGGCATTTCGCACAAGGTTGAGCACGACTTGCTGAATCTGCACCTTGTCGACCAGCACCAGATCGATTGCAGGGCTGAACTCATACTGCACCCGGATGCCATGCTCCTTGGCACCCACGAGCGCGAGAGCGCTGGCCTCCTCGACGAGCTTCGGCAGGCTCTCGATCGTGCGTTCGGTTTCGCCGCGGGCTACGAAATCCCGCAGCCGGCGGATGATGTCGCCCGCCCTGAGCGCTTCCGCGGCGGCCCGCTCAACGGCTTCCGCTACGCGCTCGTGCTGGACCTCCTCTCGCATGAGCAGCAACCGGCTACCCTTGAGGTAATTGGCGATCGCCGAGAGCGGCTGGTTGATCTCGTGCGCGAGCGCAGACGCCATTTCACCCAAAGCGGTAAGCCGCGAGACGTGCACCAGCTCGCTTTGTAATTCCTGCAATCTTGCCTCGGCCTGCTGGCGCTCGGTCAGGTCCCGGATGAACCCGGTGAAGAAGCGCTGCCCTTCCGCCTGCATCTCGCCCACCGCGAGTTCGAGCGGGAAGGTCGAACCGTCCTTGCGCTCGCCGACGACCACGCGACCCTTGCCAATGATCCTCCTCTCGCCGGTGCGATAGTAGCGCTCCAGATAGCCGTCATGCGCGCTGCGGTAGGGATCGGGCATCAACACCTTGACGTTCTCTCCGGCCACCTCTGCCGCATGCCATCCGAACATCCGTTCGGCCGCAGGACTGAAATCGCGGATCAATCCGGATTCGTCGATGACGATCATCGCATCTGGCACGGTGTCGAGGATCGATTGCAGATGGGCTTCACGCCGCGCGAGAGCGACGGCGGCGGTTTCAGTTTCGATCCGCGCGCGTTGAAACCATTCGCCGCCGATGGCCACGGCCAAGCCGATAAGCACGAAGGCTGCGGCGGCAATCAGGCTTCCGCCCTCGATCGGTCCGCTCAGCGCGTCGCACCATAGACCCGCGGCAGCGCCGACCACAGCCGCAAGACTTCCGGCTCGAATCCCGGAAAGTGCGCTCGCGACAACCACGCCGGGAACGAAGAAAATGAACGTCGCGCGCTGACCGAGTTCGTCGGCCGCCAGCAGGCGGACCGCCACGCCCGCCGCTATAGCGAGCAGTGCCAGTAACAGCGCGGTCGAAAACGACAGGCGCGGCAGGAAGCGGCTGACAAAGCTGGTGCGCCCTACCTCCGGTAAGGCCCTTAGGGTGCTTGGCGTAGGGTGATCATCCAAATTTCGTGGTCCCGTGCATCGGCATAGAAGGAGGGCATCAGCGGCGCTCCAACAACATTTGCCGCAAGCGGAGAAGTTTCAATGACTGCACCCTTCATCGATCTCGGTGTCCACCACAACCCCCGCGGCATGTCGGATCGGATTGCCTTCGGCTTCACCAAGGCGCTGCGCTGGTGCGCCGATACTTTCTTTGCCGAGCGTTACGGCCACCGTGCCGTTGTGCTCGAAACGGTTGCGGCCGTGCCGGGCATGGTCGGGGCGACGATCAACCATCTCGCCTGCCTGCGCCGCATGTGCGACGACAAGGGCTGGATCAAGACGCTCATGGACGAAGCCGAAAACGAGCGCATGCACCTCATGACCTTCATCGAGGTCTCGCAGCCCACACGGTTCGAGCGAGCGGTGATCATTGGCGTGCAATGGGTGTTCTACCTGTTCTTCTTCGCGCTCTATCTGATCAGCTCGAAGACCGCGCACCGTGTCGTGGGCTACTTCGAGGAAGAGGCGGTGATCAGCTACACGCACTATCTCGCCGAGATCGATGAGGGTCGCAGCCCGAACGTGCCCGCGCCGGAGATCGCCAAGCGCTACTGGGGTCTCCCTGAGGATGCCACGCTGCGCGACGTCGTGCTGGTGGTACGCGCCGACGAGGCCCACCATCGCGACGTCAACCACGGTTTCGCCAACGAGCTTGCGGGTCTACCGGTCGGCCAAGTCGCCGAATGCCCGCCGCACGTGACGCTTGAACCCAACTGGAAGAAGGCCGCCTGATCCAGGCTGCTGGCGAGGAGGACGGAAGATGGTCGATCAAGCCAAGATCCTGTTGCTGGTCGAAGATATCTCCGTCTTTTCCGCGCTGCGTTTCTCGCTCTCGGTCGAAGGGTTCGAAATCGCCAAGGGGATTGCGAAGGAGGGCGACCTTTCCACGGCGGCCGCGCTGGTCATCGACGAACGCTACGCTGGCGACGGTCTTAATGCTCTCGATGGGTTGAAGAGACAGGGCTGCTGCGCGCCAGCGATAATCCTTGCGACCAATCCTACTGTTAAGCTGCGAGCCCGTGTCGCCGCCGCAAACGCAGAGCTGATCGAAAAGCCGCTTCTGGGCGACGAGTTGAGCAGTGCGATCCACGCCATCTTCGAAACACGAAAGGCGGCCTGACGTGACCACCCATCTTCCCGACGGCATCAAGCCATACAAGCGCACGGCAACTTTCAGCGAAGACACTGTGCCGGCAGGTCTGCTGGCTGAGCATTCCACCAAGGACGGCGTCTGGGGTCTCATCCAAATCGAGGAAGGCAAGTTGAGATACGTCGTCACCGATCCGCGCCGCGCCTCGACCGAATTACTGCTCACGCCCGAATGCGAACCCGGCGTAGTCGAACCGACAATCCTTCACCGTGTCGAGCCGGTCGGAGCGGTGCGGTTTCATGTGCAGTTCCTGCGCGTTGCAGACGCAACACCTTTCGCCGACAAAGACGAGGGAGGCGCTCATGACCAGCGCTAACATCCCTTCGCATCCGGCCGATCCCGACACCCGTTCCTTCGCGCAGCAAAAACGCGCTGAAAAGCGCGCAGCGGCCGAGGAAATCGGGATTGACGCGGCGTTTATCGATCGCCTGGTCGAAGCATTCTACGCTAAAATCCGTGAGGATGACCTTCTCGGCCCGATCTTCGCCGAACGCATTGCGGATTGGTCGCCGCACCTAGCCAGAATGAAGGGTTTCTGGCGCTCGGTTCTCCACAATAGCGGCGAGTTCTCGGGCAATCCCATGCTCAAGCACCTTGCTATTCCGGGCCTCGAACTCCGGCATTTCTCGCGCTGGCTCGAGCTCTTCTACGAAACGCTTCGGGAAGCAGAAGGGAATCCTGCCGCGACCGATCTCGTCGGCGCACGGGCGAGGATGATCGCCGACAGCTTGCTGACTGCCATAGAAATGCGCCGAAACGGACTTGCCGGAGGGCGCGCAGGAAAGGACCTACCCCATGCCTGATACCGTTCTTCGCACGCAATCCGCGGCGCCACTGCCGGAGTCTCTCGATGCACTGCCCGATGTGCTGGTTCCGATTCCCGCGCTCGAGGCCAACGACAACGAAGCGCCGAGGCAAGCACAGCAGCCCGAATCCCGAATGTTCGAACTGCCCGCATCGGTATGGCGGGCGATGATTGCCTGCTACGCGATCTTCCTGATTGCCCAGCTTGGTGCGACCGGCGGCGCTCACGCCGCGTTCGCGATCGCAATCTCGGCGATCTACGTCACCATGTTCTTCGGAACCGCCCGTGTGATGCTACGGCAAGCATCGTCGCAACCGCGCAGCGTTCTCGATCGTCCGGGCACTGTCCTGCAAACTGCCTACGGACCGCTGGCGCGCAAGGAAGTTTATGGCCAGGTGCTCATAGTTCCGGCAGCCGTCGCCTTTTTCGGGATAGGTATCAGCGTCATTAGTGCGGTCGTAATGTAGGAATATCAGCCGACGTATCGCAAAAAACCACTGCCTGCTGTTACTTCTCCTTGCGAACTTCGTCGCTGCCATCCTCCTGTTCAAGATGACCGAAATGCTTCAGCGGCGCCATGATCCACAGCGTCGCGACGGTTATGACAGAAAGCATGATCGCAACATCAAGGCTGCCAAGACCAACTGCCGCGCCGATAGCACCGGTAATCCAGAGGCTGGCGGCCGTGGCGGTGCCCTTGACCGAATCCTTGAGGCGCAGAATGGCCCCGCCACCGATAAACCCCATGCCGGTTATCAGACCTTCGACAATGCGGGCCATCGCCTCCGGAGTATCTGCAGTCATCGATTCCGCTGCCTGGATAAACCCGCAACTGGCAACAGCGACGAGCGGGAAGGTCCGAAGCCCCGCACTCCTTTCCGATTTTTCCCTGTTCCAGCCGATCGGGAACGCCAGAAGATAGGCCAGGCCAATCGCGACCAGGTGAGGCATGATGTCGAAATGGTCAGGCCCCAGAAACTGTTCAAACATCCCAAACTCCGCAGCATTTTAGGAACTTAATTAAAATCAGCGAGGAGGTTCCGCGCCACGATCATACGCAAGGAATTATGTTCTAAGCCCCAGGGCGTGCCTCTCGGGCTCCGGGGCCAACGGAACATGGTTGAACCGGCGGTGCCATTCATCTCGGAGCCTGCACTTGTCTTAGACGCGAGGGTCAGGTCGCTCCTAGAGGAACGCCCACCCATCCTTTTATCCGGCGCATTACGGCCACGGTTCTTACGGTCTCGATCTTGAGTTCTCCATCGGCCAACTCGTCTGCTAGATTGGTCCAGAACTCCATGTCCGGAACCAGGAAACGAACCAGAAAATCGTAGCTCCCGCTCACCTGATAAGCCTCGATTGCTTCGGGGATGTCGGCAAGCGCCTGTTCGATCCTTCGCGTGCTTGCAGGATCGTGTGCCGAAGCAACAATCTCTGCGAACACGGTAAGATTAGGACCCAGCTTGGCTGCATCGACCTGGGCCTTGTAGCCCGTGATGACCTCTTCTTTCTCCAGCCTGCGCAGGCGCGCGAGACAAGCACTCGGTGAAAGAGCCACCGCCTCGGAAAGACGCTGATTGGAAATCCGGCCATCGCGCTGAAGGATATCGAGGATTTTGCGGTCGATTCGGTCAAGCGAGGGTTTCTGCGGCACGCTCGTCTCCTTTCCGCAGATTCTATTGTGCAGGGGAAAAACTTTGAAGGGAAATACGGTTTTCCAGCCTCTATATTTGCAGTCGAAGCGCCGCAAGATCTGCGGCGCTCGTTTTTTTTGGCTAGCGAGACAGGAAGTCGGCATGCAGCGACTGCACATCCCCCGTCGTATCGTTCCCGAGCTCGCTCTGCTTGCTGCATCGGTGCTTTGGGGCGCGAGCTTTCTCGCGACCAAGATCGGCATGGAATTTACAGGGCCGCTCGGCTTTGTCGCCCTACGCTATCTGATGGCAACCGTTGCCTTTGCGCTGGTCCTGCCGCGTGCGACCCGCGAAATTGGTGCCACCGAAATGGTTGCCGGTATCGTCGTCGCTGCCACTGCGTGCATCGCATATGGCGCACAGGCCTATGCGCTGCAAACCACGGACACTGGGCGCGTAGCATTTCTTTCCGCACTCTACGTGCCACTTGTTCCTGTGCTTCAGCTGCTGTTTTTTCGCCAACGCGCAGCTGCCGGGATCTGGATCGGAGTTGTCCTTGCCTGTCTCGGTGTAGCCATCATGTCGGGCCTGTCGCCAGCCGACATCACCCTTAGCTACGGCGATACACTTTCGATCGTTGGCGCCGTTGCAATCGCGGTAGAGGTTGTCATCCTTGGATATTACGTGCGCCGGGCCGATCCTGTGCGGATCGCGTTCGTGATGATGGTCACCACCACGCTGCTGTGTGCTGCCTTCGCGCTCGCCACAGGGGAGCCAATGCCGGTTGCTTCGCCGACACTGTTCTGGGTGGTCGTGGGCTATGGTATCGCTACCGCCTACATCCAGTTCGCGATGAGCTGGGCCCAGGCCCGGGTCGATTCCTCGCGTGCCGCAATTATCTACGCGCTCGAACCAGTCTTCGGTGGGTTGTTTGGCTATGCGGCGGGCGAAATCTTCGGCCTGTCCGACGTGGTCGGTGCGCTCGTTATCTTGGCCGGCGTGATCATCGCTTCATTGCCACGGCTGGTGGACAGGCTTCTTATGCGCAGACCGGTCAGGACGTCTGTTCGATTGGCCGATCGGCCCATGACGGAAACCTCGCCATGATCTCGTCTGTGAGAATGGTCGGCATCACAGCGATGTTTTATATCTCCGGGTGCGCGGGCCTCCCGAGGTCAACGGAACCGCTCGTCGGAGCCTTGATCGTCGAAGACATCGCCGGGCGCGGGATCATCGATTATTCGCGTATCGAACTGGTCCTGGAATATGACGAGCAGCTTTCTGGCTCGACAGGATGCAATCTCCTTCTCGGCCGATACCGCGTCGATGGCTCGGCCATGACGATCGACATCGCAATGACGACGCGTAAAGTCTGTCCTGAAGCGCTGATGTATCAGGAACGGGTCTTCCTAGGAACCATTGAGTCGATCGATAGCTACCGCTTCGACCCGACCGGTGCCTTCGTGTTGCAGGACGGCAACCAGCCATGGGTTTTGGCGCAATCCCACAAGAGACGACCATGAAATCCACCCCAATTTGTTCGATCTTGCGGCGTTTCCTTAGTCACGCAGTCGCGGTCATGGCTCTTCTTGTCGGGGCGACAGTTGCGCAAGCCCAGCTTCCGACGCCTGAGCCTTCCGAAACAGCGCAAACCGAAGCTCCCGTAGACACATTCGAAAGGCAAACTCCGCGCTCCAGCGTAACAGCGCTGCTGAATGCGCTTGCCGCCGAGGACTACGAACGGGCCGCGCGCTACTTCGCCGGCACTCCCGATCCGGCCACGCTGCCCCTAGACAATGAAGGCTCGCAAGCGACCGACGCGTCGGAAGGACTGGCTCAAGGTGCAGATCTCGCTCGAAAATTGAAACTCGCGCTCGACAGCGGGGGGATGCTTCGACCCTTTGCTGTGCTTTCCAACGCTCCCGATGGCGACTTGGAAGACGGACTCGATCCTCTCCTGGAGCAAGTCGGCACGTTCCAGCTCGAAGATTCCGACCAGCCCATTATCCTCCAGCGCGTCGCCGTAGGGGAACGGGACTTACTGCAATGGCGAATTTCGCCGGAAACAGTGTCGGCTCTCGAAGATTGGACACCTTCGCCTGAGGTCGCGGAACAAAACGAGGAAAAGGCGATCGAAGTCGCCGGCGCGCCAGTCCTCGACTGGCTTTTGTTGATCGGCGTAGCGGTCGCGCTTTTCGCAGCGCTACGCCTGCTCGCTGCTGCAATTATCTCGGTCCTGCGGCGACTCATTCCCGAACACAGCAGCAGCACCGTCTTTCGTTTGATCCACGCCGCTCTCCCACCGCTCGCGCTCTACGTGGCGACAATCGCCTTCTTCTATGTTGCAGGCACCATGGAGGCCTCGATCATCGCTCGCCAGCAGCTGCTGCGCGGCGCAGGTATCGCGGCCTGGCTTTCCCTTGGCTGGTTTTTGTTCAGGCTGATCGATGCTGTCGCGCGGATGGCGAGCGAACGGATGAACCGCGCGGAGCGGCGCCAGGCCGCATCGGTCATCACGCTGTTGCGGCGGATCGCCAAGCTCACATTGCTGGTCATGATCTTCATTGGCGTGCTCGACACGTTCGGTGTCGACGTAACCACCGGTATCGCTGCTCTCGGCATCGGCGGGCTCGCCTTGGCGCTCGGCGCGCAGAAAACGATCGAGAACCTGGTCGGGTCTGTCACGATCATCGGAGATCATCCGGTGCAGGTAGGCGACGCTGCCCAGATCGGCGATACGTTCGGCACGGTCGAGGATGTCGGCATGCGCTCGACCCGTGTGCGCACGATCAACCGGACGCTGGTAACGATCCCCAACGGATTTCTTGCCGGCGAGAAGATCGAGAATTTTTCCGCTCGCGACCAGTTCCTCTTCAAGCACGTGATCGGGGTCAGCTACGACACGGATGCCGAGAAGATGAGCGAGGTTCTGGCCGCGTTCCGGACAATCCTGGCGGAAAACGATCATGTCCTCGAAGAAGATGCTCGCGCACGCTTCATAGGTTTCGGCGAAAGCGCACTCAACATCGAGATCTTCGCATATTTTCGGACTGCATCGTTCGCGGAGTCACTCGAGATGCAGGAGGTTCTGCTCCTCGCGCTGATGCGGAAACTGAAAGAACTCGACGTGGAAATCGCCTTCCCCACTCGCACGCTTCACATCGACGCTTACGGCTCGGCCAACGGCCGCTCGGCGCCGATCTCAACCGCCCGCCCAAATCAGGAGGGTAACAGGGAGAATGGCGGTGAAATGTAACTTGCTGTTAGCATCGGCTGCCCTCGCCATGAGCCTGAGTGCCTGTGCCACCATTCAGCCCGCTGCAGAAAGCAGTGAGGTCGTCATGGTAGAAAGAATTACCGGCGCACTGTCCTATCGCGAGCGCATCGCGCCGCCCCCCGAAGCGCAGGTGGAAATCGTTGTTTCCGACATCACCCTCGGTCGCAACCAGGAGCTCATCCTCTCGCGCACGATGAACACGATCGGACAGGCATCGCCGCCGATCCCGTTCTCGATTGACGTGTCGAAGCTGAATTTGAGCGACGGCCCGCTCTACGGCCTGCGAGCCTTCATCCGCGAGCCCGATGGCACAATCCTGTTCCGCACCAGTGAACCTTTCCTGCTCGATCTTCGCAGCGACACCGTCGATATCGGCGACATAAGGGTATCGATGACATTGCCAGACGATCCCGGCCTTGCCGGTATTCCTGACCTGCAGGACGGCGAATGGCGTGTAACCCAGATCGGCGGCGATGTCGTGGCGCAGATCTCCGCTCCTACGATGACCTTCACGGCCGATGGTCGCTTGTATGGTTCCACCAGCTGCAACCGCTTCAGCAGTTCATATGGCCTCGATGGCAACTCGCTCGAGGTTGGCAATGTCGCTGCGACGAAGCGCGCCTGTGAAGCCGGATTGATGCAGCAAGAGCGCCGTTTCCTCGATGCCCTTTCTCTGATCGAGAACGCATCGCTCGAAGCTGGGGGTTTTCTCGTCCTCTCCGGCAATGGCCAGCGCCTTGTCGCAGTCCTCAACTAAGGATTATCCGATGTTGAAGAAATTCCGAAGTCGCGCCACTTGAAATTACCATGTCGAAATCGCACTACCTTTTTATGACACTGGTCGATCATGGTCTCGGGGTGATGGTTCCAGCAGGCAGCAGCACCGCGCGCCTGTATCCCTAGAGCGCTTCGGGCGTTCTAGGGATGTGCGCCACGCTGCAACTTCCAGCATCGATGTTTTCCAAGCCCAAGGCGATAACGAGCCCGAGGCATGCTCGCTTCATTTGCGAGACCGGAGCCAACAGTGTTCTTCTCCCGCTTTACCGTGCTCGGCCTCTGTCTGGCTGGCCTCCTGTTTGCTCTCACGAGGCTTAGCGACGCATGGGCATTGCCAGTTCTCGCAATTTTCTCGTGTCTATGTCTCTTGGGCGTCATCGACCTTATCCAAACGCGGCATGCGGTGCGCCGGAACTATCCGATCATCGGACGCCTGCGATGGGCTTTCGAGAAGATAAGACCAGAAATTCGTCAATACCTGATCGAAGGCGATGACGATCAGACGCCCTTCTCGAGGGCGCAGCGCTCCTTGGTCTATGCTCGCGCAAAGGACGAGGTTAGCGACCGTCCGTTCGGAACGCTCTCTGACGTCTACAAGAACGGCTACGAATTCATTTCGCATTCCACAAAGCCCAAGCCGTTGGCAGATCCCGACAGCTTCAGAGTGCCGATCGGGGGAAGCGACGCGCGCGATCCCTACATGGCCTCGATCTTCAACATCTCCGCGATGAGCTTCGGCTCCCTGAGCGCCAACGCTATCCGGGCGTTAAACGAGGGAGCCAAACTCGGCGATTTTGCGCATGACACTGGCGAGGGAGGGATCAGCCCCTACCACCGTGAGAATGGCGGCGACCTTATCTGGGAAATTGGCAGCGGCTATTTCGGTTGTCGAACCGAAAAGGGACGCTTTGACCCGGTGCGCTTCGCTGACAATGCTGCCGACCCGCAGGTCAAGATGATCGAACTGAAGCTGAGCCAGGGTGCCAAGCCCGGTCACGGCGGCATCCTTCCCGGCGAGAAAGTCAGCCCCGAGATCGCTGCTACACGCGGTATTCCGGTAGGCGTCGATTGCATTTCCCCTGCCGAGCACTCGGCATTTTCCACACCGCTTGAGATGATGCACTTTCTCGCTCAGCTCCGAACCTTATCGAAAGGCAAGCCAGTCGGTTTCAAGCTGTGCGTCGGACACCCATGGGAGTTCATGGGAATGGTCAAGGCGATGCGCGAAACGGGGATCTTTCCCGACTTCATCGTCGTCGATGGCGCAGAAGGCGGAACCGGGGCGGCCCCGGTCGAGTTCGCCGACAACCTCGGCATGCCGATGCGCGAGAGCCTCCTGTTCGTCCACAATACACTCGTAGGTGCCGGGGTTCGTGACCGGATAAAAATCGGCGCGGCCGGCAAAATCGTCAGTGCGTTCGACATCGCTGCGGTCCTAGGGCTGGGTGCCGACTGGACCAATGCGGGGCGCGGCTTCATGTTCGCGCTCGGATGCATCCAATCGCTTTCCTGCCATACGAACCGCTGTCCGGTCGGCGTTGCCACGCAGGACCCCTTGCGCCAGCGGGCCCTGGTCGTGCCTGACAAGGCAGAGCGGGTCCGGCGCTTTCATCGCAATACGTTGCGAGCGCTCGCGGAAATGACTGCTGCTGCCGGTCTCTCGCACCCATCCGAGCTTGGACCGCACCATCTAGTAAGACGTGTCTCTCTGACCGAAATCCGGCTCTTCTCCCAGCTTCACATTTTCCTCGAGGACGGCGAGCTGCTTTCAGGAACGCATGACCGGGATTTCTACAGCGCCGCCTGGAAACTCGCACGCGCCGACCGGTTCGAGCTGGTAGCCTGAAACTGATTTTCCATTTCCTGACGGCTGTTCTTGCAGCCCTTCTTCACTCACAGGGTGCCGCAGCGGATCAAGGTGGCACCGCGCGGGATTCGACCGCATGGACCATATCGCAAGCTACCGCCTGTTACGATACCGGTCCTGGGCGTGGTGCCGAACTCTCGGCAGATACCGAACTGGGCGCTTCGGCCGATGGACCCGCCGGACCGCGCGGAGTGCTGGCCTTGGTTCGTCAGGCGCACGCATGGGAACGCAATGAGGAGGTCCGGCAATCCTACCACCGGATGGCCGACGCACCTGCGCAATGGTCGCTTCCCCCTCCGACCGGCCCTCCATTTTCCTGACACTCTGGACCTTTTTAGCGGACTTTCGTCCGCATCCAACAGTCAGGACATTCAATGGAAACCGAAATGCAACGCGGTGCGATCCGCGACGAACGGCGTGCATACGCCAAGGCCTTGTCGGCCCGATACCCCGACCTGCCGATTGATCAGCTCGACGATCTTCTGCGATGGTCCCGCAAGGAGGCAAGCGCGCTCGATGCCGGATTGATTTCGATGGATGACGAGGTGTCGCAGCAATATGCATTGTTGAAGCGCGACGAACTCGATCGGTTCGCGATGCCCGATATCGTCTTCATGCTGCTGTTCTGGTCGGCGATGTGCGCCATCATCGGCGGTATCGGTTATCTGGGTAGTTGATATGTGGAAGGGCCCGAAGCGAGAATCCCTTCGTTCCGGGCTCATACCCCGTCGCCAGATCCTGCCAGCTAACAAGCCATTGCAGCCCCTTGCGAAACGTTCCTGTCTATGCCCCGTTTGATAGGAAGAACGACATCGTCCCAACGCAGGAGCGCATCATGGCGAAATACGCAGTCGGAGATCATGTCAGCTGGAATTCCGAGGCAGGAAGAGTCAGCGGAACAATCTCCAAGGTTCACGAATCGGATTTCGACTACAAGGGTCATACGCGGCGTGCCTCGAAGGACGAGCCTCAATACGAGATCGAAAGCGACAAGACCGATCATGTGGCAGCCCACAAGGAAGATGCGCTGACAAAGCTGAAAAGCTGATGCCAACCGTTTTCACGATCGGCCATTCCAATCGGGATGCGGACATTGTCATTGCCATGCTGAAAACAGCAGGAGTGGACATGCTGGCCGATGTTCGGGCTTTCCCCCGCTCCCGCGCCAGTCCCGCATTCAACATCGATTCCTTCCCCGATCTGCTCGATGAGCACGACATCGCCTACGGACACTTCGATAAACTCGGCGGCAGAAGGAAACGACAAGATGATGTGGATCCGGCGCTGAACGGATACTGGTGCGTCCAGAGCTTCCATAACTACGCCGACTATGCGTTGAGCGGCGACTTCCAGTCGGCGATCAAGGACCTCGTTAACCTAGCGGATAATTGTCGCGTGGCGTTGATGTGTTCCGAGGCGGTCTGGTGGCGATGCCATAGGCGTATCATCGCCGATCATCTCATGGTTCGCGGTCATGAAGTTATCCATTTGATGGCTCCCGATCGTCAGGAACGGGCAAAGTTGACGGATGGAGCCGTTGTCAGCGGATCAACCGGAGTCGTCTATCCAAGCTCGGAATACCGTGAGGAGCCGAACGAGCATATCCCATTATGCCGATACGAAAGGCTCGCGACCCGCGAGAACGAACTTCGTGCGCGTCACGTGGATCAGTCTACCCGCTCGAGCAGCTCCTCCGACGAGACGATCTGGTAAAGATCTCTGTCGATCTGTCGGACAGGCTCATCATCGGAAGTTCGCCAACCGATGGCGCCCACACGGCGACGCTCGCCGCGCTCAGATTTCGAAATGGCGATGTGGCGATACTGGATGACTTCGACCGGCCTGTCCGCATCGCCGCGGCAGGACATATTGGACATTGTTTCTTCAATTACATCGGCTTCGGCGGGCGTTGAAGCAGTCGGAAGCTGACTTGCCGGCTTGCTTCGCTCGATCGTCACAGAATCTGCGCATCCGGAAGCGAACCGATATCTTCCATCGTCATCTCCGACGAAAGATCGGTGTCATTGCCACGGGTCGTCACGGTCAGACCGTCAATCGGTATCGCGACGTAACGATCAGGATCGCTGTCCTCGACTTCTATAAGAAGTTCGGTCGCATTGCCGTCGGCATCTTTCGTCACGGCTTCCACGTCACCCAATTTGGTTCCGTCGGCGGCCAGGATTTCAGCATCGAGCAACTGGCGTTCGGTCAGACCGAGTGCCACCGGGGTGTCGCCGGACTCCTGCGCGCTCTGCTCGGCTTGTTCTTCAATACGGTCTTCGACCTGGTCTTCCTGATCATTGCAGGCGGAGAGGAGGAGAGCGGATCCGAAAAGCAGGCGGGCGAACTTGTTCATGTTGATCTCCATTATTATCTATCCGTCACGCTAAAGAATGCGGCTGCTCCTGTGTTCCGTTAAGGGTTCGCGATGAGCGCCAGCATCGAGGCTTCGTCGGGCCGTGCGGCGACACGAATATCCATTCCTTGCTTCCCCTCGAAAGGAGCCGCGGCTGCATCGGAGATGCAATAGACGATGCCTCTGAAAGGCCGGGATGTCCGTTCCAGGCAGCGCTTCACCACATGACCAGCGCGCGGCGAGTGGATCAGAATTCCGTTTATCTCGTGCGGTGCTGGAAGGGATGCCAATAGCTTCGCGACAGCGACATCGCGGGTCTCATAGACCGGCTTTCTCGTGGCGAGATAACCCTTGCGGCGAAGGTTGCCGGTCAGGTCTCCAGCCGGCCGGTGGGCGGAAAAGTGCAGAAGCCGACTCCCTCGCGGGAGGGACTGAACGATCAGGCGCTCCAGATCGAGAACATCCCCAGCCGCCGAGACAACATGGGTATATCCAGCGTGGGCGGCACTCGCCGCTGTCCTGTCGCCCACCGCGAACACTGGAATATCGAGAAGTGCCGGGCAGATAGAATGATGGCGCACGCCATTTACCGACGTGAACACGATCGCATCGGGCGGCTCGTCCAAAGCTTTCTCAGGGAGACCTTCCACTCGCAGAACGGGCACAGCCAGCGCATCGAACCCTAACCGCCGCAAGGCGCCCGCAGTCTTTTCGTTATCCGGCGACGTGCGTGTGACCCAGATCGTCGGCCCGAATGCGGGATCCTTCGCGTGTGTCGGGAAACGGTCACTCACTTTCATTTCGTCGTTCGATATTGTCTGTCTTCGAAGAAACGACAGCTCCCGCCAGAGGCTTGCTACCTCGGCCAGCGAGAAGAATGCCGCCAACTATCAGCGCCATTCCGATCGCATGAAAGCCTCGCAAATGTTCGCCTAGAAAGATAATCGCAAGCCCCGCGCCCATAACTGGCATGACGTTCATATACATCCCGGTTCCTGCAGACCCGATGAGTTCTACGCCCCTGTTGAAGAAGAGGTAGGCGAGGATGGAAGGAAAAACCGAAACATATCCGATCGCCAGCAGGCTTTCCTCCTGCAAAACGATATAGCGCCCCGAATTGAGCTCCAGCGCATAGAACGGCGCGATCACGATTATGCCGACGATCAAGGTCACTGCAAACAGGCTTAGGGGATGGATCGCAGGGCAGCGCCTGAGCATTACCGCATAGACCGCCCACAGACACACGGCGAGGCCGATGATGAGGTCGCCTTCGTTGAAATTCAGGGTGCCGAGAACACCAAAGTTCCCGCGAGCGATGATCCAGAGCACACCAGCCAGCGCGATGGCGGCACCGACGATCTGGCGCAGTGCCGTGCTGTCGCCCATGAAAATCGCGCCAAGAAACAGAATGAGGGCGGGTTGGCCCGACTGCAGCAACATGGCGTTGAGCGCTGTGGTCTGTTGCAATCCGCTGTAGAGCAGGGTGTTGAAGGCGCCGATGCCGAGTGCGCCAAGCACCAGCAGCATCCTCCAGTTCCCTCGGATGACGGGAGCATTCCGCCGCAAGTGGCGCCATGCAAATGGCAGGATGATGGCCAGGGCAATCGTCCATCTCCAGAACGCCAAGGCGACGGGAAGGACCAGCTCGCACGCCGCGCGCGCAACGATTGCATTACCGGCCCAAAACAGGGCGGTGAACGTAAGGAGCACGTAAGCGCGCGACCACAGGCTTGCAAAGAAGCGGGACTTGTTTTGCATGTTCGACCCGGACGAAACGCTGCCGTCGAGAGTTAGGCAGCGCGCTCCTCCATCAACCGCATCAGGCCGCGCGAGACGCAACCGGAGGGATCGTTGGCGATGGTCACGGCAACACCGCATTCAGCGGTGATCGCCTCAGCCAGGAATCTGGCGCAGATCCCACCGCCCGTGGCGACAACGCGCTCGCTCAACAGGTCGGCGGCAAGATCGGGAGATATTTCGCCGACCACAAGCTTGGCGGCATCTGCAAAACGACCGAAGTGTCGCTGCAGCACGGGGTGAAACTCGGAAACCGTCAAGGTCAACGTTCCTGGAAGACCATTGTGCAGTGATCGACCTCTGATTTCCACTACCGCGTCCTCGGCACCTTCTGCCGCGAGATGCTTCTTCAGCGTCTCGGCGGTGATTTTGCCTATGAGGAAGTGATGCCGGAGATGAAGATGTTCGGTAATCGCCTCGTCGAGGCCGAGACCGCCCAAACGCACGGAGCGCGAACGACATTGTCCGTCGATCGAGAAGACCGCAACCTCGGTCGTTCCGGCGCCGCATTCGACGACCATGGACGCGCGGGCTTCGCGGACGGGCAGGTCTGCCCCAATAGCCGCTGCAAAAGGCTCGCGCACCAGTTCGATCCTTCCGAAGCCGGCATCGTCCGCGGCAGCGAGCAATGCATTCGCCTCTGCCTTCGTGGCGTCCGCCGGAATACCGATCATGGCTGGGGGGCGTCCTCTACGCTTCCTGCCAACCACCGACGAGAGACCATGAGCAAGCAGTGCGGAAGCTGCGTCCATATCCTGCAAAACACCGCGGGCAAGGGGACGGCGGACCACATGGGTTCCGGGAACCCGATCGACCATCGCCAGAACGTCCCGGCCAGCTGCAATCAGTTTCATCTGACCGGCCGTCTTCTCGTAATAGCACAGGGATGGTTCGTCGAAGACCACGCCTTCGCCTCGCACCATGATACGCATGTTGGCAGTGCCGAGATCGATGGCGAGATCTGGTCCGCGTCTGGAGCCGAAAGAAGGAAAGTTCATCATTTCCTTCAGATAGGCCTTTCGGACATGAAAGTCTCGAAATAGTCGATGAGGCGATTGGTCTTATGCCATTTGACTAAACCGAAGATCGCGCCCACATGTGGCTCATGGTCTTTTCGCAACACATCGACCGACATTTCGCGCACGCAGGTCAGCTGCCCGCACGGGCGCACGCCTCGTCTCGACGGCCGTGATCCGGTCCGGGACGAGGCTCCCGGACGATCTTCAGCCCAGCCGAGATTCTCTTGCGGCTCTCTAGCGAGTTACGAAAAATGACCACTTCCCAAAACGGCCAAAAGCCGATCATTCATGTTATCGATACCGAAGCGGACGCGCTCTACGAACTGGCGATGTCCATCGAGGAGCGCAGTCCGGATGTAGCTGGAAAACTGTGCGAGGAACTGGATCGCGCTAATGTCGTGGCAGCCGAAGACCTACCTCATGACGTTGTGACCATGCAATCCGAGGTCGAATTCGTCGACGAGCGATCGTGTGACCGGCGCAAGGTTCAACTGGTATGGCCGCGCGATGCGAACCTGGACCAGAACCGTCTCTCCGTGCTGACCCTCGTGGGCGCCGGTCTCATTGGAATGCAAGCCGGTTCTGCGATCAACTGGCCCGATCGTTCTGGCAAGGAACGCTGCCTGCGGATCGTCGACGTGCGACAGCCGGAAAGGACGGACCGGGCAGCCTAGCATTGCGGGATATTCGTGTTGTTCCCGGGGCTTCCGTTATGAGAAGATCTCGATATGACCGGGAACCTCGAACCTGCTCTGGCGGCCGGATGAGGTGGATCTATGCTCCGCTGATCCAGATCGCAATCAGCGATACTCGAGCAAGCACGATCAATGACAAAACCACCGTAGTAATCACTTTGGGACCGGCATTCCCCAGATTGCGCACACCCACGTCTAGGCCCAGTGCAGCCATGGATACCTCCGTCAGCAGCGTTGCCACGAAGCTTAAGGGGGCGAGCGCAAATTGAGGTAGGAGACCAAAGGATCTGGCCGCATCGCCGAACGCCTGTCGGAGTATTCACCGTTGTCGGCGGACGGTGCAAAAAGAGGGGCGACGGTCAAGCACACGGACCGCATCGCGGTGTTGAGGCATCATATCGATGACCTAGCGAAAGTCACCGACTTGGTAGCAGGGGATATTTTACTGGCATCCGCGCTCGTCACGTCATCACTGGTCCCGATGCAATTCAATGCGCCTTGGTCCAGACCTTCGATGTCTTAAGATCATTTGCGGACCTCTCGCCCTTCGTGGCTTCTCGACACTGATGATAATACTGGCTGGCCATCACGCGATTTGCCCACTCTCTAGTGCCCCCCAGTATTGTCGGTTGCGCGTGTCATCCCGCGCTTTCCCATCACCTGAACCGTCCTAGCAATCGATGCATTCTAGGAGCGAAGGTGGAAGCGATCGCGAGCAATTCGGTTCGACGTTTTAGCGAAGTTTGAGGTAAATCAAGTTGTCCGGCGGGGTGTAGTGCTATCGGTGACCTAATCGAACAAGGTCGCCTCGTATGCCGACAAATTCTGAAAGACTGGAGCTGCGCCGCAGACGAATGGCGAAAAGCCCGCCGATCCTGCGCGGCGGCTTCAGACCATTCTTCCTCGGTGCCGCAGCTTGGGCCATATCCGCCCTAGCGGCATGGCTGACCGTGCTTTTTGGTTTCGTGTCGTTCGACCTGCTCGACAATCCACTCGCATGGCACCGTCATGAAATGCTGTTCGGCTTTGTCGGTGCAGCGATCGCAGGATTTGTGCTGACAGCAGTTCCGAACTGGACGGGGCGGCTGCCCATTGCAGGTGGTCCCTTAGCCGCCCTTTTCGCAGTGTGGCTCTCCGGGAGACTTCTTCCGTTCGTATCGCCCGACAATAATCCCATGCTCATTCTCGTCGATGGAGGCTTCTATCTCCTTCTGGCATTCCTCCTCGCACGCGAGATAATCCAGAGCAGAAACCGCAATCTGCCTGTCGTCGCGATCGTGCTCCTCTTTGGAGCTGCCGGTATCCTAGACCGGCTTGAAATGGCAGGTTCGTTAGATTCGTCGCTGGGATGGCGAGCCGGACTCAGTCTCGTCGTCTTGTTAATCGCGATCATCGGAGGACGAATTATCCCGAGCTTTACGCGTAACTGGCTCAGCTCCATCGGCGCTCGTGAACGATTGTCCACGCAGCCTCGCACCTTGGACAAAGTGATAATCGCCCTGACCGCCGCCGCACTGCTGGCGTGGCTAAGCGCACCGTTCAGCTTGTTGAGCGCGGTGCTCCTATCGAGCGCTTCCGTTGCCCACTTTCTTCGCCTGTCGAAATTGCATGGCTGGCGGTGCAGCGCCAATGCTCTGGTGTGGATTCTGCATCTGGCATACCTCTGGCTCCCGGTGGGGCTCTTGCTTCTTGCCGGTGCCCAAGTCGAGATCGTTCCGGAGACAGCGGGTATCCACGCCTTTTCGACAGGCGCGATGGCAACGATGATTCTCGCAGTCATGAGCAGAGCCAGCCTCGGCCATACCGGCCGGGCGCTCTTTGCCAGTCGGGAGATTGTCGCCTCGTATATTCTCATCACGATTGCGGCTGTCTTGCGGGTTCAGGCAGCTCTCTCCATCGGCGACGGACAGGCGGCGCTGGCGGTTGCTGGAGCAGCTTGGCTCGGAGCATTCGGCCTCTTTCTTTTCCGATACGGACCGACCCTGTGTGCGCCGCGATCCGATGAGAACACGAAGGCAGGTCAGGCATGACAAACCGTTCAGCCCTGAGAACCCTAGGGCTTGCTGTCGCTGTTCTTGCGACGCTTTTCTCTCTGTCGTTCATCGCGACGCCAGTAAAATTCCTGGCAGCCGACGTGCCGATGTCTCATTTACTCGCGGTGGGGCGAGAGACCTTCCGGGCGTCCGTCGCGATCGAGAGCATTCTGCTGTTTGCCCTTTTCGTTTCGGCACGAGGAACATCGCGCCGTTTGATAATCGTAGCAATCGCGACAGTGGCTCTGCAGTGGATCGTAATCATGCCGGAATTGGACGACCGCACGATGGCGCAGATCGCAGGTGCGGCGGTCGGACCAACATCGCTGCACGATTGGTGGATCGGGCTCGATGTCATGCGCTTGGCGATCTATGCCTTCGTCGTCCACACGTGCTCGCGCCATCTTCGTAAAACTGTCCGGACGAACGGGTTGGAAAGCTAAGCATGCAGGGCTAGACGGTGGCCATGCAGGCCGAAGATCCAACAAATGAAATCAATTTCTGTCAGGCTTGCTCCGTCCGAAACCGCGCGATCTGCGCCGACCTGGACGATCATGAAATAGCGTTGTTGAACAAGATCGGGCGCAGAAGACGTCTGGCGCCTGGAGAAACCCTTTTATGGGAAGGCGACGAAGCCGTCTTTGTCGCCAACGTGGTTTCTGGTGTGCTGAAGCTCTCCACCCAGAAAAGTGATGGCCGGGAACAGATCCTCGGGCTCGCCTATCCATCCGATTTCCTCGGTCGTCCCTTTGGCGAGGTTTCTCCCTACAGCGTAGAAGCTCTGAGCGAATCGATCGTCTGCGTTTTTCAGCGATCGGATTTCGAGCGCTTTGCCGAGGAGCATGGGCGGCTGGAGCACAAGTTACTTGAACGAACGCTGGGTGAACTCGACAGAACCCGACGCTGGATGCTGCTTCTAGGGCGGATGAACGCAGAGGAAAAGCTCGCAACTCTGCTTCTCGAAATCGCCTCACGAACAGTCTTGGCGACCTGTGAGAATACGGGATGGAAAGTGCCTGACGAGTTCGAGCTTCCAATGTCACGCCAGCAGATCGCGGATATTCTCGGCCTCACTATCGAAACAGTCAGCCGCCAGTTTACGAAGTTCCGTGAGGAAGGCCTCATTGAAATGCGAGGCCGTCGGGACGTCACCATTCGTAAGCGTGACGCTCTCGAGATGCTGGCTGCATAATCGCGCCTTATACCTTGTCGCCAAACCCGATGCGTCACGTTTAGAAATATTCTAGCCGTTTGATCTGCCTCAAAGACCTGATGGAAGTTCAACTGCACATGTCGATCCGGAACCTATTGCGGAGCTCCGGGCCTTGTCCGACAACGATCTTCAGCGCCTTTTCGCTGCCTTACTCCATTTGGACCTGCCAAAGTCCATGGCATCACGCCTTTGCGCGTTGGGCGGCGACGTAGACATCAAATGCGGCGCAGTTGCGGAGCTCGACGACCCCGCTGTCAGATTTATTGTCTTCGTTGCAGAGGGTGTTGCGAAGTTTGTCGGACATCTTGGTAATGATCGAGAACAGGTCGTTGCGTTCTTGCTGGCGAACGATCTCACAGTGTTTCCGCGGTCAGACGCCGTGCCATACTCGCTACACGGCATCACCGACTGTCGCCTCTTTGCTTTTCCGGCAGACGCCTTCATTCGAACCATCGCGGCAGATCCCGATTTAGCGAAGGCGGTTTGCGAACACATGTTCGTCGCATTTGATCAATCCCGAGACATGTCGGTGCTCCTTGGCCGCAAGACCGCGCAGGAACGTGTTGCGACTTTCCTAACATCGATGGCCGAACGCATTGGAAAACAAAATGATGACGGAGTATCGCTCAGTCTTCCGATATCTCGACGCGAAATCGCTGACAGCTTGGGGCTGACCATCGAAACAGTCAGTCGGCAATTCACCGAGCTGCGGGAACTTGGCATCATAGATACCAACGGCAGATCCGACGTTACGATATTAGACCGGCTTCGAATTCGGGAGGTGGCTGCGCTTCCTTGTTGAAAAGCAAAATTTTTCGAATTTTGATCCAGGTCAATGCGGTTGTGCGTCCAGCCGCATAGAGCCGTGAAAAAGCGATCGGAGTAATTGATGCAAGCTGAAGCTGCACTGGGGCGGGTGGGCCTCTGGTTATTGATCATGGTCCTATCTATCGTGATGGTTGCGACAGCGGCCGATAGCGGGATGGCGGCGCACGCGACCATAATCGGAGTTATCGCGTTCGTGATGGTCTGGGTGACCGCCGCTGGTTTCGATTCTTTAGGAAAAGCGCAGGGCTTCTTCAAAATGCCTGAAGGGCCGTCGCGATATGACGACGACCCTATCCGCTGGGGCGTCCTGGCCACCATGATGTGGGCTCTCGTGGGTCTACTCGCTGGCGTGTTCATCGCCTCGCAGCTGGCTTTTCCGCAGCTCAACATCGAGCCCTACTTCAATTTCGGGAGGGTTCGTCCGCTGCACACCTCCGCAGTAATCTTCGCGTTTGGTGGCAACATCCTGATCGCGAGCAGCTTCTACGTCGTCCAGCGCACCTGCCGCGCGCAACTCGCGTTTCCCGCTCTCGCCCGGTTTGTGTTCTGGGGATACCAGTTGTTCATCGTGCTTGCGGCATCGGGCTATCTGTTCGGCGTCACGCAGAGCCGCGAATACGCAGAGCCGGAATGGTATGTCGACCTGTGGCTAACCATCGTTTGGGTGGCCTATCTGATCGTCTTCGTTGGCACGCTGGCGCGCCGGACCGAACCGCACATCTACGTCGCGAACTGGTTCTACCTCTCGTTCATCATTACCATCGCGATGCTGCATATCGTCAACAACCTGGCGGTGCCTGTCGCGTGGAACGGATCGCTTTCGTTCTCCGCCTTCGCAGGCGTCCAGGATGCTTTGACCCAGTGGTGGTATGGACACAATGCGGTCGCGTTCTTCCTGACTGTGCCGTTCCTCGCCATGATGTATTACTTCGTGCCCAAACAGGCCGAACGACCGGTCTACAGTTACCGGCTCTCCATCATCCATTTCTGGTCGCTGATCTTTCTCTACATCTGGGCGGGACCGCACCACCTGCATTACACCGCATTGCCCGATTGGGCGCAGACGCTGGGTATGGTTTTCTCCGTGATCCTGTGGATGCCCAGTTGGGGCGGCATGATCAACGGACTGATGACGCTCAACGGCGCATGGGACAAAGTCCGCACCGATCCGATCATCCGAATGATGGTCATGGCGATGGCGTTCTATGGCATGGCCACCTTCGAAGGGCCGATGCTCAGTATCAAGGCGGTCAATTCGCTGTCCCACTATACCGACTGGACCGTCGGGCACGTGCATTCGGGCGCTCTCGGCTGGAACGGGCTGATCAGCTTCGCTGCGGTCTATTTCCTTGTCCCGCGACTGTGGAAGCGCGAGCGCATGTATTCGCTGCGCATGATCAACTGGCACTTCTGGCTCGCGACGCTTGGTATCGTCTTCTACGCAGCCAGCATGTGGGTGGCAGGTATTACCCAGGGCCTGATGTGGCGTGAATACGGCCCGGACGGCTATCTCGTGAACAGCTTCGCCGAAACGGTGGCCGCGCTGCACGAACTCTACATCATCAGAGCGCTGGGCGGTGTCATGTATCTCAGCGGCGCCATTATCATGGGCTACAACGTCTGGATGACCATTGGTGGCAAGCTGCGAGAGGAAAAGCCGATGGGTGCCATGCCCGCTTACGACCCCGACAAGGACCGGCCCATCGCAGGCTCGGCATCCCCCGAACCCGCAGAATAGGATAGATCGCCATGGGTCTCGCTACCCAGCACAAGAAGCTGGAAAAGAACATCAACTTGCTTGCGATCGGTTCCTTCATCGCGGTGGCGATCGGCGGCATCGTGGAGATCGCTCCGCTGTTCTGGATGAATAACACGATCGAGGAAGTGGAGGGGATGCGTCCCTATACGCCGCTCGAGCAGGCCGGTCGAAACGTCTATGTGCGCGAGGGCTGCTATTCCTGTCACAGCCAGATGATCCGACCGTTCCGTGACGAGGTAGAGCGCTACGGGCATTACAGCCTCGCCGCCGAAAGCATGTATGACCATCCTTTCCAGTGGGGTTCGAAGCGCACCGGGCCAGACCTCGCGCGCGTCGGTGGGCGCTATTCAGATGAGTGGCACGTCCAGCACCTTGAGGATCCGCAGAGTGTCGTCCCGGAAAGCATCATGCCAAAATACTCGTTCCTTGGTGACACACCGCTCAATACCGACCATGCCGCTGCTATGCTGGTCGCCCTGCGGCGTGTTGGCGTTCCTTATTCGGATCGTGACGTCGGCGAGGCGATGGCGGACATGATCCTTCAGGCCGATCCCGACAGCGGAGGCGATGTTGAAGACTTCCAGCAGCGCTATCCCAAGGCACAGGTCCGCGACTTCGACGGTGATCCGAGCAGACTGACCGAAATGGACGCACTCGTTGCCTACCTGCAGATGCTCGGGACTTTGGTCGACGTCGATAGCGCTGCCGCACAGGAGCGGTTGGCCGAGGAGAAAGGCCGATGAGCCTCTACGACCAGTTGCGTCACTTCGCGGACAGCTACGGACTTGTCGCCCTCCTGATCCTGTTTCTCGGCCTTTGTCTCTGGGTGTTCCGGCCCGGGGCAAAGCAACAAAACCAAGAAGTAGCGCGTTCGATATTCAAGGACGAGAAAACCGGGGAGCGCCAGGATGGCAAATAAGCGCATCGACGAGCCGACCGGAACGGAGACTGTAGGACACGAATGGGACGGCATCGAGGAACTCGATACGCCTATGCCGCGCTGGTGGCTGTGGACGCTATACCTGACGATCATCTGGGGCGTGGTCTACGTGATCCTCTATCCGGCTTGGCCATTGGTTAACAAGGCTACGGAAGGCGTGCTTGGCTGGTCCAGCCGAGGCGAACTTGCCGAGGAGATGAGCGTCGTCGACCAAGAGCGCGCGACCGTTCGCGAAGAACTTGCTCGAATTCCTATCGAACGTCTGCCAGAGAACAGCGAACTGTTCGCGCAAGCGGTGGCTGGGGGAAGATCGGCTTTTCAGGTCCATTGCTCGCAGTGCCATGGTTCGGGAGCGGCCGGAAGCCAGACACTTGGCTATCCCAACCTCAACGATGATGATTGGCTGTGGGGTGGCGATCTGAAGGCCATCGAATACACGTTGGTGAACGGCATTCGCGCACCGGGCGTTGACGATACCCGCACGAGTGTCATGCCGCCATTCGAAGGCGTTTTTGAACCAGCTCAGATCGACGGACTGGTAAACCATGTGCTTTCGCTTAGCGGCAAAGGTGCATCAAGTCGGACGGGTGCGCAGCTCTACCAGGACAATTGCAGCGTCTGTCATGGCACCGCTGGCGAAGGAAACCGTGAACTAGGAGCACCGCGTCTGAACGATGCGATCTGGCTCTACGGCAGCTCTCGCGAACAGGTCCGCGACCAGATCCTGACCCCCAAGATGGGCCGCATGCCGCACTGGAGCGAACGTCTCGACCCGGTCACGATCAAGATGCTCTCGGCCTATGTCTGGTCTCTGGGTGGCGGCGAGGAATTCGTCGAGGTCGCCGAAGATTCTACGGTAGAGGTCGATGAAGAACCGTGACCCCGGCCGCGCGTCGAGCGCTCCTTCTCGCCGAGAAGGCGAGGAGCGTGACTGGTCGGTTGTTGTCGAGGACGGGCGAGCGAAGACCAACGAGCCGGTCTCGAGCGCGGTAGCCGAGCCGGAAGCGACGACGCTGCGTCATGAGCCGCACGAGCCGCCGCGTCACCAGCTGCCGACTAAGCTGTTTGAGAAACGCACCAAGGTCCACAACAAGCGGATCGACGGACCCTTCCGCCGGTTCAAGTGGTTCGTGATGTTCGTCACTCTGGCGATCTATTACGGCACGCCCTGGATCCGTTGGGATCGCGGTCCTTATGCTCCCGACCAGGCAGTGCTGGTCGATTTGGCCAATCGCCGTTTCTACATGTTTGGCATCGAGATCTGGCCGCACGAATTCTACTATGTCGCCGGCCTGCTGATCATGGCGGCGCTCGGGCTCTTCCTCGTGACGAGCGCGGTCGGACGTGCCTGGTGCGGATATGCCTGCCCGCAGACTGTCTGGACAGACCTGTTCCAGCATGTCGATCGCTTCGTCGATGGCGACCGCAATGCTCGCATGAGGCTCGACGCGGCGCCGATGGGACCGAAGAAATTCGCAAAGCGGAGCTTCAAATACACGATTTACCTCGTCATCAGCTTCTGGACCGGCGGTGCATGGATCATGTACTTCGCCGACGCGCCGACCTTGGTGCAAGACTTCTGGGTCGGCGATGCGGCACCAGCCGCTTATATCACAGTGGCAATCCTGACGCTCACCACGTTCACGCTCGGCGGGTTCATGCGCGAGCAGGTCTGCATCTACATGTGTCCCTGGCCACGTATCCAGACCGCGATGATGGACGAGAAGTCGCTGCTCGTGACCTACAAGGACTGGCGCGGTGAGCCGCGTGGGAGTGTCAAGAGGGCGGAAAAGAACCCCGGCAAGTTCGGCGACTGTATCGACTGCCTCCAATGCGTTGCCGTTTGTCCGACCGGTATCGACATTCGCGAAGGTCCGCAGGTTGGCTGCATCACCTGTGGATTGTGCATTGATGCCTGTGACAAGGTAATGGCCGACGTTGGCCGCCCACGTGGTCTGATAGACTACGCAACGCTCGAGGATTGCGAGAAAGAAGCGATTGGAGAACCCACGCGCTCACCTTGGAGAGCACTGCTTCGTCCAAGGACCCTCGCTTATTTCCTGATCTGGGGCAGCATCGGTTTCGCCATGCTGTTCGCATTGGGCGTGCGCAACCATGTGGGCCTTTCGGTATCCCCCGATCGCAATCCGCCTTACATCCTCATGAGCGATGGATCGGTGCGCAACTCCTACACGCTCAAGCTGCGTAACATGGAAAGTCGACCGCGCGAGATGGAGATTGCTGTCGAGGGCCTTCCCGGCGCGCTAATGTGGACGGATACAATCGGGAGGGACGACGCTGCGCGCACCCAGGTCAAAACAGTGCCTGCCGATCAGGTTCTCTCGGTTCGGGCCTATGTGGTTGCGCCCGAAGGAACCTCTACGCAGGATTTCAGCTTCAGCGTGACTTCGCGCGATGAGCAGCAGGAAACAGCGACAACGGAAACGCGGTTCGACACGCCGGGAGGCGAGGAATGAAACGCGAATTCACAGGTAAGCATGCGGCAGCAATCATCGTCACCGGGTTCGCCATCATCATTGCGGTCAACCTTTTCATGGCTACGCTCGCCGTGCGCGGCTTCGGCGGTGTGATCGTCGAAAACTCCTATGTCGCAAGCCAGGAGTTCAATGACTGGCTCGAAGCTGCCGAAGAGCAGGAGGCGCTGGGCTGGTCGGTCGAGATGACGCGAAGTGAGAACGGGCACTTGCTGATCGACACCACATCAGTGCCCGATGGCGCGACCGTGACCGCAGAAGCTCGCCGACCGCTGGGGCAACCGGAAAGCAAGAGCCTTAGTTTTATCGAAGCGACGCCCGGGAATCACGTATCGCTCGAACCACTCGATACGGGACGCTGGATCGTGCGCCTGAAAGTCGCATCTCCCGAGGGAGAGGCATGGTCGACCGAAGAGCAGTTGCCGTGAACGCGCCTACGGCAATCGAAACGCTTGAGCGACCCGGCCTCGTCGATAGCAGGTTCACCGTGCCCGGCATGCGCTGTGCCGGTTGCATCGCCAAGATCGAACGCGGTCTACAAGAGATCGACGGTATCGAGGCTGCGCGCGTCAACTTTTCCGCCAAGCGTGTCGCCGTCCGGCACGACCGGGAGTTCGACGCAGAAGAGCTTGTTGCAGCCATCGGCAGGATCGGCTTCGAAGCGCAGGTCGCCGATGCAAACCCCCTAGGCCAGGACGATGCCGAAGCCCGCATGCTCCTGCGCTCGCTTGCCGTGGCGGGGTTCGGCATGATGAACATCATGCTGCTCTCGGTCAGCGTCTGGTCGGGTGCGGGCGGTGTAACCCGCGAACTGTTCCACTGGCTGTCCGCGCTGATCGCACTGCCCGTGGTGGCCTATGCCGGACGCCCTTTCTTCTCGAGCGCGGCCATGGCCCTACGGCATCGTCGGACAAACATGGACGTGCCGATCTCGATCGGTGTCCTGCTCGCTACCGGGCTCAGCGTCTACGAAACAATCATCGGCGGCGGGCATGCCTATTTCGACAGCGCGGTCATGCTGTTGTTCTTCCTACTTGCCGGCCGCGCGCTCGATGCGACGATGCGGAACAAGACCCGCGCAGGCATCGGTGCACTGCTGTCGCGTATGGGAAAGTCAGCTCGCGTCTTGGCGGAAAATGGTTCCAGCCGAACGGTCGAAGCGGACGATCTTGAGCCGGGAATGCTCATGCTTATCGCCGCGGGCGAGGCGCTTGCGGCGGATGGTGTGATCGAGGACGGACGAAGTTCGATCGACAATGCGATGCTCACCGGCGAAAGCACCCCTCAACCTGTCGGTGTTGGCGATACGGTTCATGCCGGAGCGATCAATCTCGGCGATCCCATCCGCGTGCGCGTTACCGCCGCCTCGTCCGATACAGCGATTGCCGAGATCGCTCGGCTGATGGATGAGGCGGGGCAGTCGCGCAGTCATTACGTCCGTATCGCTGACCGTGCATCGCGCCTTTATGCGCCAGCCGTCCATACTCTTGCGCTGCTGGCGTTTGCTGGATGGATGATTGCCGGGGCCGGCTGGCACCAGTCACTCGTGATTGCGATCGCAGTTCTTATCATTACCTGTCCGTGTGCCATGGGGCTGGCAGTTCCAGCTGCTCAAGTGGTTGCTTCAGGGGCGCTCGCCAGGAGAGGCATGCTGGTCAAGGATGGAAGCGCGCTCGAACGATTGGCCGAAGTCGATACCGCACTGTTCGACAAGACCGGAACGCTGACGCTGGGCGAGCCTGTTCCAAGCCTCGATCATCTCACGAATGACCAAAAAGCTATCGCGCTAGCCCTCGCGCAGTCTAGCCGACACCCCTTGAGTAAGGGCATCGTGTCCGCGCTCGGAGCGGAAGGCGTCTCACCTGCATCGCTCACTGAGATTACCGAAACAGGAGGACAAGGCATAAGCGGGATGCATGGCGAGATCCCCGTCTCATTGGCTCGTGGTGCTTTGGATCAAACGGGGGTGGCATCGACCCTGCACATTGGTGAGGAAAAAATTGCCATCGTTTATGCGGATCCAGTGCGGGCCGATGCCGCCCAGACGCTCGCCGCACTGGATGCAAGCGGCTTGGACAGCAGGATCGTCTCAGGCGATCGGCATTCTCCCGTCCGCGCACTCGCAGGCGAGCTTGGTATTGAAGGCGAAGGCGAAATGCGTCCCAATACCAAGTTGGCCCTGCTCGATGCCTTGAAGGCAGACGGACATCGCCCACTAATGGTCGGTGACGGTATCAATGATGGCCCTGCGCTGGCAGCGGCCCATGCCTCCATCGCGCCCGGCACCGCTAGCGACGTGAGCCAACAAGCCGCAGACGCGGTGTTCCTTGGCAAGGGGTTAATGCCGGTTGCGCTGGCGATCACCATCGCCCGCCGGACGATGCGCATCGTCCGCCAGAACTTCGGATTTGCGATCGGCTACAACGTGGTTGCAGTGCCGCTCGCGCTCGCGGGTCTCGTGACACCTCTGATCGCCGCCATAGCCATGTCGCTCAGTTCATTGGTTGTCGTTGGAAACTCCCTGCGGCTGGCGCGCATGAGAAACGCACCTTGAACGTGCTGGTCTTCCTCATCCCGGTCGCGCTGTTTCTGGGCGGTGCCGGGTTGGTCCTGTTCTTTTGGGCCATGCGCGACGGCCAGTTCGAGGATCTCGACGGCGCGGCAAACCGTATTCTTATCGATGACGAGGATGATGGCCGGAATTCAACCAACGAAGATGAGGAAGGGTGCCGATGAAGACGAGGTTCGCCTTTCTGGCCTTGCTTCCGGCATCATTCGGACCGGTTCCTGTTGCTGCTCAGACCATCGAAACACGTCTATGCGGCGGCGGTGTCCTCAGCATTCCGATCCCGATGCGCGAATCGCCTCCCACGGCGCCCTGTCATAGCGAGGGTTGCCACGCGTCCTGTTCCCGTAAGCGAATTGATCCAGCGCAATGAATACGATCTCGAATACGAGCAACGAGCCCGCCATGTGGACCTATCACCCCGATCTGCTGGCAACTCCGGTTCCCCGCTACACCAGCTATCCGACTGCGGCCGAGTTCGGCCCCTTGTCAGCCACCCATTTTGCCGAGGCTCTTGGCAATGCGAGCGGCGCCGTTTCGCTCTACGTCCACATCCCGTTCTGCGAAAAAATCTGTTTCTACTGCGGGTGCAACACGGGCAAGTCTGGCAAACGGCAGCGGCTCGAATCCTATCTTGATGCGCTGGTCTGCGAGATAGATCTCGTTTCCGATATGTTGCGGAGCGACGCACATGTGCGTCGGATCGCGTTTGGCGGCGGCAGCCCAAATGCGATCAGCCCAACAGAATTCCTATCGCTCGTCGACTGCCTGATCGCACGCTTCAAGATCGATGATCCCACATTTTCGATCGAGCTCGACCCCCGAACATTTTCGGCGGAATGGGCGCAGGCGATCGGGAGTGTCGGGATCGAACGTGCAAGCCTCGGTGTGCAGACCTTCGCACCACACTGCCAGGAGGCGATCGGCCGGGTTCAGCCCGAAGGCCTAATCGAACACAGCGTAGACCTTCTTCGTCAGAATGGGATTACCTCCCTGAATTTCGATCTGATGTATGGTCTCCCGCACCAATCGCAGGACGACCTCCATGACAGCTTACAGCGCACGGTCGCCATAGCACCGGACCGCATCGCGCTCTTCGGTTACGCTCATGTTCCGCATCTGATTGCGCGACAGCGAGTCATCGACGGCAACGCCCTTCCAGATCCGGAAGAAAGGTTTGCTATGGCTCAACTCGGGCATGCTTACCTGACCGAGCAGGGCTACCGCTCCATTGGTTTCGACCACTTTGCCAAACCCAGCGATCCGCTCGCCCAAGCATCTGCGACGGGAAAGCTGCGGCGAAACTTTCAAGGCTTCACGGACGATCAGTCACTGGTCCTGATTGGTCTCGGCAGTTCGGCAGTAAGCAGTTTCCCAAAGCTGCTTGCCCAGAACGAGAAGAATAGCGGTCGCTACAGGATGCAAGCCAGCCAGAGCCGATTGACAACGGCGGTGGGCATCGCTCGGACCGACGACGACCGAGTGCGCGGGGAAATAATAGAAGCACTCCTATGCCGTGGCAGCGCGACGATCGACCCTGTGTTGGATGAGCCTGTGCTCAACGCCCTTCGCCCTTTCATCGAGCTCGAGCTTGCAACCCTCGATAATGACCAATTATCCATTACAGCGAGCGGGTTGCCCTATGCACGCGTGATCGCTGCCTTGTTCGATACCTACCGTCCGCAGTCCGTCCGTCGTTTCAGCTCGGCTGTCTGAGTTCGGTCCGAAAGGAGTTTCTTCAATGCCGTTGTGGTTCCTTCCTGCTCTCATCGCGCTTTTTGCAGTCGTCAGCTTGGGCGCGGGCATTTGGCTCTTGCTACACCTGCGCGATGTCGCTCGCGTGTTCCGCGGGAATAGGCCGGGTGAGTTGGTGCGCGGGCCAGGAAAACGGAGGGCAACACCGGCAGCGGTGTGGACAGCACTTATCATATTCAACGCGGGGTGGATCGCCTGCATTGTTATCTGGATCTTCGTTCTAGGAGGGGAGGCTAATACGGTCGTGGACGCCAAAAGCTGACAGTTTCGAGCTTGTTTCTACACCCCTATGTCCACTCCTGTCGCCCTGCGTCTCACGACCCCAGCTAGCCGAAGCGAAAACGCCGTGCGCTGACTGAGTCGCGTCTCCGTCAGCGCAGCGAACCACATTGCGTCCATCAGCCTTCGCCTTGTAAAGCGCAGCGTCCGACCTTCTCAACAATGAGAAGAGATCCTCATCGCTTCTCAGGCAACCAACTCTATTCGATGGCAGAAAGCTGATGGCTTTCGCAATGTATCCTGTGCACCAGAGCAGCAGACCGACTGAGAACAAACCGCTACCGAGCATTACAGTAGACCAGTATAAACCAGCACTTCTAGCAGCCTGTTGCACAGCATACTCATTGGAAAAGCTGTAAAGGTCGTTGCCTACGTTGGCATAGGCGAGCGATGCAATGAGGGTGATGCACAACCCTATCGCCATGGCATAAGCACTTCCTGTCATTAGCGCCTTTCCATCAGGCCGCTCATCTACAGCTTCAATTTCAACCCTACATACGTGATTGTCCATCGCGGTTTCATCGCCAGTCATGCCGCAAGCATCGCATCTAATCATGACTCCCCTCTTGAACCATTTTCGGCAGAGGTGATGGCTCGAAACGCCATCGAAGGCATTGCGGAGCCATTCAGAAGCTTTCAGGGAAGAATGCCCTGCCGCCAAGGGAAGCTTGAAACGGCAGGGCTACACCATCAGTTCGAATCGAACAACTGAAAGCGCAGAGCCAGTTCCATACCAGCCCATCAAATGGCTATCATTGGCAAGTGCTTGATTCCAGCGAGCCTAAGCACTTCATGCGGGCGGTCCTGTTGCTATTCCGAGGGGGTACTGGCGCCCAGTCGCTCTAAGGAGGTAGACAAGACTGGGTGCACCATTTGAACGGGTCGAAGGCTCTATGGCACAAGGCGCACGAAACCGCCTCACCAGCATCGTTTTGAACAGCCGTTCCTGCACTTCGTTCCTTAGCGTGCCTGCTCAGTGCTCGCATTGGCTAAATACTGCCATGGCAAATAAAAATCCCCCCACGACCAAGGCGAGCTTGCGAAACAGACTCTAGCAGAGCGCCACGATGGCATCACAAAGGCTGTCGATGGCCGCCTGGCCCACATGCAGCACACTAAGCACGGCGAACTCATCGGCAAACTGTCTGATGAGGATTGGCTAAACGTTCTCAATCAAACAATTTGTGGCGATTACCCTCGTGGGCGTCGGTCTCATCGGAACGCAAGCCGGCGCTGCGATCGACTGGCCTGATCGTTCTGGTAAGGAATGCTGCTTGCGGATTGTCTAAGTGCGACAGCCGACACTGAAGGACCGAGCAGCTTAGCTCCATGCCTCATAATCTACAAAGTGCAAAAGCCCTTTGGGATTACCGTTGATCGAAGCAAATAGCTTCAGGGCACGATCTGGAATCGAAGAAAGCGCGCCTTGAGTGTTGGCGGTGAGAATAGGGAACAAAGAGACAGCGCTCGTGATTGCAAGGCGAATGGTTACCGTGATGGTGCACCACGCTGCCGGTAGATAGTGCGTCTATCAGTATGATTGCGAATTTTGCCTCGTTTCCCGGCATTGGGTACCGCATTGGCGCCAGGCGATGACATCAAAACAGGCTACCATGCGACGCATCTTCGAACCAATACTTGCTGGAGCCACTTTTCGCGATCGCATGCTGGCGTGCGCCGGTGGTCTGACGGGTATCGCTCTTACAAGCTTCATCACGTCGTGGATCCTGAACGATAGCGCGATCCTACCTTTCATCGTCGCTCCGATGGGAGCGTCGGCCGTGCTCGTCTTCGCCGTTCCCGCGAGTCCCCTAGCTCAGCCTTGGCCGGTTATAGGCGGCAATGCGATTTCTGCCTTTGCGGGCGTATTCTGCGCGCATCTTTTTGGTTCGCCGCACGTTGCAGCCGGTTTCGCTGTAGGACTTGCCATCTTGGCGATGTCGCTCACGCGCAGCCTGCATCCTCCCGGGGGAGCAGCGGCGCTCACGGCGGTCATCGGCGGAGAAACCATCGAAGCCCTAGGATATAGCTTCGTCTTTCTGCCCATTGTTTTCAATGCAGTATGTCTGGTGATCGTCGGTGTCCTATATCATAGGATTTCCGGACACAACTATCCTCATCAGGCGCGATCAATCGGAGCGCAGGCTATACCACAGCATGAGCCTACTGCGCCACATTCCGACGATATCGAGGCCGCACTGAGAGATTTGGGAGAAACTTTCGATATCGGGAAGGACGATCTGGAGCTTATAGTGCGCCAGGTGGAATTTCATGCCGCGCGGCGCCGCAGGAAAACAATACACCGAAGCTTTCTCTCTTCGAGAAAAGCTCGTTAGCGAATGCTTCGGTAAGTGACGTTCATCACCGACATTGGTCGATGTCGGAACGCGTAGTCGAGTTGGTTTGATCGGCGAGACCATCTATCTCCTCGCCCGAAATCACTTCGACCCGAATCGAGTCATACTGAAGTCGCCGCCCGAGCCTTCTGACCCGGACAGGATCAAGCGATTCTTAGAGGCGAATTGACAAGGTCCACCGACACGAAGGCGGAGACGATCCGCTATTACGAGCGCGAGGGCATCCGGCCAGCAGCCGACCGGACCGATATTGTTTATCGCGATTACTCCGACGAGCATTTGGCGACTCTAACCTTTTTGCGTCGCACGCGCGAACTCGGGTTCGGCATGGCGCAAGTTCGAGAACTGCTCGCGCTATCCGATCACGATGCAAAGCCGTCCCAGGACATCGATCAGCTGATCTCACAGCAATTGGCCGAGATCGATCGCAAGAACGTTCATCTCGGCGCTCCGCAACGAACTTTGACAGATGTTACGATCCTGCCAGGCGGACAAGATCCGCGAATGCCATATCATCGGAAGCCTGGGGCGACTTGCCGTAGCGCGAGGGCGCAATAGACGTCCGCTTTCGGGCGTTTCGGGCAAGAATTGGAACGGCCGAAATTGGGGCGCGAAGCCGCCATCGGCAAAGAGACTAGGACCGCTGCAAAAGAGCGATCACAAGTCTGGCCGCGAGAGCTTGCTCTGCTTTTTCACGTCGCTCCCGCACTTTCGAGACGAGCTGGCGTTTGGAGTGATCCGGCGTGCTGGACGATGGCAGCAAGCACGACAGCTTGCAGGAGGTCACGGTGCGCGGTCATCATACTGTGCTACTTGCCTGCTGTGCGTTCGGACTTCGCAGCCGTTCCACCAGCGATCGAAGGCTGGCTGTGATGACGAGAGTAGCGCTTCCCATTTTGATGACCTCGATCTCGCCTTTGCCGATAAGCACATAGAGCGTGCTGCGCCCGATCCCAAGATAGCGACAGGCGTCCGGGACACGCATGACGATCGGTTCGATAGCCGGGCTCCCACGCTGCTTTCGAAGATGCTCTGTCGTGCCTGCAGTTGGCATACCGGTCGATCCTTTCGTCTGTCGGGTGATGACGGACCGACCTGGGGAGCAGGGGAGGGGACAGACCGGCCCGCCATCGACACCGAGTATCGATCGAACACGCCGTTCAGCGCCACATGACGTTCGTACGCTGTCGTTGCCGTTATTACGCTGCAGCGCCGAAGTCTGAGAGCGAGCTCACCATTCGCATGTACCAGAGTTCGAGCGAACGGCGAGGGACTTCCGAATTGAGGCGGTTTGTCCAGCAAACATACCATCCCAAGTTAAGTGCCGTCGCTAATATACCTGAGAACAAACGCCTTTTCCAGGAAAGCGCCGCGGAGCCAGCTCAAGTGCCGTCGCCTATTGCTCAACAAAACCAACCACCTGCAGCATGGACGACGGCGCTGCTTTTATCTCGCCATCTTATTTGGCTTCGTTTTTGAGCAAGTATTCGCCATCGTCGTTTCCTCTCTTTAGCACTAAAAGACCAACTATTCGACGCCAATGTAGGCTGGTCTGCGAAGTAGCGGTTGAGGTCTGATACGC